>JAHECT010000032.1 GCA_024641605.1 Micrococcales bacterium
GTCCGGGCCGGGAGCGGCTCCGGGGAGCGGGACGACGAGCGTGACGTGGCCGTCCGCGTCGCCGAAGGGGCGCGGCGGCGGCAGGGCCTGGCGCACCGCCCGGGCGTCGGCGAGGTACGCCGCGGCAGACGGGTAGCGCTCGTCCGCGTCGCGGGCCGTGGCCCGGGCGACGACGGCATCGACCTGGGGCGGGATGTCGGAGCGGACGGCGGACGGCGCGGGGACGGCCGCGTTGACGTGCTGGTAGGCCACCGCGAGCGGGGTCTCGCCGGCGAACGGGACCGACCCGGTCATCATCTCGTAGAGCAGGATGCCGGCGCCGTAGACGTCGCTGCGCTCGTCGGCGATGCCGCGCTCGACCTGCTCGGGCGAGAGATAGGCGACCGTGCCGATGAGCATGCCCTGGGTGGCCGCCGTCGACGTCGCCGCCGAGATCGCCCGCGCCAGACCGAAGTCGGCGACCTTGACGCGGCCGTCGTCGGCGATGAGCACGTTCTCCGGCTTCACGTCGCGGTGCACGAAGCCGGCGCGGTGGGCGGCATCGAGCGCCTGCAGGACCGGGTCGAGCACGATGAGGGCCTGCTCGGCCGAGAGGCGACCCTGCTCCCGCAGCACCTGGCGCAGCGTGCGGCCGGCGACGTACTCCATGACGAGGTAGACGCTGCCGTCGTCCTCGCCCTGGTCGTAGACGGCCACCACGTGGGGGTCGGTCAGTCGCGCGGCCGACTTCGCCTCGCGCTGGAACCGGCTGACGAACGCGGCGTCCTCGGCGAGCCCGGGATGCATGATCTTGAGCGCGACGGTGCGGTCGAGCCGCTGGTCGATGGCCTCGTACACCGTGGCCATCCCGCCGCGCGCGAGCCGCCGCTCGACGAGATAGCGGCCGTCCACCAGACGGCCGACCATAGCGTCGGCGACCCGGGTGTCGGCAGAGGTCTCCACGATCGACGAGTCTACGATCGGCCGCTCGCGGTTCCGGGCCGCCGCGCCGTGGGGCTGCTCACGCCGGGAGCGGTGCCGGACGGCCGCTCGCGCGGGCCGCCGGTCGCCGGGCGGGCGCGTCACCCGTCGCGCGGTGCGATCCGCCGGGGCAGGATGGAGCCGTGCCCCACGACCGCGCGGCGATCGCCCTGAGCCCGGCTGAGGTGGCCGAGTTCCTCGGCACGGCCCGCACGATGGTGCTGGTGACCACCGGGCCCGACGGCGTGCCCGACCCCGTGCCGATGTGGTTCCTTCTCGACGACGACGTCGTCTGGATGCGGACCTACGCCGCGAGCCAGAAGGTGCGCAACCTGGAGCGCGACCCACGGTTCGCCGCGCTCGTAGAGGCGGGCGAGCGCTACGCGGAGCTGCGCGGGGTCCAGCTCACCGGACGGGTGAGCATCGTGGAGGACGTGGACCGCATCTGCGAGATCGTGGCCGGCCTGATGGTGAAGTACGAGGGGCTCGATCCCGGCCACGTCGGCCAGGTGCGCGCTGCCTACCGCGAGCGTGCGGTCAAGCAGCGGGCGCTGCGCCTCGACGTCGAGCGCGTCGTCTCCTGGGACCACGGGAAGCAGGCGCTCGGGTGAGCCAGCTGTCCTACGTCGCCGTCCTCGTGTTCGTCCTGCTCGGGTCCGGATGGCTCGAGGTGGTGCTGCGCACGCGGGTCTACGCGCGCTGGCGCAGGCTCCTGCTGTCCGTCGTGCCCGTGATGGCCGTGTTCATCGTGTGGGACCTGTACGCCATCGCCTCCGGGCACTGGGACTTCGACCCGGAGCGCACCACGGGGGTCGTGTTCCCGGGGGGCCTTCCCCTCGACGAGGTGCTCTTCTTCGCGATCGTCCCGGTCGCCGGGGTCCTCACCCTCGAGGCGGTCCGCTCGGTGAAGCGGTGGGAGATCGGTGACGAGCCGCCGGGAAGCGTGCAGGACGGCGTCCGGACCGAGGACCCCGACGAGGAGCGCCCGTGAGCTACACCCAGCTCGCCGTCCTCGGCGTCGTCGCCGTCGTCGTGCTCGACCTGTGGGTCTTCCGGACCCGGCTGGTGCGCCGGCGGGCGTTCTGGACCGCCTACGCGATCGTGGTCTTCTTCCAGCTGGTCACCAACGGGCTGCTGACCGGGTTCGGGATCGTGCGCTACGACGGGGACCAGATCATCGGGTCGTCCAGCCCGGTGGAGGGTCCGCCGCCGTTCCTGGGCGACGGACGCATCGCGTTCGCGCCGGTGGAGGACCTCCTGTTCGGCTTCGCGATGGTGGTGCTCACGCTCGTCCTGTGGGTCTGGTGGGGACGCCGTGGCGTGCAGCGCACGCCGTACTCGGGTCCACCGCGCGTGCGCATGCCCGGTCAGGCCGAGTGAGGTCACCCGCTCCGGCTCTCACGGCTTGAACGGCCGGGCCTCCTGCGGCCAGCCGCACGCCTCGGCCACCCGGCCGGCCCAGCGCCGCGCCTCGGCCTCGTCGGGGACGTCGATCACGGTGAGGCCGCCGAGGTGCTCGTCGGTGACCCGGTGCGGTCCGTCCACGAACGTGAGCTCCCCGCTCGTGGCGTCGGCGCTGAAGGCCTGGTCGAGCTCCTCCTCGAGCCCTCCGGCGAAGACCAGGACGCCGGCTGCGCGCATGTCCTCGACGACGGCCCTGGCGAGCGGGCCCCGCCCGGCGAACCACTCGGCCGAGTGGTCACCGACCCATTGCTGGTTGAAGAAGATCAGGTACTGCGTCACGGCGCCCCTCCCGACTGCGGCGCGGCGGACTACCGGCCGTGCCGGTCAGGCTACGGGGTGCAGTCCGTGCGGGTGGCCCTCGCCGTAGCGGCGACGGGCCTGCCGCGCGGCCCGCCAGGCGGGCAGAGCCACTCGGATCCGCCGGGCCCGGGAGACGGTCGCCCGGCGGTCGAACACCTGGTAGTCGATCTCCTCGACGGCGTCGACGATCCCGCAGTAGAGGACCCGCGCCGCCTCGATGCACGGCTGGGAGGACGGGTGCAGCTGCGCGATCCCGGGGCGGGACGCCTCCTCGAGCTCGCGCACGCGGGCGATCTGGAACTCCAGCGCGGCCCGGATGTCGGGCGTGACGACCCTGCGCTCGAGGTCCGTGCGCGTGACGCCGAAGGCGGCCAGCTCGTCGAGCGGGAGGTAGACGCGTCCCCGCTCGAGGTCCTCGCCCACGTCGCGGACGAAGTTGGCGAGCTGGAAGGCGACGCCGAGGTCCTTGGCGCGGTCGTAGGCCTCCGGCGCGGTCGGCTCCAGGATGGGCACCATCTGCAGGCCGATCACGGCCGCCGAACCGTAGACGTACTCGTAGAGGTCGTCGTAGGTCGGGTACTCCGTGACCGTGAGGTCCATCGTCATCGAGTTCAGGAACGCCTCGAAGTGCTCCACCGGGATGTCCCAGCGACGCACGGTGTCGACGACGGCGCGGCAGACGTCGTCGTCGCTGCGTCCCCGTCGCAGGTCGGCGAAGAACTGCTCGCCCCACGAGCGCAGCCAGTCGGCCTTCTCCTCCTCGGTCAGGGTGGAGGCGAGGTCGTCGACGATCTCGTCGGCGTAGCGGGCGAAGCCGTAGAGGGCGTGGACATAGGGGCGCTTCGCCGGCGGGAGCAGGAGCGTCGCGAGGTAGTAGGTCTTCCCGTGCGCGGCGTTGAGCTGGCGGCAGCGCTCGTACGAGGCTCGCATCGACGGATCGGTGATCCCGGCGAGGTCGAGGTCACGGCTGCTCACAGGCGCAATCCTGGCATCGAAGGCGCACCGGCGCGCACCCGGCCGTGCCACGATACGGCCGTGCCGCTGACCGCCGCCCTCCGCCTCCTCCTCGTCGCCGCCGTGCTCTCCCTCGTCGCCGCGTGCGGGGCCCCCGCCGCGACGACGACCGGGACCGTCCCGGACACGTCGGCGCTGGCCCCCGCGTCGGCCGTGTCGGGTCTCGACGTCGTCACCGTCGCGGAGCTTCCCGCCGAGGCGGTCGACACGCTCCGGCTCATCGGGTCGGGCGGGCCCTTCCCGTACGCGAAGGACGGCTCCACGTTCGGCAACCGGGAGGGGATCCTCCCCCCGGAGCCGTCGGGCCACTATCGCGAGTACACCGTGGAGACCCCCGGTTCGTCGGACCGGGGCGCGCGACGGATCGTCGCCGGCGAGAACGGCGAGCGCTACTACACCGACGACCACTACGCCTCGTTCCGCGAGGTCGTCTCCGGAGGTCAGTGATGGATCCGATCGACACCTTCTCCGGCGTGCGGCGCAGCGATCGAGGCGTGGAGGAGCTCGAGTCCGCCGCCGACGAGCGTGGCTGGTCGTGCATCGTGCTCGACTGCTCGGACGTCGAGGACCGGGCGGGCTTCCTCGAGCTCTGCTCCGAGGCGTTCGGCTTCCCCGAGTGGTTCGGCATGAACTGGGACGCGCTCGAGGAGTCGCTCGGCGAGCTCGACCTCGTCGGTGCCGGCGGTGTCCTCGTGCTGTGGACCCGGTGGCAGGAGCTGGCCGACGACGCACCGCGCGACTTCGCCACGGCGCTCGACGTGCTCACGGGTGCCGCGGCGGCGTGGACGCGCGACGGTGCCGCGGGCGGCGTGCTCATCCTCGGCGAGGGCGACCTGGACGTGCCTGATCTCGTGGCGCACGAGCATCCGCACGCGTTGCCCGACGACGACGAGCTCGGCGTCGTGGACCTCGCCGACGAGCCGGACGAGGGCGGCGAGGAGGGCCGGCTCAGCGACTGACGCGGTCCGGTCGGACGACCCGCGCAGGGTCTCGGGTGTCGGCCCATGCGCGCCGCGCGGTGTAGACGACGAAGCCGATCAGGGCGACGTCGCGCAGCGCGAGCAGCGCGACGCCGAGCGGGTTGGCCCAGTAGATCTCCGAGATCCACAGGTAGAGGGTCGGGTAGATCAGCTGGGTCAGGACCCCGACGAGCAGCAGCAGGACGGTGAAGCGGCGGATGCCGCTGTCGCGCCGCGGCGCCACCGAGACCATCGCCACCGCCACCGGGGTCAGCCACAGGAGGTACTGGGGGCTGAACACCTTGTTCGTGACGATGAGCAGGCCGATGCTCGTGAGCATCAGCCAGCCGACGGTCTCGGCGTCGACCGACCTCCCCCGCAGCCAGGCGCGGACCCACAGGACGGCCATGAACGCGACGGCGCCGACGCTCGCGACGGTCGCCAGCAGGATCAGCAGCCGGTCCCCGGGGCCGGCCACCTCCGAGGTGATGAACCGCGTGAAGTCAACGACCCAGGGGTCGTGCGCCACGGACCACAGGAGCATGAGAGGCAGGGCCGCGATCGACTCGATCTGCAGGCCCCGGTCGCCCTGCCACGCCAGCGGCGAGAGCAGCCGGTCGAGCCCGCCGATCGCGATGCTGGCCGCCACGATCACCAGCCCGGACGCGACGGCGGCCGCGACCACGCGCCACCGGGTGCGGGTGGGGGCGGCGAGGGCGGGGAGGAGGACCGCCGGCCAGAGCTTGAGCGCCGCACCCACGGCCACCAGGACGGCGGCGGTGCGCGGACGGCTGCTCACGAGCAGGACCGCGGCACCGGCGAGGACGCCGGGGACGAGGTCGAACCGGGTGATCGTGAGCGGGCCCATGAGGGGCGCCGAAGCGAGCCACAGCGTCACCGCGGCGTCCTGGCGGTGCCCGGCCCGGCGGAAGAGCAGGATCGTGAAGGCCGCGTCGACCGCCAGCATGAGCGTCACGAAGAGCAGGGCGTAGAGCAGCTCGTTGCCCCCGGCGACCAGCCACGGAAGGCCGAGCAGGGCGATCACCGGGAACGGGTACTCGTCGAGGACGAGGGCGAGGTCGCCCCCGTCCGCGAGCGGTGTCAGGTTGGCGACGTAGTAGAGGACGTCGTTGATGACCGTCTGCTGGGTGAGGGCGAGCAGCAGGAGCATGAGCGCCCGGGTGACCAGCCACCCGACCAGCACGCGCCGTCCGGGCCGGAGGCCGCCCCAGGGCGATCCTGCGCCCAGGCAGCGGTCGAACAGGCGTGCGGCGGGATCGACGACGGCGAGCACGGCGGCCTCGAGCCGCGATCGCCGACCCGTGGACGGTGCCGCGGCGATCGTCTCGAGGTCGCTCACGCCGCGGCCCCGCGGACCACGAGCTGCTCCCATCGGGCGCGCGACGGTGCGTCCTCGGGCATGAGGCCGTGGTCGACCGGCTCGCCGAACAGGAGGGCGCGCTCCCGCGGCGACGCGCTCACGGCTGCGCCGACGGCGCCGACGGCGAGCAGCAGCGCGACCCCGTCGGAGAGCTCGAGAAGACTGTCCGCGGAGGCGGTCGGCTCGCACAGGCCGTAGAGGGTGAACAGCGCCACGCCGACGAGGACCCAGCGCAGCTCGCGCGGGCGCACGCCCGAGGCGGCGGCGAGCGGCAGCACCCACAGGAGGTACCACGGCTGCAGCACCGGACCGAAGGTCACCACGGTGAGGAACGCCAGCATGGCGCCGCGGACCGGGCTGCGCCCCTCCGGGCGCAGCACCAGCCAGGCGACGATCGCCACGGCGGCCAGCATGAACACCAGGCGCGACGCGGTGACGAGCCCGTCGGTGCGGTTGCCGAGACCGATGGCGTCGAGCGCGTTGCCCAGGGCCATCCCGATCGCGGTCGGCGGCGAGAGCCACGTGCGCACCTCGCCGGGGGTGGTCAGGGCGCGCAGCCAGCCGGCGTTGACGCCGACCACGAGGGACAGGGCCACGTAGGCGACCAGGGTGATCGCGATGACCTTCGCCCAGGTGAGCCACCGTCGTCCCCACGTCGACCGGCTGCCCGCCCAGACGAGACCGACGAACGGGAGCGCCAGCAGCCCGATCGGCTTGATCATCGAGCCCAGGACCACGAGCAGGGTGCCGAGGACCACGCGCCGTTCGACCGCGAGCGCGAACCCGGCCACGATGAGCCCGACCATGAGCGCGTCGTTGTGGGCGCCGGCGACGAAGTGCATGAGCACGAGCGGGTTCATGACGCCGAGCCACAGCGCCTTGCTCGGGTCGATCCCGTGGTGGAACGCGAGCCGTGGCACGAACACGGCCAGCAGGACGACGCCGGCGACGGCCAGGAGCCGGAAGGCGATGACCGCGAGGTAGGGGTTGTCGCCCACGAGCGCGGCAACGCCGCGGGAGAAGGCGAGCCAGAGCGGGCCGTACGGGGTCGGGGTGTTCTGCCAGATGGGGTCGACGCCGTCGGCAGCCCAGCCCGGGATCGACGACACCCCGGACGAGTAGGGGTCCACGCCGTTGAGCAGGAGCTTGCCCTGGGCGTAGTACGAGTAGGGGTCGCGGCTGAACAGCGGCGGGACGAGGAGGAGCGGGACGATCCAGGCGGCCAGGATCGCCCCGAGCCGTCGCACGCTGTGCAGGTGCCCGGACATGACGTCGCCGCCGATGACCAGCCAGGCCTGGAGCAGGACCGCGCCGCCGAGGATGACGAACGCCCGCGACACGAACTCGCCCTCGTCGCGCCAGGAGGCGACGAGGGGGATGTCGGCGAACCCGTCGAGCGGGACCCAGCCCACCCCCAACGCCCCGATCGCCAGCACCGTGGTCCCGATGAGACCGGGCACGGCGTAGCGCCACGTGAAGGCAGGACCCGGGTCCGCCGCTGCGGGTCCGCGGTCGGGTTCGACGGCGGCCACGATCACCGAGGGTACCCGCGACCGCGGGGCGACCACTCCCGTCCAGGGTCACGATCCGGCTCAGCACCCGCCGCGGCGGACGGGTCGGGCCGCGTTCGCAGGCGTGTCAGCGCAGGTAGGTGGGCGCGTAGGACGGGTCGCGACCGGTGATCCGCTCGGCCGCGAGGCGCCCGGAGACGAGCACCATGGGCACCCCGACGCCGGGCTGGGTCCCCGAGCCGGTGAAGACGACGTTGTCCCCCCACAGGTTCGACGGGCGGAAGGGCCCGGTCTGGAGGAAGGAGTGCGCGGCGGCGAACGGGGCGCCGCGCTCGAGCCCGAGGGCGGCCCAGTCGGCCGGTGTGGTCACGTGCTCGACCTCGATCCCCTCGCCGAAGCCGACGTAGCCGCGCTCCTCGAGGGTGCGCACCACCTCGTCGCGGTAGCGCGGACCCATCTCGCGCCAGTCGATGTCCGCGTCGAGATTGGGGGTGGGGAAGAGCACGTAGTAGCTCTGCTTGCCCTCGGGTGCCAGCGACGGGTCCGAGTAGGTCGGGTTGGTGACCAGGATGCTCGGGTCGGTCATGAGCCGACGCTCGTCGATGAGCTCGCGGAAGACCTTGTCCCAGCTGCGGCCGAAGTGGATGTTGTGGTGCGCCGTCTGCGAGTACGTTGCGCTCGAGCCGGCGAGGAGCAGGAAGCACGACGGGGAGTACGTCAGGCGCCGCACGCTCCACGGCTCGCGACCCAGGAGCTCGCGATAGGCCACGGGGAGGTCCGGGTTGAGCACGACGACGTCGGCCGCGATCCGCTCGCCGTCGGCCGTGTGCACGGCCACCGCGCGGGCGCCCTCGGTCTCGACCCGGGTCACCTCGGTGGACCAGCGGAACTTCACGCCGTGCTTCTCGGCCGCGGCTGCCATGGCGCGCGGGAGGGCGTGCATGCCGCCCTTGGGGAAGTAGACGCCCGCGACGGAGTCCATGTAGGCGATCACGGCGTAGATGGCGAGGGCGTCCTGCGGCGAGAGCCCGGCGTACATGGCCTGGAAGGAGAACAGCCGCTCCGTGCGCGGGTCCGAGAGGTACTGGCGCACCTTGGGCGTGAGCTTGCGGAAGCCGCCGATCGCCACGAGGCGGGCGAAGTTCTCGCTGATGAGGTCCAGCGGCGAGTCGATGTTGCGGTCGATGAAGTCGCGCATCTCGTAGCGGTAGAGCTGGGACACGAAGTCCACGTAGCGGCGGTATCCGGCGGCCTCGCCCGGGGAGATCACCCGCTCGATCTCGTCGGCCATGGCGTCGACGTCGGAGTGCACGTCGAGCTGGGACCCGTCGGGGTAGAACGCGCGGTAGAGCGGCTCGACGGGCATGAGCTCGAGCCAGTCCTCGAGGTCCTCCCCGACGCTGGCGAAGGCGTCGCGGATGAGGTCGGGCATGGTGAGCACCGTCGGTCCCGTGTCGAACCGGAAGCCCGCGTCCTCGATCAGGCCGGCCCGGCCCCCGGGGACGGCCTCGCGCTCCACGACGGTGACCTCGCGCCCGGCGCCGGCCAGGCGCAGCGCCGCGGACAGCCCCGCGAGGCCCGCGCCCACCACGACGACGTGGTCGGTGGGGCCGGTCACGGTGCGGGGGGAGCGGTTCAGCATGGTCCCAGCCTAGGGAGCCGACGTGCCTCCCGCCCGTCGGCGACCGCTCAGACTGTGCGGGCGGTGGCGGCGTGGGCGAGGTCGCCGAGGACGGCGCGCGCGTCGTCGTCGATCGGGGCCGCCGCGAGGGCGGCGGCGCACTGGTCCATGAGGGCGTCGATGAGGCGCTCGACGTGGGCCAGCGCCCCGGTGTCGGTGATCACCTCGCGCAGCGCGTCCACGCCCTCCGCGTCGAGCGACGGGTCGCCCAGGTGGCGACGGAGCAGCGTCGACTGCGCCGGGGATGCGGCGTCGAGGGCCGCCGCGACGAGGACCGTCCGCTTGCCCTCGCGCAGGTCGTCGCCCGCGGGTTTGCCCGTCTGGGCCGGGTCCCCGAACACGCCCAGGACGTCGTCGCGCAGCTGGAAGGCCTCGCCCAGCGGGAGCCCGTAGCCGGAGTAGGCCACCGTCACCGCCTCCGGCGCGCCGGCGAGGGCTGCGCCGAGGTGCAGCGGTCGCTCGATCGTGTACTTCGCGGACTTGTAGCGCACGACGCGCATGGCACGCGCCTCGCTCCCGCCGCCCCGTGCCTGCTCGAGGAGGTCGAGGTACTGACCCGCCATGAGCTCGGTCCGCATGAGGTCGTAGACGCCCTTGCCGCGCCCGAGCGCGTCCACGGGCAGCCCCGAGGTGAGCAGCAGCTCGTCGGCCCAGGACAGGCACAGGTCGCCGAGGAGGATCGCCGCGCCGACGCCGAACCCCTCCGAGGACCCCAGCCAGCCGTTGCCGCGATGCAGGGTGGCGAAGCGTCGGTGCGCCGCCGGCATTCCGCGGCGCGTGTCGCTGCCGTCCATGACGTCGTCGTGGATGAGGGCGCACGCCTGCAGGAGCTCCAGCGCGGTCGCGGCCCGCACCGCCTCCTCGCTGTCCGCGCCGCCGGCCCCGCGCCATCCCCAGTACGCGAACGCGGGCCGCAGCCGCTTCCCCCCGCGCAGCAGGTCCGTGATCGACTCGGCCAGCGGGGCGAGGTCCGGGCTCACGTCGTCGAGGAGGGGGACCTGCGCCGCGAGGAAGTCGTCGAGCTGCTTCTGCACCCGCACCCGCAGGTCCTCGGCGTCCAGGGGGGAGCGGCTCGTCATGGTGGCCAGGCTAGGGGGGCACCCGCGACGAGGCATCCCCGGGAGGGTCCAGGATGCGGACCAGGACGGGTGGGTCCCGCAGCACGACGTACCCTTCCCGCATGCCCGGTCCCCCCGTCACCACCTCGGTCGGTGAGCTGCTTGCTGCGGGGGAGCGGAGCTTCTCGTTCGAGTTCTTCCCGCCGCGCACCGATGAGGGCGAGCGCCAGCTCTGGCAGGCGATCCGTGAGCTCGAGCCGCTGCGACCCACGTTCGTCTCGGTGACCTACGGCGCCGGCGGCACCACGCGTGACCGCACGGTGCGCGTGACCCAGCGCATCCTCGAGGAGACCACGCTCCTGCCCATGGCCCACCTGACGTGCGTCGGCGCGACCGTGGCCGAGCTGCGCTCGGTCATCGGCTCCTACGCCGCCGCCGGGTTGCGCAACGTGCTCGCGCTGCGCGGGGACCCGCCAGGCGGACCTGGCACGCCGTGGACCGCGCACGAGCACGGCCTGCAGCACGCCGACGAGCTCGTCCGGCTCGTGCGGTCGCTGGGGGACTTCTCCGTCGGCGTGGCCGCGTTCCCCGAGGGTCACCCGGAGTCGAGCTCGCTCGAGCAGGATGCGCGCGTGCTCGCCGCCAAGCAGGAGGCGGGGGCTCAGTTCGCGGTCACGCAGTTCTTCTTCCAGGCGGGCGACTACACCGCGCTCGTCGAGCGTGCCCGGTCGGCGGGGGTCACGATCCCGATCGTCCCTGGCGTCATGCCGGTGACGAACCTGTCGCAGATCGAGCGCTTCTCGGTGCTGTCGGGAGCGGCCTTCCCCGCCGACCTCGCCGACCGGTTCCGCGCGGTCGGGGAGGACCCCGCCGCGGTGCACGACCTTGGGGTGGAGGTGGCCACGGAGCTGTGCGCCGCGCTGCTCGACGCCGGGGCGCCTGGCCTGCACTTCTACACGCTCAACCGGTCGACCTCCTCGCGCGAGATCTACGCCAACCTCGGTCTGAGCGCCCGCGTCTGAGGGCGGGCGGGCCGTCCGTGGGGCAGGATCGGCCCATGGGGAGATCCGTCACCGTCACCGGCCGTGGGCAGGTCGCAGCGCCCTACGACGAGGCGCAGCTGCGGCTCGCGGCCAGCGCCCGTGCGGCGAGCCCGAGCGACGCCACGGCGCGCGCGACCTACGCGATGTCCGCGATGCGCGAGTCGGTGCTGCGTGCCGGCGTGGCCGACACGGACCTCGCCACGACGCACGTCTCCCTGGCTCCGGTGCACGACCCCTGGCCCACGGTCGCGGGCTACGAGGCCTCCCTGTCCCTGACGGTCCGCCTCGGGGAGCTCGCGGGCGTCGGGACCGTGCTGGTGGCCGCGGTCGACGCGGGCGGGGACGGCGCGCGGGTCGAGGGCATCTCCTTCACCCACCGCGACCCCTCGGCGCTGCAGCGGCGGGCCCGCGACGAGGCCTACGCGGACGCGCGCGCCAAGGCCGAGCAGTACGCCGCCCTCGCGGGCGTCGCGCTCGGCGAGGTCCGCCACCTCGTCGAGGGGCCGGTCGGCGGTCCCCCCTCGCCCCGGGCCGTCCGGGCCATGGCCGAGTCCGGCCCGGTGCCCGTTGACGCGGGGGAGGGCCAGGTGCTCGCCTCCGTCACGGTCACGTGGTCGCTCGGCCCCACGGCGTGAGGCGCGTGATGCTGCGCGAGGTCCTCGGCCGCGAGGAGTACCTCGACCGGTGGCAGGAGCTGCACGGCGGCTACGACCCGCGCTCGTCGCGCCTCGTCGGACCGTGGCTGGTGACCGTCCACGCGCTCGCCCGGCCCTTCGCCCGCCTCGGGGTGCCTCCGGACGTGGTGACCCTGCTGGGGCTGGTCGCCTCCGGCGTCGTGGTCTGGCTCGCGGCGCTCGGGGACAGGTGGGTGCTGCTCGCCGCGCTGGTCGTGGCCGCCTCCGGCCTGCTGGACTCGGTGGACGGCGCGGTGGCGGTGCTGTCGGGACGGGTCACACGGTGGGGTGCGGTCCTCGACTCCGTCGTCGACCGGCTCAGCGACCTGCTCTACGTCCTGGCGCTCTGGCTCGTCGGCGCACCCGCCGGAACGTGCCTCGCCGCGGCCGTGCTGCTCGTGACGCACGAGTACATGCGGGCCCGCGCCACCGCGGTGGGCCTCGACGACGTCGGGATCATCACGGTCGCCGAGCGCCCGACGCGGGTGATCGTCGTCGCGATGTTCCTTCTCGGCGCGGGCATCTATCCCGATGCGGCCGAGGCATGGGCAAGTGCCGGGGCGGTGGCGCTCGTGGTCGTGGGAGCCGTCGGGCTCGTGCAGCTGCTCGTCGTCGTCCGCCGCCGCCTGCGCTGACCGGCGCGCGGCCCGTGCGCTCGAGCGGTCAGGCCCGGCCGACGAGGCCGGCCACGATCTCCGCGGACATCCCCACGAGCGGCAGGCCTCCGCCCGGGTGGGCGGAGCCGCCGACGAGGAAGAGCCCGGGCACGGGGGAGCGGTTGGCCGGGCGCAGGAACGCCGCGCGCGGCCCGTTGCTCGACGTGCCGTAGATGGCACCGCCGGGCGCCCTGGTGTCGCGCTCGAGGTCGGCCGGGGTGCGCACCCTCGACCACACGATCCGGTCGCGCACGTCGGTGCCGCGGCGGGCCAGCACCTCCAGCACGTGGTCGCGGTAGGTCTGCGCCAGTCCCGGCTCGGTCCAGTCGATCGTGCCGCGTTCCCCGTCGGTCCCGTGCCGGGGGGCGTTGACGAGGACGAACCACGCCTCGTGGTCGGCGTCGGGCCGCATCGCGTCGTCGTCGGGCGCGCAGACGTAGACGGTCGGGTCGTCGACCGGGTGCGCCCGCCGGCCGAAGATCGCGTCGAACTCGGCGTCGTAGTCCGTCGGGAACCACACGTTGTGGTGGCGCAGCCCCGGGGTGCGGCCGCGCAGACCCAGCAGCAGCACGAAGCCCGACAGCGAGGGCGTGGCGCGGCGCAGCCGGCGCAGGGCGGCGGTCGCACGCGGGTCGTGCACGAGGTCGCGGTAGAGGTGGGTGGCGTCCGCGTTGGCCACGACGACGTCGGCGGGCACGGTCGAGCCGTCGGCGAGGCGCACGCCCGCCGCGGAGCCGCCGGCGAGCGCCACCTCGACCACGTCGGTGTCGAACCGGTAGGTCACGCCCCGCTCCCGGGTGCGCTCGTACAGCGCGTCGGCGAGCCGTCGCACACCGCCCGCCACGTGGTAGGCCCCGAAGGTCTGCTCCACGTACGGGATCGTCGCCAGGGCCGCGGGGGCCCGGCGCGGGTCGGACCCGGCGTAGGTCGCGTAGCGGTCGACGAGGGTGACCAGGCGAGGGTCGCGCAGGTGGCGGCGCGCGAGCGAGCGCAGCGTCGTGAACGGCGCGACGGTGCGCACGTCGCCCACGTTGCGCGCGAGGGGGACGAGGTCGCCGAGCCCGGTCAGCGGGGACTCCAGGAACGGCCGACGGGTCACCTGCCAGATCGCGCCGGCGCGGGCCTGGAACGCCCGCCAGTCCTCGGCCGCGGTGCCGCCCAGGGCCTCGCCGAGCACCGTCGCGCAGCGGCCCGGGCCGACCCCCGGCATGTCCACGCGGGTGCCGTCGGCGAAGCGGTAGCCGAAGGCGGGCTCGAGGTCGACGAGCTCGACGCTGTCCTCGAGGGGGCCGCCGGTCTTGAGGAACAGGTCGCGGTACACGGCCGGGATCGTGAGCAGCGACGGGCCGGTGTCGAAGACGAACCCGTCGTGCTCGACGGTCCCGAGCTTGCCGCCGTAGGTGCCCGACTGCTCGAGGACGAGGACGTCGTGGCCCTTGACGCGCAGCCGCGCCGCGGTGGCCATGCCACCCATCCCCGCGCCGATCACGACCACCCCAGCCACGACGGCGAGCCTAGGCGCTGGCCCGGTCGGCTCCCTGCTCAGGGCAGCGTGCGACCGCGCCAGGTCAGACGCCCGGCGCGCTTGCGCCGCCACGACTCGGTCACGAGCGCGCCGAAGGCGAGCACGGAGACCGGGTGGGCGAGGGTGTCGGGGACGACCGGGGTGCGGGTGCGTCGGGCGACGAGCGCCCGGCCCGTCACGCCCGCGACGTACCCGACGGTGCCCCAGGCGCGCGTGCGCCGGTCCCGCGCGAGCAGGCCCGCCGCCGCCGGCAGGACGTAGAGCAAGGACAGCCCCCCGACCACGCCCGCGGATCCGGCGGGGGACCCGAACGCCGACCACAACGACTTGGCGTAGCCGTCGACGAGCTCCCCCGCGCTGTCGTACATGCGGCAGGTGGCCACCTCGGTCCCGTCGGCGGCGACGCCGCGGTGGCCCGAGCGCTTGAGCGCTCGCAGCAGCCCGATGTCCTCGAGGACGAGGTCGCGGACGGCCGCGTGACCGCCCGCGTCCCGGTAAGCGGCGGCGTCGACGGCCAGCAGCTGGCCGTTCGCGGCGACGAGCGATTCACGCGGGGAGGTCTCGGCCAGGCGCAGGGGCAGCGTCGTGGCCCACGACCACTGCAGCAGGGGCTGCACCAGGCGCGGCAGCACGCCGTGCGCCTCCTGGTGCGGGTAGGGCGAGACGGCCGCGAGCCCGGCCCCCCGCATCAGTGCGACGGTGGCGGCGATGCCCTGCGGCGCGACCTCGACGTCGGCGTCGAGGAAGACGAGGACGTCGCCGGTGGCCTGCTCCGCCAGGCGTGCGCAGGCCCACGGCTTGCCGAGCCAGCCCTGCGGCAGCAGGCCCCGGCCGCCGTCGAGGACCCGCAGGCGCGGGTCGCCGCCAGCAGCCTCGCGGACGACGTCCGCGGTCCCGTCGGTCGAGCCGTCGTCGAGCACAAGCACCTCGAGCTGCGCGACCCCGACCGAGGCCAGCACGGCGCGCACGCAGCGGCCGATGCGCGCGGCCTCGTCCCTGGCCGGCACGAGCACGCTCACCCGCTCGCCCACGGGCGGCGGGACCGGTGACGGGGTGCGCAGGACGCGCAGGTTGTAGGCGGTGTGCACGGTCGCGGCACAGGCCCCCAGCGACGCCGCGGCCACCACGCCGCGGGTCAGTCGCGTCCGGTCCACAGCGCGTAGGCGTACGGGACGGCGACGAGGCCCATGACGACGCCGCCCCAGACGGCGACGGCCGGGCGGCCGAGGAAGACGGCGTTGAGGAGGATCGAGGACACGTAGGTCCACAGGTACATGACGGCGGGGACGACGTCGCCCTCCGCCCCGTCGGTGCGACGGCGGGGGAGCCGGTCGAGCACGAGCATGATGACGAGGGACACGAGCAGCCAGCCGACGAAGTTCTGCGCCGGGATCGCCGTGATGCCGGGCAGGGTCGGGCCCTCGACGGTCCACGTCCAGTGGCCCTCCGCGACCATCTGGGGGTCGAGGAAGAGGTCCCAGGAGGCGAGGGCCACCGCCGCCACGACGGGGGTGAGGAGCGGTCCGCTCGAGAGGCGTCGCGCCGCGAGCAGCGCGGGGTAGCTCATCATCGCCCAGGCGAGCGGGATCACTGCGGGGACGCCCGCGACGGTCGGGCCCAGGGTGTCGGCGTAGTCGTAGGAGCCGAACGGGAGTCCGGTGCGGGTGCCGGCGAGCTCGGCGAGGAAGCCGATCCCGGCGCTGGTCACGAACCAGCCCGCCGTCCACGCGACACCGCGGGTGAGCAGCGCGTGCGAGGCGCTGGTGAGGAAGAACAGGACGACGGTCGCCACCGTGAGCAGGCCGCGGGTGGTGCCCGAGGTCAGCGGCCAGGCGATCTGGGCGGCGATCGTGGCGCCGGCGAGGACCCAGGGCAGCGCACGGAGCAGCCCGCCCCGGCGACCGCGACCACGGTCGGCATGGGGTCCGGTGTAGACGCGCACGCTCATCGCCTGCCGACCCTAGCCGCCCGCTCCTGGTGCTCCGGTGGTCGGGCCGCTCAGGCGGGTCGCTCGCCGACCTCGGCGGCCTCGCCGGCGGTGATGCGCAGCAGCTCGTCGTAGGTGGTGGGGAAGACGTAGTGCGGATGCCCGCCCGCAGCCCAGACGACGTCGTAGCGGGCGAGGTCGACGTCGACGAGGGTGCGCAGCGGCCGGGGGTGACCGACGGGCGCCACCCCGCCGATCGGCTGCCCGGTCGCGGACCGGACGACGTCGGCGGACGCCTTGCGCACCGCCTTGGCCTCGACGATGCCGGCGAGGGCCAGGGTGTCGGCGCGGTGGGCCCCCGAGGTGAGCACGAGGAGGGGTCGGCCGTCGGCGTCGAAGACCAGCGAGTTGGCGATCGCCCCGATCTCCACGCCGAGCAGCTCCGCGGCTGCTGCGGCGGTCGCCGCCCGGTCGGGCAGCTCGCGGACGCGCCCGGCCACCCCGAGCGCTGCGAGCGCGGTCGCGACCCGGGCCGCACCGGGGTGCAGGCCGGTGACGTCGGCCCCGCCGGCGAGGGTGCCGTCGGCGTTGACCGCGAGGTGCGGGAGGGCCTCGCCCCGGGGATCCATGCGCCGAGGGTAGGGGCTTGACGCGCTGTCGGGGGTGGGGGCTACCGTGGTGATTGTTCGAACAGGTGTTCGATCGACCACCATCCGGCGGTCGGGCGGACACCGGTCGACACGGCGCGATCGGCGCGGTCGTGGGGTTCTCGCGGTCTCCACGCCCTCGCCGACGCGTCGGGCCGGCGTCGGTCGCGAGCGTGGGGAAGCGCTCCGGCCGCGCCGGCCCCGGTCGCCTTCCCCCGACGGCTCGTGTCCTGGTGGTGCGAAGAGCGCAGCAGAGGAGGGAACGGCATGCGGCGGTACGGCGATCCGATCGAGGTCGGTTCCCGCGGCCGCGTCCCGGTCCGGTTCCGGTGGCGGGGGCGGGTCTACCTCGTCCGCGTGGTGCTCGCCCACTGGATCGAGCGCGGCTCCTGGTGGACCGGTCCCGGACCGGGCACCTCGGGAGGTCCGTCCGTCCCGCGCTCGGTGGCCGGTGCCCTGGGCGCCGTGGAGCGCGAGGTGTGGCGGGTCGAGGCGACGGCCGGACCCGTCGTGGGGGTCTACGACCTCGTCCGCGACCTGCCTGTCCTCGACGCCGACCTGCCCGACCCCGAGATCCCCGACCCCGAGATCCCCGACACCGAGGACCCTGACCGCTCCCAGCCCCGTCCCGCCGCCCGCTGGCGGCTCGCCCGCTCCCTCGACTGACCGGAGGCGACATCGATGGCCACCACTTCCGCACCCCCGCCGACCCGACCCCACCCCGCCGGGCCCCGCCCGGTCCCACCCGTGCCGGCGCAGAGCCGGGACCTGCTCGCCGGGGCCGCGCGCGAACTGCTCGCCGCGCACTCGAGCGGGGAGGCCGCCCCGCGCTACGCCCATGCCCATCTCGCCGCGCTGCGCGCCGCCGCGGCG
>JAHECT010000033.1 GCA_024641605.1 Micrococcales bacterium
GGGCCCCCTCCACCGCCTTGCCCTGCGGGTCGAGGATCTCGGGCTTGAGCATGACGTCGACGACGACGCGGGCCACGGAGCGCTCCAGTGGGGAGGGGTCAGGCGGTACGCCCGATCCTACCCGGGTCGCCTCCCCCTCCCGACCACCCCTGATCAGGCGAAGCGCTTGCCGGTGAGACGCTCGTAGGCCTCGACGTACTTGTCCCGGGTCCGCTCCACGACCTCGTCGGGGAGAGGCGGCGGCGCCTCCCCCGAGTGCCGGTCCCACCCGGAGGCGGGGGACGTGAGCCAGTCGCGCACGAACTGCTTGTCGTAGGAGGCCTGCGGGTGACCGGGCTCCCACTGGTCGGCGGGCCAGTAGCGGCTGGAGTCGGGGGTGAGCACCTCGTCGGCGAGCACCACGGTGCCGTCGGCACGGGTCCCGAACTCGAGCTTGGTGTCGGCGAGGATCAGGCCGCGGTCCGCCGCGATCCCGGCCGCCCGCTCGTAGACGGCCACGGTGAGCCGGCGCAGGGTCTGCGCCTCGTCCTGGCCGATCGCGGCGACGACCTCGTCGAAGGTGACGTTCTCGTCGTGCTCGCCCACGGCCGCCTTGGTGGCCGGGGTGAAGATCGTCTTGGGCAGCCTCGAGCCGTCCTTGAGGCCCGGGGGCAGGTTGACCCCGCACACCGAGCGGCTGGCGTCGTACTCGACCAGGCCCGACCCGGCGAGGTAGCCGCGCGCGACGCACTCGACCGGGAGCATGTCGAGCTGCTCGCACACCATGGCGCGGCGTGCGACCGCCGCGGGGACGTTGGTGGTGACCACGTGGTTGGGCACGATGCCCGTCAGCCGGTCGAACCACCACAGAGACATGGCGGTGAGGATGCGGCCCTTGTCCGGGATCGGGGTGGGCAGCACCCAGTCGTACGCCGAGATCCGGTCGCTCGCGACGAACAGCATCCGCCCGTCCGGCGTCTCGTAGAGGTCGCGGACCTTGCCGGAGTAGGCGTGGCGGTAGCCCTCCGGCAGGTCGTAGTCCGGGGCCGGGATCTGCTGGGGGACGGCGTCGCTCACGGCCGCGACCCTATCCGTCCGGGCCGGGTCGTCCCGCGGCGGCCGACGGTCGATGCCCAGGTCAGAGGATGGGCTCGGGCGCGTAGACGGCCGCCTCGGGCCGCTCGGCGAGCAGGTGCTCCACCTCGTCCACGACCGCGGAGACTTGCTCCCGGGCCGCCCCGGTGAACTCGATCGGCTCGGCGACGAGGTCCTCGAGCTGCTCGCGGGTCAGGCCGAGCCTCGGGTCGGCGGCAAGCCTGTCGAACAGGTCGTTGGTGTCGCGACCGCGCTCGCGCATCTCCAGCGCCACGGCCACGGCGTGCTCCTTGATGACCTCGTGCGCGGTCTCCCGGCCGACCCCGGCGCGCACCGCGGCCATGAGGATCTTCGTCGTGGCGAGGAAGGGCAGGTAGCGGCGCAGCTCGCGCTCGGCCACCGCGGGGAAGGCGCCGAACTCGTCCAGGACCGTCAGGAACGTCTCCAGCAGGCCGTCGATGGCGAAGAAGGCGTCGGGCAGCGCCACGCGGCGCACGACCGAGCAGAAGACGTCGCCCTCGTTCCACTGCGACCCGGCGAGCTCCCCGGCCATGGACGCGTAGCCGCGCAGGATGACCGCGAACCCGTTGACCCGCTCGCAGGAGCGGGAGTTCATCTTGTGCGGCATCGCGGACGAGCCGACCTGCCCCGGCTTGAACCCCTCCGTCACGAGCTCGTTGCCGGCCATGAGACGCACCGTTGTCGCGAACGACGACGGTCCGGCCGCGAGCTGCACGAGCGCCGAGAGCACGTCGTAGTCCAGCGAGCGCGGGTAGACCTGCCCGACGCTGGTGAACACGTGGGCGAAGCCGAGGTGGGCTGCGACGCGGTCCTCGAGCTCGGTCAGCCGCGACGCGTCGCCGTCGAGCAGGTCGAGCATGTCCTGGGCGGTGCCCACCGGACCCTTGATGCCTCGGAGCGGGTAGCGCGTGATGAGCTCGGAGACCCGTCGGTGCGCGACCAGGGTCTCGTCGGCAGCGCTCGCGAAGCGCTTGCCGAGGGTGGTCATCTGGGCCGCGACGTTGTGCGAGCGGCCCGCCATCGCGAGCTCGTCGTAGTCGATCGCGTGGTTGGCCAGCCGCGCGAGCACGGCGAGGGTCTTGTCGCGGACGAGCTCCAGGGACTTGAGCACCTGGAGCTGCTCGACGTTCTCGGTCAGGTCACGGCTGGTCATGCCCTTGTGCACGTGCTCGTGCCCGGCGAGCGAGGAGAACTCCTCGATGCGCGCCTTCACGTCGTGGCGGGTGACCTTCTCCCGCTCGCGGATCGAGTCGAGGTCGACCTGGTCCACCACGGCCTCGTAGGCATCGACGACCCCGTCGGGGACCTCGATGCCCAGATCGCGCTGCGCACGCAGGACGGCCACCCACAGCCGACGCTCGAGGACGATCTTGTTCTCGGGGGACCAGATCGTGGCCATGGCCGTCGAGGCGTAGCGCGAGGCCAGGACGTCGGGGATGAGAGGCGTGCTGGGCATGCAGCGACCTTCGCGAGCAGGGACGGCGTGGCCCCCATCCTCTCAGGTCCAGCGCCGGCGCGACCGACGGGTGGGCCGCCGCTACGGCGCCCGGACCTCGCCGAGCTCGGCGGCGAGCGCGATGTCGCTGCGGTGGTGCGATCCGGGCAGGTCGACGAGGTCGACCGCCGCATACGCCGCCTCCCGCGCCTCCCGCAGGTCCGTCCCGAGGCCGACCACCGAGAGCACCCGCCCGCCGGCGCTCACGACAGCACCGTCCGCGCCGTGCGCCGTACCGGCGTGGAGGAGGTAGGCGTCGGGCGAGGCGGTGGCCTCGGTCAGCCCCGCGATGGGGGTGCCCGTCACCGGGGGACCGGGGTAGTTCTCGGCAGCGACCACCACGACCACGGCGGCGTCGTCGCGCCACTCGAGCGGGGGCAGGTCGGCCAGGGACCCGGTGGCGGCGGCGTGCAGGACCCCGGCCAGGGGCGTGACGAGCCGCGCGAGCACGACCTGGGTCTCCGGGTCGCCGAAGCGCGCGTTGAACTCGATCACGCGCAGCCCGCGCGAGGTGAGCGCGAGGCCGGCGTAGACGATCCCGACGAACGGGGTGCCCCGGTCGCGCAGCTCGTCCACGGTCGGTTGGACCACGCGGCGGACGACGTCGTCGACGAGATCCGCCGGCGCCCACGGCAGGGGCGAGTAGGCGCCCATCCCGCCCGTGTTGGGGCCGAGGTCGCCGTCGCCGACACGCTTGAAGTCCTGAGCAGGCTGCAGCGGCACCACGCTGGTGCCGTCCGTGAGGCAGAACAACGAGACCTCGGGGCCGTCGAGGTACTCCTCGACGACGACCCGCCCGCCGTCCTTGGCCAGGCAGGCGACGGCGTGCTCGAGCGCCGCTCGGCGGTCGTCGGTGACCACGACCCCCTTGCCCGCGGCGAGCCCGTCGTCCTTGACGACGTAGGGCGCCCCGAACGCGTCGAAGGCCGCCTCGACCTCGGCCACCGCGTCGCAGACGCGGGCGGCTGCGGTCGGGACCCCGGCCGCGGCCATGACGTCCTTGGCGAAGGCCTTGCTGCCCTCGAGCCGGGCCGCCTCCCGGGACGGCCCGAACACGGCGAAGCCCGCGTCGTGCAGCCGGTCCGCCGCGCCGATGACGAGCGGCCCCTCGGGCCCGACGACCACGAGGTCAGCGTCGACCTCGCGCGCGAGCGCCACGGGCGCGGTGGCGTCGGTGAGGTCGCAGGCGTGCACGATCGCCTCGGCGGTGATGCCGGCGTTGCCCGGCGCCGCGTGGAGCGCGGTCACGGAGGGGTCGAGGCGCAGGGAGCGGACCAGGGCGTGCTCGCGCGCTCCGGAGCCGAGGACGAGGACCTTCACGGTCGTGGAGCCTAGGCGACCCCCCTCCCGGGCGGGGAGGTGCGTCACCGGTGGGTCAGCCGATGCCCAGCTCGTCGAGCTGCGAGGCGATGAGGGCGCGGTCCTCGGCGTCGGCGATGTCGGCCAGCGCACCACGCCCCGCGCTGTGTGCGAGCGCGGCCGCCTCCGGCTTGTCGTCGGCGAGGTAGGCGCGCGCGATGCCCTCCTGCACCGAGGCGGCGAGCCAGTCGGACACGGCCGGGTCGTGGTCGAGGTCGAGGAGGCGCTGCGCCGTGAGCGCGTGACGGACGGCTTCACCGCCGATGCCTGCTGCGGCGTAGGCCCGGCTGATCTGCCACTCGCCGACGATCGCCTGCTCCGTGCCCCCGATGCGCCGCCAGAGGTAGCGGCTGGTGTGCGCCGCGTCGATCATCTCGTCGGTCTGCTCGCCGCTGCGGGCGTCGCCGCGGTCGAGCAGGTCCCACACGCGGTTGAACAGCGCGACCGCGAGGGCGCGCTGGGTCGCGTGGTCGAGGGGGTCGGGCTCCGAGGTCATGGCGGTCATCCTGCCGCAGCCGCGGCCGGCGCCGGGCGGATCGCGATGGACCGGGCCCGGCGCCGCGGGGTCAGGCGCCCGTGTAGTGCTCGTCCACCAGCGTGAGGACCTCGTCCAGGACGGCCAGGCCGTCCTTCGCCTCGGTGTCGGCGATCGTGCACGGCGGGACGACGTGCAGGCGGTTGAAGTTGGTGAAGGGCAGCAGACCGCGCTTCTTGCACTCGGCGACCAGGGCGCCCATGGCGGGCGAGGAGCCGCCGTAGGGCGCGAGCGGCTCGCGGGTCGCCCGGTCGCTGACGAGATCGAGCGCCCAGAAGACACCGAGACCGCGCACCTCGCCGACGACCGGGTGGCGCTCGGCGAGCTCGCGCAGGCCTGGGCCGAGGACGTCGGTGCCGATCCGCTTGGCGTTCTCGACGATGCCCTCCTCCTTCATCGCGTCGATGGAGCCGACGATGGAGGCGCAGGCGAGCGGGTGCCCCGAGTAGGTCAGCCCGCCCGGGAAGACCCGGTCGTCGAAGGTCGCCGCGATCGGGTCGCTGATGACGACACCGCCCACCGGGACGTAGCCGGAGTTGGAGCCCTTGGCGAAGGTGATGAGGTCGGGTCGCACGCCCCAGTTGTCGAAGGCGAACCACTCACCGGTGCGGCCGAACCCCGCCATCACCTCGTCGAGGATGAGGAGGATGCCGTGCTTGTCGCAGAGCGCGCGGACGCCCTCGAGGTAGCCGGGCGGCGGCACGAGGACCCCGGCGGTGCCGACCACGGTCTCGATGAGGATGCAGGCGATGGTGCCCGGCCCCTCGAATGTGATGACCTGCTCGAGGTGCGCGAGGGCGCGCTCGGACTCCTGCTGCTCGTCGGTCGCCCAGAACGAGGACCGGTACAGGTACGGACCGAAGAAGTGCACGTGGTCGTCGGCGTACTCGTTGGGCCACCGGCGCGGGTCGCCGGTCGCGACGATCGCGGCGCCGGTGTTGCCGTGGTAGGAGCGGTAGAAGCTGAGCACCTTGCGGCGACCCGTGTGCAGCCGGGCCATGCGGATGGCGTTCTCGTTGGCGTCCGCGCCGCCGTTGGTGAAGAACACCTTGTCGAGGCCGTCGGGCGCGAGCTCGACGATCCGGCGGGCGGCCTCGCCGCGCACGTCGTTGCCGTGCTGCGGCGCGACGGTGGCCAGGCGTGCGGCCTGCTCCTGGATCGCCGCGACGACCTTGGGGTGCTGGTGGCCGATGTTGGTGTTGACCAGCTGGCTCGAGAAGTCGAGGAAGCGGTTGCCGTCGTAGTCCCAGACGTAGCAGCCCTCGGCGCCGGCGATCAGCATCGGGTCCAGTGCCGCCTGCGCGGACCACGAGTGGAAGACGTGGGCGCGGTCGAGCTCGCGGACGCGGGCTCCGGCGGCGGGGTCGGGGGTGACGGGCGTGGTCATGGCGGCTCCTTCGGGTGGCGGACCCAGGGTAGGCGCCGGGGCGATCCGGCGGGAGCTGCAGGGTGTCAGGCCAGGGCGTCGTACGCCGACACCCTGTCATCGAGGTCGCGGCGGACCACGGGCCAGTCCTCGGCCACGATGGAGAACAGCACGGTGTCGCGCACCGTGCCGTCCCCCCGGCGCTGGTAGCGGCGCAGCACGCCCTCGTAGTGCGCGCCGAGCCGGGCGATGGCCTGCTGGGAGCGGTGGTTGCGGATGTCGGTCTTGAGCTGCACCCGGCCCATGTGCAGGTCGTCGAAGGCGTGGGAGAGGAGCAGCAGCTTGGTCTCGGGGTTGACCACCGTGCCCCACACGCTCGGGTCGTAGGCCGTGTTGCCGATCTCGAGCCGGGCGTCCTTGGGCGAGATCTCGAGGTAGCTCGACCAACCGACCACGGTGCCGGCCGGGTGCCCTCCGACGCTCCGGCGCAGCCGGACGGTCCACGGGAACCACCCGCGGTCCAGCACCTCGGTGACCCAGTGCCCAGCCGTCGCGTCGTCGGGCAGGCGCCCGCCGACGAGGTGCTGCCACACGTGGTCGTGGTCGAGTGCGAGCCGAAGGCCGTGGGCGTCCCGGGTCGTGGTGGGAGTGAGCTCGACCCAGGTCCCCCGGAGATGGACGTCGGGGCCGGGAGGCCACTGGGCGACCGGCCAGTGCACGTCGTCGGGGCGCGGATCCTCGCGCGGGACGAACCGCTCCTCGCTCACATGCCCACGCTAGTCGCGCGCATGCGGACGGGAGCCGCGTTCCTGCGGACGTGACCGGCGTCGCTCAGGCCAGGTCGCGCACCAGCCGGACGTGGCCGACGCCGTCGTCGACCCCGTCGGCAGCCACCGGCTCGTCGGTCCCCTCCACCCGGAAGCCGATCCGGGTGTGGAAAGTCACCGAGCCCGTGTTGACGACGGACGTCACGCACCGGATCCGGCGTACGCCGTCGAGGGCGACCCGGCCCGCGAACCGGTCGTGCAGCGCTCGCCCGAGCCCGCGGCCCCGCTGGTCGGGGTGCACGCCGAGGAAGTGGACGTAGGCCTCGTCGGGGCGGTCCTGGGAGCGGAAGCCCACGAGGAACGCCGCGAGCTCGCCGTCGTCGGTCTCGGCGACGTAGGACGTCCCCGCGAAGTGCTCGAGGAACAGCCGGGGCACGAGCGCGCTGAGCCGACGCCCGCCCCACCACGTGTCGATGACGGCGACGATGCGCGCGTGGTCGTCGGGTCGGGCCGCCCGGATGACCGTCATGCCCTGATCCTGCCGGTGACGCGCGCCGCCGGTGGACCGGTCACCGCGCCCGTCCGCCGACGTCAGTCGAGCAGGTCGCGGACGACGATCGTGGCCTCGCGCGAGGGCCCGACCCCGATCGCCGAGATCGGGGCTCCGGAGCGCTCCTCGAGGAACTCGACGTAGGCCCGCGCGTTCGCAGGCAGGTCGGCGACGGAGCGTGCACCGGTGATGTCCTCGCGCCAGCCGGGAAGGTATTCGTAGACCGGGACCGCGTGGTGGAAGCCGGTCTGGGTCATCGGCAGCTCGTCGGTGCGCTCGCCGTCGACGTCGTAGCCGACGCAGACCGGGATCCGGTCCCAGGCCGACAGGACGTCGAGCTTGGTGAGCACGAAATCCGTGACGCCGTTGATGCGGGCGGCGTAGCGGGCGATCGGGATGTCGTACCAGCCGCACCGGCGGGGGCGGCCGGTGGTCGTCCCGAACTCGTGGCCCAGCGTGCGCAGCCGCTCGCCGTCCTCGTCGAAGAGCTCCGTGGGGAACGGGCCCTCCCCGACGCGCGTGATGTAGGCCTTGGCGATCGCGATGACCCGGGTGAGCGACGTGGGAGGGATGCCCGCGCCCGTGCAGGCACCGCCCGCCGTCGCGCTCGAGGAGGTGACGAAGGGGTACGTGCCGTGGTCGACGTCGAGGAGGGTGGCCTGGCCGCCCTCGAGCAGGACCACGTCGTCGCGCGCGAGCGCGTCGCCGAGCACGAGGGCGGTGTCCGCCACCATCGGGCGCAGCCGCTCCGCGTGCACGAGGAGCTCGTCCACGACCTCGTCGACGGTGATGGCGCGCCGGTTGTAGGCCTTCACGAGCAGATGGTTCTTCTGGGTGAGCGCGCCCTCAACCTTCTGGCGGAGGATCTTCTCGTCGAAGAGGTCCTGCACGCGGATGCCGACGCGGTTCATCTTGTCCGAGTAGGTCGGTCCGATGCCGCGTCCCGTCGTGCCGATCCGGCGGCTGCCCAGGAACCGCTCGATCACCTTGTCGAGCGTGCGGTTGTACGACGGGATCACGTGCGCGTTGGCGCTCACGAGCAGCTGCGAGGTGTCCACGCCGCGGGACTCGAGGCCGTCGATCTCGGCGAAGAGCACCCCGAGGTCGATGACCACACCGTTGCCGATGACGGGGACGACGCCTGGGGTGAGGATCCCCGAAGGCAGCAGGTGCAGGGCGTACTTCTCCTCGCCGATGACGACGGTGTGCCCGGCGTTGTTGCCGCCGTTGAACTTCACGACGTAGTCGACGCGGCTGCCGAGCAGGTCGGTCGCCTTGCCCTTGCCCTCGTCGCCCCACTGCGCCCCGAGCACGACCACGGCCGGCATCTGGGAACTCCCCTTCGATGGACGCCAACGACCGCACCACGAGGTGGTGCCACCAGAGACTACCGGCCCCTCACCCCCGCCCTCCGCCGAGACGGATCAACCGACGCCGTCCCACCCGGGTGCGTCGATCAGGGCGAGCCAGGGGTGGGGTCGGTCCCGGCCGGGATGCGGGCGAGGGTGAGGGCGAAGTCCCCGGCGTCGTCGGTCCAGGTCCGGACGACCTCGAAGCCCGCGTCCCGCAGCTCCCGCGCGATGCCCTCCGGCCGGAACTTGGCCGAGATCTCGACGCGGATCTCCTGTCCGGCCGCCAGCTCCAGCTCCAGCCCCGCTCCGGGCACCCGGACGGACTGCGGGACCTCCGAGCGCACGCGCAGGTCCATGCGCTCCATGCTCGGGTCCCAGAACGGCACGTAGCGGAACCGCTCGAGGTCGAAGTCGGCGCCGAGCTCCCGGTTGAGCACCCGCAGCGAGTTGAGCACGAAGTCCGCGGTGACACCCTCGGCGTCGTCGTAGGCGGCGACGAGCCGGTCGGCGGACTTGACGAGATCAGTTCCGACGAGCAGGGAGTCGCCGGGTGCGAGCGAGTAGGCGAGGGCGCCCAGGAAGGCCCCACGCTCCTCGACGTAGAGGTTGCCGATGGTCCCCCCGAGGAAGGCGACCATCCGCGTGCCGCCACGGGGGAGCGACCCGAGGTGCAGCGTGAAGTCGCCGACGACGGCCTCGACCTGGAGCCCGGGGTAGGCGGCCGAGATCTCGGCGGCCGCGTCGCGCAGGGTCGCCTCGGACACGTCGAGGGGGACGAAGCGCTCCAGCACGCCCGCAGCGGTGAACGCGTCCAGGAGGGTGCGCGTCTTGTCCGAGGTCCCGCTGCCGAGCTCGACGAGCGTGTCGGCCCCGGACTCGCGGACGATGTCGTGCGCGTGCGTCCGCAGGATCGACCGCTCCCGCTCCGTGGGGTAGTACTCGGGCAGGCGGGTGATCGCGTCGAAGAGCTGGGAGCCGCGGTCGTCGTAGAGCCACTTGGGCGGCAAGGTCAGCGGCAGCGAGCCCAGGCCGCGCTGCACGTCCTCGACGAGGGACCCCGCGGCCCAGTCGCGCGGCAGCAGCACCTGGACGATCGGCTCGCGCGCCGGCGTCATGAGGCGGCCTGTCCGGCACCGCCGTCAGCCAGCCGTAGGCCCGCGAGCGCCCACCGCGCCGACGGCGGGAAGAAGTTGCGGTAGGTGGCTCGGGCATGGCCGGCGGGGGTGAGCGCGCAGCCGCCCCGCAGCACCATCTGGCCGGACATGAACTTCCCGTTGTACTCACCGATGGCCCCGTCGGCCGGGCGGAAGCCGGGGTAGGGCAGGTACGCCGAGGAGGTCCATTCCCAGCAGTCGCCGTACATCTGCCGGAGCCCGCCCGTGGCCGCGGGGGCCGACCGGGGGTGGAAGGTCTCGGTGTCCGCGAGGTGGCCCTCGACGGGGAGCCCGCGGGCAGCGTGCTCCCACTCCGACTCGGTGGGCAGCCGCTTGCCGGCCCACGTGGCGAAGGCGTCCGCCTCGTAGTAGCTGACGTGGCTCACCGGCAGGCCCGGGTCGACCGGCCAGGTGCCGTGCAGCGTGTGCTCGAACCAGACGCCGTCGAGCTCGGACCAGTACAGCGGTGCGTGCCAGCCCTCGGCCTGGACCCGCGCCCACCCGTCGGAGAGCCACAGGTCGTGACGGGTGTACCCGCCGTCGGCGATGAACTCGAGCCACTCGGCGTTGGTGACCAGACGGTCCGCGAGCCGATAGGGCTCGAGCCACACGCGGTGCACGGGCTCCTCGTTGTCGAAGCGGAAGCCGGCACCCTCGTGACCGATCTCCACGAGGCCGCCCTCGACGTCGACCCACCCGGCGCGGTCGGGCTCGGTGCGCGGCGCCGGAACGCCGGAATAGACGGGCCGGAGCGGGTTGACCGACAGCACGTGCTTGATGTCCATGAGCAGGAGCTCCTGGTGCTGCTGCTCGTGGTGGAAGCCGAGCTCGACCACCGGTGCGATCTTCTCCAGCATCCCGTCGTCGAGCGCGACGAGCGCATCACGCATCCGCGCGTCGACGTCGGCGCGGTAGGCCCCGACCTCGTGCGCCCCAGGACGCGAGATGAGGCCACGGTCCGGGCGGGAGTACCTCGGACCCATGGACTCGTAGTAGCTGTTGAAGAGGAACCAGTACGAGTCCTGGAACGGCGCGAAGCCGGGCACCACGTCCGCGAGGACGAACGTCTCGAAGAACCAGGTCACGTGCGCCCGGTGCCACTTCGTCGGCGACACGTCCGGCATCGACTGGACGGTCTGGTCCTCGGGGGAGAGCGGCTCGGTCAGCCGCTCCGTCGCGGACCGGACCTCGTCGTAGCGGACCCGGAGCGTGGTCGGGTCGGGTACCCCGGTGGTCACCAGGCACCTCCTCCGCGTCGCCACCGATCGTCGACGGCTTGCTCATCGGCCTCGGCATCGAGACTAGGCGGTCCGTCGCGGGGCCGCCTCCTCCCGCTGGGCGGACGTCACCGATCGTTCATATTCCGGAGAGCGCGAGCCGCGCGCCGAGGCCCGAGCCGGACCGCCACGCCGCCTGGATCCGCGAGCGCGGGCCCCACGCGTCGCCGCACAACCCCAGGGTGCCGTCCCACCAGTGCTCGCGGTCGTGCTGGACCCGCGGCCGGGCGAGACTCCACCGTCGGACGTCGACCCAGGTGGGCTCCGTCGCGCCCGGCACGGCCTGCGCGAGCGCCGCGAGGAGGAGCGGGAGCGCGGACGCGGGCTCGTCGAGATGGCGGGCCGCCAGCACCCCCGTCGAGTGCGCGACCAGGACCGGCGCGTCGTCGCCGCGACGGCGACCGTCGTCGGCCACGAACGACAGGACGGCGCTGTCGTTGACGAAGACCCCGTCGAGCACCGGCCACGTCCTGCGCTCGAACGCGGCGACCAGCGCGAGCACGGGCTCCCAGCGCTGGGCCCGCAGCACCTCGGCGGCCGGGTCGTCCGCCGCGAGCAGGTCCATCGCCTGCGGGCCGGGCATGGCCAGGGCGACCGCGTCGTAGCGGTCCCCGTCCACGAGGGCGCCGCTGCCGCTGCGCTCCACGATCTCGACCTCGCGCGAGGACACGACGGACGGGAGGTCGGCAGCGAGGTCCTCGACGAGGGAGCGCAGCCCCTGAGGCGCCGCGTAGCGCAGCGGACCGTCGATGCGGTCGGTGGGCGAGGGCTCGCCGCGCACGTCGAAGCTGCGCGTCCACGGGCGCGCCAGCCCGCGGCCCACCCAGTCGGCTACGACGGCCTCGAAACCTGCGTCGTCGGCGGTCAGGTAGCCCGCGCCGACGTCGGCGGTCCGGCCGTCGTAGGGCAGCCCCGTCCCGCGCATCCGGCGGCTGGCCATCCGGCCACCGAGCACACGGCCGCGGTCGAGCAGCGTCACCTCGGCGCCCGACCGGTGGGCGGCCAGGGCGCACGCGACGCCGGCGATGCCGCCGCCGATCACCGCGACGCGACGTGCCGCCACGGGGTCAGCGGCCCTCGAGCGCGTCGGCGCCGGCTGGCGAGGAGTCGCGCAGGAAGATCGTGCAGCGGGTGGCCTCGTCGTCCTCGCCGATCGCCGTGGCGGCGCGAGCGAGCGCGTGCAGGCACCGCAGGAAGCCCTGGTTGGGCTCGTGCTCCCACGGGATCGGGCCGTGACCCTTCCAGCCGTTGCGGCGCAGCGCGTCCAGACCTCGGTGGTACCCGACGCGCGCGAAGGCGTAGGACTCGACGAGGCGGACCTCGGCGAAGGCCTGGTCGGCGAGAACTGCCCAGGCCAGGCTGCTCGTGGGGTGCCCGGCCACGACGAGGTGGGGATCCACGCCCGAGGCCAGCGCCACGCGCGGCTCGGGGTCGTCGGGCAGGTAGGTGGGCGGCGGGCCCCCGAGCAGGTTCTGGTCGATCGGCGTCGTCATGGCGCGATCCTGCCTGACCCTGCGCCGCGCCGCCTCCCCTGCCCCCCACGCGCGGGGACCCGCACGCGCGGCGCGTGCGGGTCCCGGACGTGCGGATCGTGCTAGCGGAGCTTCGTGCCTGCGGAGCGGAGGTCCTCGCAGCCCCGCACCACGCGGGCGGCCATGGCCGCCTCGGCGAGCTTGCCCCAGGCGCGCGGGTCGTACTGCTTCTTGTTGCCCACCTCGCCGTCGACCTTGAGGACGCCGTCGTAGTTCTTGAGCATGTGGTCCGCGACGGGACGGGTGAAGGCGTACTGGGTGTCGGTGTCGATGTTCATCTTCACGACGCCGTAGTCCAACGCCTCGCGGATCTCCGAGAGAAGCGATCCGGACCCGCCGTGGAAGACCAGGTCGAACGGCTTGTCCTTGCCGTACGCCGCACCAACGGCGTCCTGGATCTCCTTGAGGATCGACGGCGTGAGGACGACGTTGCCCGGCTTGTAGACGCCGTGCACGTTGCCGAAGGTCGCCGCGACCATGTAGCGGCCCCGCTCGCCGAGGCCCAGCTTGGCCGCCGTCGCGAGGCCGTCCTCGGGGGTCGAGAAGAGCTTGGCGTCGTGCTTGGCCTCGATCCCGTCCTCCTCGCCACCGACCACGCCGATCTCGAGCTCCATGATGATGTCCGCGCGGTGGCACTTGTCGAGCAGCTCCTCGGCGACGTCGAGGTTCTCCTCCAGCGGGACCGCCGAGCCGTCCCACATGTGCGACTGGAAGAGCGGCAGCCGCCCGGCCGCCACCCGCTCGAGCGAGATGTCGATGAGCGGCCGCATGAAGCCGTCGAGCTTCTCCTTCGGGCAGTGGTCGGTGTGCAGGGCGATCTGCACGTCGTACTTCTCGGCGACCACGTGCGCGAACTCGGCGAGCGCGACGGCGCCGGTCACCATGTCCTTCGCCGCCTGGCCGGAGGCGAACTCCGCGCCGCCCCAGGAGACCTGGACGATGCCGTCGCTCTCGGCCTCGGCGAAGCCGCGGATCGCGGCCACGATCGTCTGCGACGAGGTGCAGTTGATGGCGGGGTAGGCGAACGCGCCGGCCTTGGCGCGGTCGAGCATCTGGGCGTAGACCTCGGGGGTGGCGATGGGCATGGGGGTGCGCTCTCCTCGCGTCGGTGCGGCCGGGTCCCCGGGCGACATCACCCGCGGCTCGCACCGTCATCCTTCCACGGGGCCTGCAAGCGCTTCCAGAGGTGCGCCTGACCGGGTCCGCCCCAGGGTCGCCGGATCGCCGAGGCACCGCGTCAGATCGCGTGCCGGTCCGGCCCCCCGAGCAGGGCCAGCACGACGAGCTCGAGGCCCAGCAGGAGACCTGCCGCCACGAGCGACCCCACCGCCACGAGAAGCCCGGCTGCGCCCGCGAACAGTGCGAGCTCGACCACCACCCGCACCGCGACCGGGGTGGCCACCCGTCGACGCGGGGACAGCAGCAGGCCCCACAGCAGCGCGACGAGGAGCGCCGCCGCCGCGCCCGCGAGCCAGCCGGCCACCCCGCCCACCAGCGACGCCGTGGCGAGCAGGAACGAGGCGAACAGAGCCAGCTCCAGGAGGAAGCGCAGACCGAGCAGGATCGCCACGCCCGCGCGAGGCCGGCTGCCGGCAGCGGGCCCGGTCACGGCCGCTGCCCCGTCACGTGCTCTCGGATCCACGCATGCATGACGACCCCTGCCGCCGCCCCGACGTTGATGGACCGGGTGGAGCCGAACTGCGCGATCGCGACCGTCGTGGCGCATGCGGCCCGCAGGTCTGCGGACAGCCCGCTGCCCTCGCCGCCCAGGACGAGCACGCACGCGCGCGGGAGGTCGGTCGTCTCGAGCGGGACGGATCCCTCGACGTTGTCGACCCCCACCAGCGGCAGCGACCGGTCCGCGGCCCAGTCCGCCAGGTCGGCGGGGCCGTCGTGGTGGGCGATGTGCACGTAGCGGTCGGTCACCATGGCCCCGCGCCGGTTCCACCGTCGCCGGCCGACGATCCGCACCGACGCCGCATTGAAGGCGTTGGCGGAGCGGACGATCGACCCGATGTTGAAGTCGTGCCCGAGGTTCTCGATGGCCACGTGGAACGGATGCCGACGGGTGTCGAGGTCGGCGACGATCGACTCGACCCGCCAGTACCGGTACCGGTCCACGACGTTGCGCCGATCCCCGTCGCGGAGCAGCTCGGGGTCGAGCCGCGGGTCCTCCGGCCACGGGAGCGGGTGCGGGCCCACCCCGACGGCGGGGAGGGGATCGGCCACCTCGTCGGGCATGCCACCCACCCTAGGGCGGCACCACGGCCCCGGGCGGGGCGCGGGCCGGGCGCCTAGGCTCGGGACGTGATCCTCGACCCCGACCTCGGTGCGCTGACCGCCCTCGCGGTCTACGCCGTCGTCTGGGGGTTCATCTTCGCCGAGAGCGGGCTCCTGCTCGGGTTCCTCCTCCCGGGCGACACTCTCCTGTTCGGCGCGGGCCTGGTCGCCGCCAACCCCGACAGCGGCGTCGACCTCGTCGTCATCACCGTCGGCTGTCTGGTGGCCGCCGTCGCCGGCAACGAGGTGGGCTACTACACGGGGCGGCGCTTCGGACGGACGTGGGTGGAGAACCGCGAGAAGGGGCGGGCGCGCGAGCAGCTGCGGCGGGCGGAGGCGTTCTACGACCGCTACGGCTGGTGGTCGGTCGTGGTCGCCCGCTGGATCCCCTGGGTGCGCACCTTCATCCCCGTCGTCGCGGGTGCGGCGGCCATGGACCGGAGGGCGTACTCGACCGCGAACGTCGTGGGGGCCCTGCCCTGGGCCGTCGGCCTCCCGATCCTCGGCTACTACGCGGCCCAGTTCCCCATCCTGCGCACGATCTCCTACCTCATCGCCGGGACGGCCATCCTCGGCACGCTCGTCGCAGCGGTGGTCGTGATCGCGCGCGACCGGCGGGCCGGCCGGACCGGGGACGCGGCACCGGACGCCACGGACGCGGACGAGCAGGCGGGGTGACGTAGCCTCGGGGCGTGCCCCTGGAGACCACGCTCGCGGCCGTGAGCGCGATCGGACCCGACTGGCTGGACCCCACGACGCTGCTCAACAGCTTCCTGGACCGCTTCGGGACGCTCGCGTTCGTCGCCGTGCTCGTCGTGGTCTTCGTCGAGTGCGGCCTGTTCATGTTCTTCCTGCCCGGCGACTCCCTGCTGTTCATCACCGGCCTGTTCGTCGCCACCGGCCAGCTCGGGGTGTCGCTCTGGCTGGCGTGCGTCCTCCTGACCGTGGCCGCCGTGGCCGGGAACGTCGTGGGCTACTGGCTCGGCGCCACCATCGGTCCACGGCTGTTCGCCAACCCCGACGCCCGCTTCCTCAAGGCCAGCTACATCGAGCAGACGCATGAGTTCTTCGTCAAGCACGGCCCCAAGGCGATCGTGCTCGCGCGGTTCGTGCCGGTGGTGCGCACGTTCATCACGCTGATGGCAGGCGTGGGGCGCATGGACTTCCGGGTGTACTTCCTCTACTCCGCCCTGGGCGGGATCCTGTGGGCCGCCGGTCTCACCACGCTGGGCTACTTCCTCGGCGGCGTCCCGTTCGTCCAGCGCAACCTCGAGCTCATCGTGATCGGGATCGTCGTGCTGTCGATCCTGCCGGCCGTGTTCGAGTGGTGGCGCAACCGTCGCGAGCGCGGCCGCGAGGTGGAGGAGCCCGCCGAGCGGGGCTGAGCGCTCAGGTGAACCGGGACATGGACGGGCGCCAGACGCCCGCGTTCTCCCGCCGGCGCCGGACGACCTCGACGAGCGCGGAGGGGGACGGGAAGGTCTCCGCGTCCGGGTAGACCTCGGACGGGACGCAGGACAGCACGGCCCGCAACGCGACCGCGCGCGCCAGCAGGTCGAGCGGCTCGTCGGTCTCGGGAGCCGCGGCGACCATCCGCCTGTCACGCATCGCCCACGACTGCTCGGGCGCCGCCAGGAGCGCGCGCCGTGCCTCCACGTCGATGACGACGCGAGCGAGCCACTCGTCCTCGGCGCGCACCCGGTAGACCGCGTCGAAGGACGCCCCCCCGGTGCGCAGCTCGGTCAGACCGTCCTCGGGGTCCTCGTCCGCAGCGGCCCGCACCCTCGGCTCGACCTCGATCCGTGGGAGACGCCACGGAGTGGTCAGGGCGACGAGCAGGCCGGCGGCGCGGTCGTGGGTGACCTGCACGGGGAAGCCGTCGAGGGTGCCGTGCAGCTCCCCCTCGGGGCCCAGCTCCCACCCCATCGCCGCGGCGTAGCGGCGCATGCGGCCGTGGCGGCCGCGCATGGCCCACCAGCCGACCTCGGACTCGGCGCGCGGCAGCGGGATGTAGGACGAGTCGACCGCCGCCATGCCTCACCCCCGGCCCGACATCAGACGCCGCCGTCGGCGTCACGTCATGAGCGTCGCGCCCGGCCCGGGACGGGCGGACATCAGCGCCTCCACGCCACTGTCGTCCGACCGGGGACGGGGGCGCATGCGCCGAACGGGTGACGGCGGGATCAGGCCAGGCCGAGATCCGCCAGCGAGAACGCCGCCAGGTAGGGCAGCCCGGCCGCCTCGACGGCCGGCGCAGCACCACGCTCCACGATGACGGCGACGCCGACGACGTCGGCGCCCGCCTCGCGCAGTGCGTCCACGGCGGTGAGCACGGAGCCGCCCGTCGTCGAGGTGTCCTCGACGGCGAGGACCCGCCGACCCGCGACGTCGGGCCCCTCGATCCGGCGCTGGAGGCCGTGCGCCTTCTCGCTCTTGCGCACGACGAAGGCGTCGAGGGAGCGACCCTGGGCGGCCGCCGCGTGCAGCATCGCGGTGGCGACCGGGTCGGCACCGAGCGTCAGCCCGCCGACCGCGTCGTAGCCGAGGTGCTCGGTCAGCGCCAGCATCACCCGGCCGACCACGGGCGCCGTGGCGCCGTCGAGGGTCACGCGGCGGAGGTCGACGTAGTAGTCGGCCTCCTTGCCGCTGGAGAGCACGACCCGGCCGTGGACCACGGCCTTGTCGAGGATGTCCTGGCGCAGCTGGTCGCGGTCGCTCGTCACGCCGTGCAGGCTACCCAGTGCCCGCGTACGGCAGGCTGGGCGGGTGAGCGTCGCCACCGTCGTCCTCTGCCCCCCGCTCCCGGGGTCACCGGCCTCCTACGACCTCGTCGTGATCGCCGACGCCGTGGCCGCCTCCGTGCCGGCCGTGCGGGTGCCCGAGCGTCCGGTGCCGCACCC
>JAHECT010000034.1 GCA_024641605.1 Micrococcales bacterium
CGATCGCCGAGGAGATCCGGCTCATGCTCGACGAGGGCGTCGTGGCCGAGCCCCAGGACATCGACCTGTGCATGCTGCTCGGCGCTGGGTGGCCCTTCCACCTCGGCGGGATCACGCCCTACCTCGACCGGACCGGCACGAGCGAGCGGGTCACCGGACGGCGCTTCCTGCCAGCCGGCGTCGCCGACGTGGCCTGACCCGCGCCGCGCTCCGCGACCACACTTCGCGGTCGTGAGGTCGCGTTCTGTGCCCACGGCGGTGCCGCGGTGACGTTCCGTGCCCAGGGCTGCGCCGTGCGTAGGCGAGTGTCACCCCGCTGGGTCCGGCGGCGGACTCGCGCGCGGACGTAGCGTCGGAACGTGGAGCGCAGGCGGGATCCGGCAGCCCTGAGGCGGGCGGTGCTGACCGTCACCCTGCTCGGGGAAGGGCGCCTCGGCGAGCTCACGCCCACCGAGCACGGGGTCAGCGGGCCCGACGGGTTCGCGGTCGCCTGGGACGAGCTTCATACCGCGCTGTCGACCTGCGCCCTGGACCTGACGGCGGAGACCGCGCGCTGGCTCCGGCAGCGGCTCGAGGTGCACGGCCTGCTCGTGGCGGGCGGCCCCGACGCCGTCCTGGCCCGCGTCCGCCCCTGCGCCCGACCTCCCGAGCACCCCGCGCACCGCGGCCCCGCCTGGGTCCGCCGGCGCGTTCTCGGCGGAGCCCTCGACCTGGGTCTGGCGCTGCGGGGTCTGGACGCCGAGGGCCGCTCGGACCGCGAGGCGGTGTCGGTCGCGCTCCCCGGAGTGCTCGCCGGGCTCGACCCGCTCGACGCCGACCGCCACGCCTGGCGCTACCTCGACGACATGGCCGCCCTGGCGACCGAGCGGCTCAGGCTGGACCCGTCGTCGGTGCTGCGCCCCCTCGGGGACGCCGACGTGCTCACCCTGCTGGCCTCGGAGCGCTTCCGTACGGCCCTCGTCGGGGAGATGCGGATGCGGACGGCCGCGGTCCCGACCCGCACGCGCGGCTGGCTCGACCTGGGCCGGCTCGACCCGGCGTTCGCCGTGACCGCCGCGCAGCTGACGACCCCGGAGGAGCGCGGCTTCGACCGGCCCGTGCTCGTCACGCGGGACGAGGTCGTCCTCGCGCGGGCGGGAGGCGACGCCGTGCGTCAGGCCCTTGCCGACCCGGCCCCGCCCGAGCGCGGCCGACCAGTCGAGTGGATGGCCTGAGGGCCTGCGCTAGTCGCCGGTCTCCTCGGACGACTCGACGGTCACCGACTCCACCGGACCGCCCTCGGACCCGACGTCGAGACGGGCCATGGTCTCCACGACCGCACGGGAGACGTCCTGCGCGGTCAGGCCGAGCCTGGCGAGCACCGAGCCGCGGGAGGCGTGCGCGAGGAACTCCGGCTCGATGCCGAACGTGCGGGTGACGAGGTCCACCTCGGCGTCGCGCAGGGCGGACGCCACCGCGGAGCCGATCCCTCCGGTCCGGCTGTTGTCCTCGACGGTGACCACCATGCGGTGCCGCCGTGCGAGCGCGACGATCGCGGGCGGGACCGGGAAGACCCACCGCGGATCCACGACCGTGACCCCGATGCCCTGACGGCCCAGTCGCTCGGCGACGTCGAGGCCGAGGCCGGCCATCGACCCCACCACGACGAGAAGGACGTCGGCCTGCTCGTCGCGGTGCAGGATGTCGACCCCCGCGGCCCGCTCGATCGCCGGGATGTCGTCGGGGACGCCGCCCTTGGGGAAGCGCACGACGGTGGGTGCGTTGTCGACCTCGACCGCCTCCCGCAGCTCCTCCCGCAGCGTGGCCCCGTCGCGGGGCGCGGCCAGCCGCAGCCCCGGCACGACGGGGAGGATCGACATGTCCCACATGCCGTTGTGGCTGGCACCGTCGTCCCCGGTCACCCCGGCCCGGTCGAGCACGAACGTCACGCCCGCGCGGTGCAGGGCGCAGTCCATGAGGACCTGGTCGAAGGCGCGGTTGATGAACGTGGCGTAGACGGCCACCACGGGGTGCAGACCCGCGTAGGCCATCCCGGCGGCGCTGGTGGCCGCGTGCTGCTCGGCGATACCGACGTCGTAGATGCGATCGGGGAACTGCGCGGCGAACCGGTCCAGGCCCGTCGGCCCCATCATCGCGGCGGTGACCGCCACCAGGTCCGCCCGGCGGTGGCCCAGCGCCACGAGCTCGTCGCTGAAGACCGACGTCCAGCTGGGGCCCTTCGTGGACAGCGGCAGACCGGTCTCGGGGTCGATGATCCCGACCGCATGGAAGCGTTCCGCCTCGTCGCGCTCGGCCGGGAGGTACCCACGGCCCTTCTCGGTGATGACGTGCACGATCACGGGTCCGGGGTAGGCGCGGGCGCGCTCCAGTGCGTGCTCCACGGCCACGACGTCGTGCCCGTCGACCGGGCCGATGTACTTGAGCCCGAGGTCCTCGAACATCCCCTGCGGTGCGACGACGTCCTTGATGCCCTTCTTCACCCCGTGCAACGTCTCGTAGACAGGGCGGCCGACCAACGGGGTGCGTCCCAGCCATCGCTTGCCCCAGTCGAGGACGCGCTCGTACGTGCGCGCGGTCCGCAGGGTCGACAGGTGCGACGCGAGCCCCCCGATCGTCGGGGAGTAGGACCGCTCGTTGTCGTTGACGACGATCACGAGGGGGCGGTCGGACGCGGCGATGTTGTTCATCGCCTCCCATGCCATGCCCCCGGTCAGGGCGCCATCGCCGATGATGCCGACGACGTGGCGACGGCCGAGCTGACCCGTGCGCTCGAATCCCTTCGCGATCCCGTCGGCCCACGACAGGGCCGTCGAGGCGTGCGAGTTCTCCACGACGTCGTGCTCGGATTCCTCGCGCGAGGGATAGCCCGAGAGCCCACCCTCCTGCCGGAGTCGGTCGAAGTCAGCGAACCGTCCGGTGAGCATCTTGTGCACGTATGACTGGTGGCCGGTGTCCCACACGAGCACGTCGCGGGGCGAGTCGAACACCCGATGGAGCGCGATCGTGAGCTCCACGACGCCGAGGTTGGGACCGAGGTGCCCCCCGGTGCGGGTGACCTTGTCGACCAGCGCCGCGCGGATCTCGGACGCCAGCTCCGGGAGGCGGTCCGCGGGCAGCGCGCGCAGGTCCTGGGGAGAGCCGATCCCGTCGAGCAAGGTCATACCCCGGAGTCTACGGAGCACGAGGCGCTCGCGCCCGCCGCGACGCTAGCGACCTGCCATCGCCGGCCCGACCGGCGGCGTCCCGGCGAGTGTGCCCAGGGGGTCGGACAGGAGGGGCTCGAAGGCCACCTCCGCGGCCCCCAGGAGGGTGGAGTCGTCCCCGAGACCGGGCAGGGCCAGCACGACGTGCTCGGCGGGCGCGGCCAGGGCGTGCGCGAGCCGCTCCCGCACCAGCTCCCGCGTGGCGGGGAGCACGTCGCGCAGGGCGCCCCCGAACACGATCACGTCGGGGTTGAAGATGTTGACGAGGTTGGCCACCCCGACGCCGAGCCAACGCCCCACGGCCGCCACCCCCGCCGCCGCGGTCTCGTCCCCCGCGGCGGCCGCAGCCACGATGTCGGCCGCACTGGTCCGGGCCGACGCTCCCGCGTGCGCCCGGAGCGCGGCCTCGCCGATCTCGGTCTCCCAGCACCCCACGGCCCCGCACCGGCACCGACGGCCGTCCGGGTTCACCTGCATGTGCCCGACCTCGCCGCCGTAGCCACCGGCGCCCACGAGAAGGCGCCCGTCCACGATGACGCCTCCGCCGACGCCGATCTGGCCGGACAGGTAGATCACGTGCGTGCTCCCGCGGGCGCTCCCCCGCACCCGTTCCGCGATAGCACCGAGGTCGGAGTCGTTGCCCACGTGGACCGGCCACGGGAGCGCGAGCTCCTCCTCGAGCAGGTGGCCCAGGGACACGTCGGTCCAGCCGAGGTTCGGGGCGAAGCGCACCATGCCGTCGGTGCGCGACACCAGGCCGGGGACCCCCACGCCGATCCCGACCCCGATCCCGTCCTCCGGGGCCTCGGCGAGCACGGCACGCGCCGCCTCGGCGAGCTGCGCGACGACGCGCCGCTCCTGCCCGCGGCGGTGCCGGTGCTCACGTCGCGCCAGCACCGCGCCGCCGTAACCGACGAGCGCGACGATAGAGCGGTCCACCCGCAGGTCGATGGCCAGGACGTAGGCGCGCTCCCGCGCCGGCTCGACGCCGTAGGACGGCCGTCCGACCCCACGGCCGACGGGCTCGGTCTCCCGGAACAGCCCGACGGTCTCGAGGTCCGCGATGAGGCCGCCCACCGTGCTCCGGTTGAGCCCCGTGTGCGACACCAGCTCCGACCGCGACGAGGAACCGTGGTCGTGCAGGAACCGGACGAGGGCGGCGAGATTGTGCCGCCGCACCTCGTCCTGGGTCGCCCCTGCCAGGCTCACGGGCCGTGCCGCCGCTACAAGCGACCGCTGGCGATGGCCCGCCGGCGCGACAGGGCGTCCACGCTGGCCGCGATGAGGAGCACGAGGCCGGTCACGATGAACTGGATGCCGGACGCGTCGGTGATGAGCGGGAGACCGTTGCCGATCACCGCCACCACGAGCCCACCGAGGATCGCGTCGCGGATGCGACCACGACCGCCGAAGAGCGAGGTGCCGCCGATGACGGCCGCTCCCACCGCGTAGAGCAGCGTGGTCGAACCGCCGGTCGAGGGCGAGACCGACTGGTCCTTGGACGCGAACAGGATGCCGGCCACCGCGGCGAGGCTCGAACACGCGATGAAGCAGTAGATCTTGATGCGCGCTACGGAGATGCCGGCCCGTCGAGCCGCCTCGGCGTTGCCGCCGGTCGCGTAGACGTGGCGCCCGAACGACGTCCGGGTGAGGTTGTACGTGAGCACCACCAGCAGCACGAGGATGACGATGACGACGTAGGGGACGCCCTGGATCGACGTGAGGTTCGGGTTGCGGCTGCGCTCCTGGTTGAGGATGAACACCGCCGTGCCGAGCATGCCTGCCAGCAGCACCAGCTTGATGAGCCACACCTGCGCCGACTGGGTCACCAGGCCCGACTTGCGCCGCACGCTCATGGCCCGGTACGTCGTGAACCCGTAGCCGAGGACGACGACGCCGAACAGGATCCATCCGGCAACCGGGGTCATGTTCGAGTTCATGAGCGCGCGCACCGTGTCGTCGCGGATCGGGATGGTCCCGCCCTCGCCGATGATGATGAGCATGAGGCCCTGCAGCGCCAGGAACATCGCCAGGGTGACGACGAACGACGGGATCCCGAGCTTCGCCACGATCAGACCGATGAACAGGCCGATGAGGACGCCCGTGATGATCGTCGCGGCCAGCGACAGCGGCAGCGACCACCCGCGCTGGGTCAGCGTCACGGCCAGCACGGCGGCGGCGGTGCCCGCGGCGAAGCCCGCGGACAGGTCGATCTCGCCGAGCAGGAGCACGTAGATCAGGCCCATCGCGAGGACGACGATCGTCGCGCTCTGGGTGATGAGGTTCGCGAAGTTGAACGCGCTGAAGAAGGTCGATCCCTCCAGCGCGGTGAAGATGACGACGAGCGAGATCAGCGCGAGGACCGAGGGCAGGGCACCGAGCTCGCCCCCGCGCACGCGGCCGACGTAGTCGCGCCAGGCCTGGCCCAGTCCCTGCGCCTCGGTCTCGGGGAGCTGGTCGGGGGCGGTGGTCACGGTGCTCATGCGACGGCTCCCGTCGTCGAGGGGTCGGGGAGACCCAGGTCTCCGCTGCGACCGGCGGTGATCAGCTCGACCACCTGGCCGTGGTTGACCTCGTGGGCGTCCACCTGCGCGGCCATCTGCCCGAGGTAGAGGCAGGCGATGTCGTCGGCGACCTGGAAGACGTCGTTCATGTTGTGCGAGATGAGGATGACGGCCAGGCCGTTGTCCGCCAGCCGGCGGACCAGCTTGAGGACCTGGTCGGTCTGCGCGACACCGAGCGCCGCCGTCGGCTCGTCGAGGATGACGAGCTTGGAGTTCCACAGCACCGCGCGGGCGATCGCCACGGTCTGGCGCTGCCCGCCCGAGAGGCTGGCGACGTTCTGGCGGACCGACTTGAGGGTGCGCACCGACAGGCCCGAGAGGGTCGTGGTGGCGCGCTTCTCCATCTCGGCCTCGTCGAGCCCCATCCCCTTCGTCAGCTCGCGCCCGAGGAACATGTTGTGGACCACGTCGAGGTTGTCGCAGAGGGCGAGGTCCTGGTAGACGACCTCGATGCCCAGCGCGTTGGCCTGCTTGGGATCGGTCACGTGGACCGGCGTGCCCTCGTAGGTGTACGTGCCGGACTCGAACGAGTGGATGCCGGCGAGCCCCTTGATGAGGGTGCTCTTGCCGGCGCCGTTGTCGCCCACCAGGGCGGTCACGCGTCCCGGGCGGACGCTGAAGTCGACGTTCTGGAGCACGTGGACGGCTCCGAAGCTCTTGTTCACCTTGCTCAGCGTCAGCAGGGGCTGACTGGAGTTCGACTCGCTCATGGACCTGCCTCGCTCGACGTGGGGTCCGCCGGTGACCGGCGCGGAGGGAGTGATGTCGCCGGGTGCGACGTGGGGGTGGGCATCTCTACGATGCCCACCCCCACGCGCGGGTGGGTCAGGACACGCCGTACTCGGTGCAGGCTGCCTTGAGGTCCTCGGTGACACAGAGGTTCTCGGCGGTCGTGAAGCCGTCGGCCACGACGTCCTTCACCGTCTCAGCGGTGATGCCCTGCGGGACGAGGAGGACGGAGGGGACGTCCTGCCCGGTCACGCTGTCGGCGGTCGCGCCGGTCGCCAGAGCATCGGCGGCGGCGGTGTCGCCCTGGATGAGCGCGATCGCGAGCTGGGAGGCCGCGTCGGCCTCCTTCTTGATCGCCTTGTAGACGGTCATGCACTGCGTGCCGAGGAGCACGCGCTGCAGACCCTCGTCGGTGGCGTCCTGGCCGGTCACCGGGATCTTGCCGGCCACGCCGTTCTTGTCGAGCACGGCGATCGCAGCGCCACCGAGACCGTCGTTGGCGGCCGCGACACCGATGAAGTCACCGTCGGTCTTCGTGAAGATCTGCTCGAAGATCGTGCCTGCCTTGGTGTTGTCCCAGTCCGGAACGGCCTGGTCCTCGACCACGGTGTAGCCGGCGTCCTTGATGACCTTCTCGTAGCCCTGCTTGAACAGCGTGGCGTTGTTGTCGGTCGGCGAGCCGTTGAGCAGCACGACGTTGCCCGAGTCCTTGCCGTTGTCCTGCATGCAGGTCACGAGGCCCTCGCCGATGGTGGTGCCGACGGCGACGTTGTCGAAGGACACGTAGAACGACGAACCGCCACCGAGGGTCAGCCGGTCGTAGTCGATGACCTGGATGCCCTGCGCGGTGGCCTTCTGGACGCACGCGGCGCCGGTCTCGCTGTCGAGGTTGACGATGAGCAGGACGGAGACGCCCGCGCTCACGAACTGGTCGCACAGCGTGGAGAACTTCGCCTTGTCGCCGTTGGCGTTCTGGATGTCGGCCTCGACACCGGCGGCGTCGAAGGCCTCCTGGAGGTACTTGCGGTCCGCGGTCTCCCAGCGGGCCGACGAGGCGGCGTCGGGGAGGATCACGCCGACGGTGCCCTGGGGGGCTTCGCTTCCGCTCGGGCTCGCACTGGAGCCCGTGTCCCCGCTGCTGCCGCACGCGGCCAGCACCAGGGCCAGCACCGCGGCGCCAGCCACGGCCATGTAGCGCTTGCTCATTCTCGTCCTCTCTCGCACGGGGGTCCGCGCCTGAAGGGCCCGGGTGAGCCACCCGGGAGGGAGTATCCGGGCCAGGCCGGACTGATTGTTGCCAGCGCCAACATATTGCGCGGACGTGGCCCCGACCACCTCCTCGGCGGAGGAATTCGTTGTGTCCGGTAACAATTCCGTCACGCCGCCGACATGACTCCGGACCAATCCGGACATCTGGCCGCAACGCGGGGGCGGTACGGGGCCGGGACCGCCACCGCTCGGGGGCGGCCGCCGACGATCAGAGCCGCGGGGCCCACCGGGCGCCGCGCAGCGCCTCCTCGACGAGCGCGACCTCGCGCGCGGCCCGAGCGAGCCGGGCACCCTCCGCCTCGAGCACGCGCAGCGCCGCCGCCACCACCTCGGGATCCACGACCTCGCCGAGCTCGCGCCGGGCACCGGCATACGCCGAGCGTGCCCCGGCCAGCGACGCCGCCACGTGGTGGGCGGCGAACCTCGCCAGCACCACCGGGTGGCGGCGGAGGACGTCGTGGCCGCGGTAGTCCGCGGGGCACAGGTCCAGCAGCCACGCGGCGGCGGAGTCCTCCCAGCCGGGCACGCCCGGCCCGCGGACCCCGCGGGGCCACCCCGCGGGGAGCGCGGTCATCGGCTCCCGCCCGCTCGCTCCACCCACGTCCGGGACCCTAGCCACCCCGTCCGACCGCGTGATGTCACCTCCCGCCGGGGAATCCCGGGTTGAGAGGTGACATCTCGGCGGTGGGACCTAGACGAGGCTGCGGAGGACGTACTGCAGGATGCCGCCGTTGCGGTAGTAGTCGGCCTCGCCGGGGGTGTCGATACGCAGCACCGCGTCGAACGCTGCCACGCTCCCGTCGGCGCGCGTGGCCTCGACCCGGACCGTGCGGGGCGTGCGGCCCTCGTTGAGCTCGGTCACGCCGGTCACGGAGTAGACCTCGGTGCCGTCCAGACCCAGGGTCGAGGCGTCCTGTCCGGCCGGGTACTGAAGCGGGAGGACCCCCATCCCGATGAGGTTGGAGCGGTGGATGCGCTCGTAGGACTCGGCGATGACCGCCTTCACCCCGAGGAGCGCCGTCCCCTTGGCGGCCCAGTCGCGCGAGGACCCGGAGCCGTACTCCTTGCCAGCGAGGATCACCAGCGACGTGCCCTCGGCCGCGTAGGCCTGGGCGGCGTCGTAGATGAACACCTGCGGGGCGTCCGGCCGGGTGAAGTCGCGGGTGTAGCCGCCCTCCACGTCGTCCAGCAGCTGGTTGCGCAGGCGGATGTTGGCGAACGTGCCGCGGATCATCACCTCGTGGTTGCCCCGGCGCGACCCGTAGGAGTTGAAGTCCTTGCGGTCCACCCCGTGGGAGGCGAGGTACTCCGCCGCCGGCGTCCCCGCCTTGATGTTGCCCGCCGGGCTGATGTGGTCGGTGGTGACCGAGTCGCCGAGCTTGGCCAGGACGCGCGCACCGGTGATGTCGGAGACCGGCGACGGGGTCAGGCTCATGCCCTCGAAGTACGGGGGCTTGCGCACGTAGGTCGAGGCCGCGTCCCAGGCGAACGTGTCGCCCGTGGGCGTCGGCAGCGACTGCCACCGCTCGTCACCGGCGAAGACGTCGGCGTAGCGCGAGGTGAACATGTCTGCGTCGATGCACGAGTCGACGGTGGCCTGGACCTCCGCCGGCGAGGGCCAGATGTCGCGCAGGAAGACCGGGTCGCCCTCGGGGTCCGTGCCGAGCGGCTCGGTGGTGATGTCGATGTCCATGGTGCCGGCGATCGCGTACGCGACCACGAGCGGCGGTGAGGCGAGGTAGTTCATCTTGATGTCCGGGTTGATCCGGCCCTCGAAGTTGCGGTTGCCCGACAGCACGGACACGACGGCCAGGTCCTCGGCGTTGACCGCCGCGCTCACCTCGGCCGGGAGCGGCCCGGAGTTGCCGATGCAGGTGGTGCAGCCGTAGCCGACGATGTCGAAGCCCATCTTGTCGAGGTACGGCGTCAGCCCCGCCTTGTCGTAGTAGTCCGACACGACCTTCGACCCGGGCGCGAGGGTGGTCTTGACCCACGGCTTGCGCGTGAGCCCCTTCTCGACCGCCTTCTTCGCCAGAAGCGCCGCGCCGATCATCACCGACGGGTTGGACGTGTTGGTGCAGGACGTGATCGCGGCGATGGTGACGGCGCCGTGCGAGATCGTCACCTCCTGGCCGTCGACGGTGAGGGTCGCGGTCCGCTGAGGGTCGCTCGTGTAGGCGGGCAGCGCCTCGCGGAAGCGGTCCCTGGCCTCGGTGAGGACCACGCGGTCCTGCGGCCGCTTGGGGCCGGCGAGCGAGGGGACGACGGCGGCGAGGTCGAGCTCGAGGTACTCCGAGTAGACCGGCTCGTGCGCCGGGTCGTGCCAGAGGCCCTGAGCCTGGGTGTAGGCCCGCACGAGAGCCACCTGCTCGGCGGTCCGGCCGGTGAGCTCGAGGTAGCGCAGGGTCTCCTCGTCGATCGGGAAGATCGCGACGGTCGAGCCGTACTCCGGACTCATGTTGCCGATCGTGGCGCGGTTGGCCAGGGGTACGGCGCTGACGCCGTCGCCGTAGAACTCGACGAACTTGCCCACGACGCCGTGCTCGCGCAGCATCTCGGTGATGGTGAGGACGAGGTCGGTCGCGGTGGCACCCTCCGGGAGCTGACCGGACAGCTTGAAGCCGACGACCCGCGGGATGAGCATCGACACGGGCTGGCCGAGCATCGCGGCCTCGGCCTCGATGCCCCCGACGCCCCAGCCGAGCACGCCCAGGCCGTTGACCATCGTGGTGTGGGAATCGGTGCCCACGCACGTGTCGGGGTAGGCCTGGCCCGCGCGCACCATGACCACGCGGGCGAGCGCCTCGATGTTGACCTGGTGGACGATCCCGGTGCTGGGCGGCACGACCTTGAACTCGTCGAACGCGGTCTGACCCCAGCGCAGGAACTTGTAACGCTCGCCGTTGCGCTCGTACTCGAGCTCGACGTTGAGGCCGAGGGCCTCGGGGGACGCGAAGTGGTCCGCGATGACGGAGTGGTCGATCACCAGCTCGGCCGGGGCGAGCGGGTTGATCTTGGCGGAGTCGCCGCCGAGGTCCTTCATCGCCTCGCGCATCGTGGCGAGGTCCACGACGCAGGGCACACCCGTGAAGTCCTGCATGATCACGCGGGCGGGGCTGAACTGGATCTCCTCGCTCGGCTCGGCAGCCGGGTCCCACGCGCCGAGCGCCCGGATCTGCTCGGCGGTCACGTTGGCGCCGTCCTCGGTCCGCAGGAGGTTCTCGAGGAGCACCTTGTGCGTGTAGGGCAGCCGGGCGGAGCCCTCGACCGCGTCGATCCGGAAGATCTCGTACGTCGCGCCACCGACCTCGAGGTCGGCGCGCGCCCCGAAGCTGTCCTTGCTGGCCATCCCGGTGTCCTCTCCCACGTCCCGCGCATTTATCTTGACGTCAAGATACTTCATCGTAGCGCCGTCCGCCATGCCCCCGTCAGGCAGGTCAGGCGTGGTCGGGCAGGAGCAGGGCGACCGCCTCGACGTGCTGGGTCAGGGGGAACAGGTCCAGGCCGCGCACGGAGGCCAGCCGCCAGCCCGCCGCCCGGGCCAGCCCCACGTCGCGACCCAGGGCCGCGGGATCGCAGGCGACGTAGGCCACGGCCCGGGGTCGGCGCTCCAGGACCGCGGCCATCACCTCCTTGCCCGCGCCGCTGCGCGGAGGGTCGAGCACGACGATGTCCGCCCGGTCCGGTGCCGCGTGCCGCAACCAGGAGGCGACCGCGCGCTCGTGGATGCGGACCCCTGCCACGTCGTGCAGGTTGCGACGCGCGTCCGCGCAGGCGCGAGCCGAGGCCTCGACCGCGTCCACGGAGCCCTCGGGCCCCAGGTCGGCGGCGAGGACGCCGGCGAAGAGCCCCACCCCGGCGTAGAGGTCCAGGAGGTGCTCCCCCGTCCGCGGCCGCAGGGCCGCGTGGACGGCGGAGACGAGCGCGTTCGCCGCACCCGGATGCACCTGCCAGAACCCCGCGGCGTCGACCCGCCAGTCGCGCCCGCCGGCGCGCTCGCGGACCCACCGACGTCCGCGCGTGCCGGGGACGGCGACGTCCTCGGGGAGACCCGCCGTGACGTCCGCGGGCGTGCGCGGGTGCACGACCAGCGCCCGGTCGCCGGTCGACGACGCCACGACCTCCAGCCGCTCGGATCCCGGCCAACGACGGCCCGTGACGGCGGTCCCGTCCACCGCGTCGGTCACGAGCGGGCAGTGCTCCACCGGCTCGATCTCGTGCGAGCGGTGCCGGCGCAGCCCCACGACGCCGTCGTCGTCGACGGCGTAGGCCACGCGCGTGCGCCACGACAGCCCGTCGACGTCGCCGGCGACCGGCTCCACCGAGACGGCCTCCACCAGCGGGCGGCCGCCGATCTCGGTCACGCCGCCGAGCCGGGCGAGCTGCTCGCGCAGGACCTCCGCCTTGAGTTCGCGCTGACCGGTCACGGTCACGTGCTGCCAGTCGCAGCCCCCGCACCGCCCCGGTCCGGCGTGCGGGCAGCGGGGCTCGACCCGGTCGGGCGAGGCCTCCACGACGTCGACCGCGTCGGCCCGCAGGTAGGACCCGCGGGGACCCTCGCCGGTGATGACGACGTCGACGACCTCGCCGGGCAGGGTGTGCCGCACGAAGATCACGCGTCCGTCGTGCCGTGCCACGCAGTGCCCGCCGTGCGCCACCCGCTCCACCGAGACGCGCAGCCGCTCCCCCGTCACCGGGATCGGTCTCGGTCGGGATCGGGGACGAACTCCGCCGCCACGACCGCCTCCTGAACGGCCGCGTCGGGCTCGCCCCGGCGCACGGCTCCGACCCCCACAGGCTCGGGCCGGTCGCCGACCCCTTCGCTGGACACCAGCTGCCACGGCACGGCGCACACCATGACGCCCGGGGTGAACAGCAGGCGGGTCTTGAGCCGCAGCGCGCTCTGGTTGTGCAGCAGCTGCTCCCACCAGTGACCGACGACGTACTCGGGGATGTAGACGATGACGAGGTCCCGTGGCGAGGCACGGCGCAGCGACCGCACGTAGTCGAGGATCGGCCGGGTCACCTCGCGGTAGGGCGAGTCGAGCACCTTCAGGCGCACGGGGACCCGTCGGCGGTCCCACTCGGCGATGAGCGACTCGGTGTCACCCGGGTCCACGCTGACGGTCACGGCCTCGAGCATCGAGGGTCGTGTGGCGCGCGCGAACGCGAGCGCGCGCAGCGTGGGCTTGTGGATCTTCGAGACGAGCACGATCGCGTGCACGCGCGAGGGGAGGGTGACGGTCTCGTTCTCGTCGGCGGCGAGCTCGATCTTCACCGCGTCGTAGTGCTTCCTGATGCTCATCATGAGCAGGTAGATGACCGGCATCGCGATCACGACGATCCACGCGCCCTTGGTGAACTTCGTGACGAGGACGATCACGAGGACCGACGAGGTCAGGACGAACCCGATCACGTTGATCACCCGGCTGCGGATCATCCGGGTGCGCTCCGCGGCGGGCGGGCTCTGGCCCAGCAACCGGTTCCAGTGCTTGATCATGCCGAGCTGGCTGAGGCTGAACGAGACGAAGACGCCGATGATGTACAGCTGGATCAGCGCGGTCACGTCCGCCCGGTAGACCACGACGAGCAGGATCGCCAGGGCCGAGAGGACCAGGATGCCGTTGGAGAAGGCGAGCCGGTCCCCTCGGGTGTGCAGCTGGCGCGGGAGGTAGCCGTCGCGGGCGAGGATCGAGCCCAGCACGGGGAACCCGTTGAAGGCCGTGTTGGCGGCCAGAGCCAGGATCAGCGCGGTGGCGAGGGAGACGTAGAGGAAGCCGAGCTGGAACTGGCCGAACACGGCGTCCGCGACCTGCGCGATGACCGTCTTCTGCCCCTGGCCGGGAGGCAGCCCCACGAGGTCGGCGTCGTTCGACGCGACCTTCACCTGCGTGTAGAGCGCGAGCCAGGTGATGCCCGCGAACATGGTCATCGCGATCGCACCGAGCATGGCCAGCGTGGTGGCCGCGTTGCGGCTCTTCGGCTTGCGGAACGCTGGCACCCCGTTGGCGATCGCCTCGATACCGGTCAGCGCCGTGGTGCCCGACGAGAACGCTCGGGCGAGCAGGAAGACCAGCGCCGCCCCCGCGAAGGAGGCCTCGGGCTGGATCACCCAGTCGGCGCTCTCGGCGCGCAGCACGTCGCCGTCGGCGATCCGCACGAGGGCGTAGGCGAACATCCCGAAGATGCCCAGGATGAAGGCGTAGGTCGGGACGGCGAAGACCGCGCCCGACTCGCGCACGCCGCGCAGGTTCATCAGCGTGATGAGCACGATGATCGCCACCGCCCAGGCGACCCGGTGCTCGGAGATCACGGAGTAGGCGGACGCGAGGTTCGCCACCGCGGCCGAGATCGACACAGCCACGGTGAGGACGTAGTCGACGAGCAGGGCCGACGCGACGAACACGCCCGCGCGGGCGCCCAGGTTCGTCGTGACCACCTCGTAGTCCCCGCCCCCCGAAGGGTAGGCGTGGACGTTCTGCCGGTAGGAGGTGATGACGACGATGTAGACCAGCACCACCGCTGCGGCCACCCACGGCGCGTACGCGAAGAGCGCGTAGCCCCCGAGCGAGAGGACGATGAGGATCTCCTGCGTCGCGTAGGCGTTGGACGACAGGGCGTCGGAGGCGAAGACGGGCAGCGCGATCCGCTTGGGGAGCAGGGTCTCGTTGAGCCGATCGGACTCGAGAGCCCGCCCCAGCATGAGCCGCTTCGACAGCCCGGTCACCTTCGACACATCCACCGACAATACGGGCGACCACCCGCCCCGTGGGCACGGGTCGACGTGTAGCGTTCCGGGACGTGCACGTGGTGATCATGGGATGCGGTCGGGTGGGGTCCTCGCTCGCCCGGACCCTCGACGGCGCCGGGCACTCGGTGGCGGTCGTCGACCAGGACACGGAGAGCTTCGCCAAGCTCGGCGCCGACTTCGCCGGGACCACCGTCCGCGGCATCGGTTTCGACCGCGACACGCTCCTCACGGCCGGGATCGAGGGCGCGCACGCGTTCGCCGCGGTCAGCAGCGGCGACAACTCCAACATCCTCGCGGCACGTGTGGCGCGCGAGACCTTCGCGGTCGAGAACGTCGTCGCCCGGATCTACGACCCGCGGCGCGCGGAGGTCTACCAGCGCCTCGGCATCCCCACCGTGGCCAGCGTGATGTGGCAGACCGACCAGATCTTGCGGCGGATCCTGCCGGAGGCGGTCGGCGACGAGTGGCGCGACGGCTCGGGTCGGATCGCCCTGTCGGCCCTCCCCTACTCCGAGCACTGGGTGGGCGAGCGCCTGACCCGCCTCGAGCGCGAGTCCCGGGCACGGGTCGCGTTCGTGACCCGTTACGGCGAGGGCTTCCTCCCCGACGCGGACACCGTCGTCCAGGCCGACGACGTCCTGCACGTGGTGTTCGACCCCGCCCGCCGGGACGAGATCGGCGGGTCCCTCCTCGCCGATCCGGAGGTGCCGTGATGCGCGTCGCCATCGCCGGCGCGGGCAAGGTCGGGCGCTCGATCGCGCGCGAGCTGCTCGCCAACGGCCACGACGTCCTGCTGATCGACCGGGAGGCGGACAAGTCCCACCCCGACGTGGTCCCCGGTGCCACGGTCCTCCAGGGCGACACCTGCGAGATCGCGGTGCTCGACCGCGCCGACCTGGCCTCCTGCCAGGTCCTCGTCGCAGCCACGGGCGACGACAAGGCCAACCTCGTGGTGTCCCTGCTCGCCAAGACCGAGTACGGCGTGCCGCGCGTGGTGGCCCGGGTGAACCACCCCAAGAACGAGTGGATGTTCGACGAGGCCTGGGGGGTGGACGTCGCGGTGTCGACGCCCCGGATGCTCTCCGCCCTGGTCGAGGAGGCCGTTTCCGTCGGGGACCTCGTCCGTCTGCTGACCTTCCGGGAGGGCAATGCGAACCTCGTCGAGGTCACGCTCACCGGGTCCTCGGCCGTCGTGGGGTCGCGGGTCGGGGACCAGGACTGGCCCGCGGACACGGCACTCGTGGCGATCATCCGCGACACGCGGGTCATCGCGCCCACCCCGGACGACCCGCTCGAGGCGGGCGACGAGCTGCTCTTCGTCGCCACCCAGGAGCAGGAGGCGGCTCTCGAAGCGCTGCTCGGCGGCTGACGAGCCGTTAGGCAGGCGGACGCTCGCCGAGCAGGTCGCCCGGAGGATCGCCGACGTCCTCGACGGGGACCGGCGCCTCGGCCCTCGCCCGTGCGATGACGCGGTAGGCGAGGAAGGCGGCCAGCGCGAACAGCGGCCACCCCATGACCAGCCGGGCGATGCCCAGCGGCTCCACGGCACCGGCGAGGTAGAGCGGGAGCTGCACCAGGAGGCGCACCGCGAAGACGGCCACGAAGAACCACGTGGCCAGCGCGTACGCGCGGCGCTGCTCGGGCACCCGCCGCCACCCCGTGAGGTCCCCGGTCGCCGCCCCCACGCCGTAGCCGAGCAGCGGGTGGCCGACGAGGGCCGAGACGGCCAGGACCGAGCCGTAGGCCACGTTGATGAACAGTCCCGGCAGGTAGAAGTCCTCGGCCCGACCGGTGCGGGTGACGAGCCACGCGCAGAACGCCACCCCGATGAACCCGGACAGCACCTGCTGCACCGACTGCCGACGGACCAGCCGCAGCACCGCGATCGCGGCACCGGCCACCACGGCCGCCCAGACGGCCGGCCCGAGGGCGTCGTCGGAGATGACGTAGACGACGAGGAACACGGCTGCGGGCAGGCTGCCGTCGAGCAGGCCGCGCCAGCCGCCGATGGCCCGCTCCATGAGCTGCTCGGTCGTCGCGTCGCCGGGTGCTCCGGTCCCCGGAGGCGGTCCGTGCAGCGCCTCGGGCACGTGGAGATGGTGCTCGGGCCCGTGCAGGCCCTCGGGGGGGTCGGGCGGAGAGACGCTCACGTCACTCCGAGGCCGGCAGTAGCCGGTAGCGCGGGTTGACCATCGTCCGCTCCCCCTCGCGGAGGATGGCGCGTCCGGTCACCTGCACGGAGCGCCCGGGGGTGATGCCGGGGATCCGCCGACGGCCCAGGAACAGCAGGCGCATGTGGCCGGTGCCGTCCCACAGCTCGGCCTCGATCGCCGGGGCGGAGGCCACCGGCCGCAAGGTCACCGAACGGAGGCGCCCGTGCACGGTGATCGTGCACCCGCCCGGGCAGTCCCGGATCACGGTCGCGCCGATCTCGCGCGCCTCCTGCTCCAGGCGGTCGGCGTCCTGCGACGACCTGTCCTGGGCCAGGCGTGCCAGGAGCGAGCGGGTGGCCATGTCCCCAGGCTAACCGGACTCCCGCGGCGGGAGCCTGGCAGGCTGCCCCGGTGAGCGCCACGTGCCTGCTCCTCCACGGCGCGGGATCCTGCCCGCGGACGGTCCGCGACCTGCTCGGGGCGGCCTGCCCGTCCGGCACCCGGGTCGAGGCCCCTCTCCTCGACGGCGGCTCCGAGGAGACCGTCGAGGTGGTCCGCGCCGCGGTCGCCCGGGCCGACGACGAGGGCCGCCCGGTGGTCCTGGTGGGCGGGGTCTCCCTCGGAGCGCACGCCGCAGCCCTCTGGGCGTCCCGGTCGGGCACCCGCGCAGCCCTGGTCCTCGCCATGCCGGCGTGGACGGGCTCACCGGACTCCGTGGCCGCGCTCACGGCCGCGACGGCCGACGAGATCGACCGAGCCGGACGCGATCACGTCCTGGCCCGGCTCCACGACGAGCACCCCGGGGACTGGGTGCTCGAGGAGCTCGCCCGCGGGTGGCGCGCCCGGGACGAGGTGAGCCTGGTGGCCGCGCTGCGGGCCGCCGCCACGAGCCCTGCGCCGACCGTCGCGGACCTGGGCTGGCTGCGCGCACCGGTGGCGGTGGTGGCCCTGG
>JAHECT010000035.1 GCA_024641605.1 Micrococcales bacterium
GACCTCGGGTCGGGGGACCCGTGGCGCGGGCGCTCGACGCATGGGGGTGCGTCATGTCGACCGCAACCGTCATCACGGTCGGAGCGCTGCGCGAGCACGCCCGGCGACTGAACGTCCCAGCGGCCGGGTCGCCCGCCGTTCCCGTTGCCGTGGGGGCGCACCGCCGGCCTCATCCCGCGTCCGTCGTGGTCGCCGCCGCCGCTCTCGTGGTCGCGCAGTTCCTCCTGCCGGGACAGGGCGTCCTGCGCCTGCTCCCCTCGGCGCCGCCGGCCTCCGGTGCGGCCGACCTGCTCGTCGACGCCCCGCCCGAGGGCGCCGAGAACCCCGACCTGCCGGGCACCGGCGGCGGCCTGCCCACCTCGGTGCCCGGGACCGCGACGGTCGTCGGCGGCGCCGTTCCGACGACGTCGACCCCGGGCGGCACCGGTAGCGGGCGCTCCGCGTGCACGGCACCGTGCTCGACCGCCCAGGTCGTGACGGTCACGATCCTCCCTGGCCCGTTCGTGGTGGCCTCACCCGACGAGCCGCTCGTCGTGCGCACCGATGCCGAGGGCACCGGGTCCGCGCAGCTAGCCGGGGTGCGCGTCACCGACACCCGGGGCTCCGCGGGCGGCTGGGCACTGACCGCAACTGCGGTGTCGGTGCGCGACGTCGGCGACGTCCCGGTCGACGATGTCTCCCTGGAGGTCGTGCCGACCTGCACGAGGACGGCCGGCCCGCTCACCCTGCGCACCGCCGGCCCGGCGACCGTCGCGGTCGGGCAGCAGGCCACGCTCTGCCTCGTGCCCACGGCCGCGGCCGGATCGCTCGCCGGCGGGGTCGTCGAGGTCGTCGCGCGGGTCCTGGTGCGCGGAGCGCCCGCGAACACCGAGCTCCGGGTCACCCTGGACGTGGCCGGGGCCTGAGCCGGGTGACGGACGTCGCCGCTGCTGCTCCGGCGGGATCCGCTGGGCCGCGGCCATGACAGCGGTTACGGGCGCGGTCGGCCTGCCGGGTCGCGGCCGGTGGCCTTGATCACATACTCGCCGGTAAGGCGGGCCCCGGTTCGGCAAGCCCGTGCGTGGCGGGCATTCTTGGGGCACCCTTTCTTCCAGCGCCACCTCACCGCGACCGTGATGGGACTGCACAAGATGTCGACGATTCCCGGCCTCGAGAACGCCCCCACCCGCAACAAGAAGCTCCTGGAGTGGGTCGAGGAGGTCGCCACCCTCACCCAGCCCGACCGCATCGAGTGGTGCGACGGGTCGCAGGAGGAGTGGGACCGGCTCACCCAGCTGCTCGTCGACGGGGGCACGTTCACCCGGCTCAACGGGGAGAAGCGGCCCAACTCGTTCCTGGCCCGCTCCAACCCCAGCGACGTCGCGCGCGTCGAGGACCGCACGTTCATCTGCTCGCTGCGCGAGGAGGACGCCGGTCCCACGAACAACTGGGCCGACCCGGTCGACATGCGCGTCACGCTCAAGCAGAAGTTCGCGGGCAGCATGCGCGGGCGCACGATGTACGTCATCCCGTTCTCGATGGGCCCGCTGGGATCGCGGATCTCCCAGCTCGGCGTCGAGATCAGCGACTCGGCGTACGTCGTCGTCAACATGCGGATCATGACGCGCATGGGGCGCGAGGCCCTCGACCTCATCGGTGAGGACGGCGACTTCGTGCCTGCGCTGCACACGGTCGGCGCCCCGCTCGAGCCGGGCCAGGCGGACGTGGCCTGGCCCTGCAACGACGACAAGTACATCGTCCACTTCCCCGAGACGCGCGAGATCTGGTCCTACGGCTCGGGCTACGGCGGCAACGCCCTGCTGGGCAAGAAGTGCTTCGCGCTGCGCATCGCGTCGGTCATGGCCCGCGACGAGGGGTGGCTGGCCGAGCACATGCTCATCCTCAAGCTCACCCACCCCAACGGCGACGTGAAGTACGTGTCGGCCGCGTTCCCGTCCATGTGCGGGAAGACCAACCTCGCGATGCTCGAGCCGTCCCTCCCCGGGTGGAAGGTCGAGACGGTCGGCGACGACATCTGCTGGATGCGCTTCGGCGAGGACGGCCGGCTCTACGCGATCAACCCGGAGGCCGGCTTCTTCGGCGTCGCCCCCGGGACCGGGATGGACACCAACGCCAACGCGGTCAAGTCCCTCTACGCCAACTCGATCTACACCAACGTCGCGCTCACTGATGACGGGGACGTGTGGTGGGAAGGGCTGTCCGACGCCCCCGAGCACGCGATCGACTGGAAGGGCAACGACTGGACCCCGACGACGGGCGTGCCGGCAGCGCACCCCAACGCCCGGTTCACCGCTCCCGCGTCGCAGTGCCCGTCCATCGCGCCGAACTGGGAGGACCCCGCGGGCGTGCCGATCTCGGCCATCCTCTTCGGCGGGCGCCGCGCTACCAACGTGCCGCTCGTGAACGAGGCTCTCTCCTGGGAGCACGGCGTGTTCATGGGGGCGACGATCGCCTCGGAGAAGACCGCGGCAGCGGAGGGCACGGTCGGCGAGCTGCGTCGCGATCCCTTCGCCATGCTGCCCTTCTGCGGATACAACATGGCCGACTACTGGGCTCACTGGCTCTCGATCGGTCGCTCGACCGACCCCGAGAAGCTCCCGCGGATCTTCGCGGTGAACTGGTTCCGCAAGGATGCGGAGGGCGACTACATCTGGCCGGGCTACGGCGAGAACAGCCGGGTGCTCGCCTGGATCATCGACCGCCTCGAGGGCCTGGCCGGTGCGGTGGACAGCCCGATCGGTCGGCTGCCCGTGGCCGGTGAGGTCGACGTGACCGGCCTGGACATCTCCGACGAGGTCATGGCCGAGCTCTTCCAGGTGGACCCCGCGTCGTGGCTCGCCGAGGCCGATCTCACGGCCGAGTACTTCACGAAGTTCGGCGACAAGGTCCCGGCCGAGCTGCTCGCACAGCTCGACGCGCTCAAGGCCCGTCTCCAGCAGGCCTGACCCGAGGCCGGCCGAACCGGCCTGCTCGACGTACGAGGCCCCCGTCCATCCGGACGGGGGCCTCGTACGTCGAGGGTTCTCAGTCGCCGATGGTGGCGACCATGACCGCCTTGATCGTGTGCAGGCGGTTCTCCGCCTGGTCGAAGGCGATGTTGGCCGGCGACTCGAACACCTCGTCGGTCACCTCGAGGCCGTCGGTCATGCCGGTCCTCTCGGCGATCTCGCGCCCGACGACGGTGCTGGTGTCGTGGAACGCCGGCAGGCAGTGCATGAACTTCACGTCCGGGTTGCCGGTGGCGGCGAGCGCCTCCGCGTTGACCTGGTAGGGGGCGAGCAGCTCGACCCGCTGGTCCCAGACCTCCTTCGGCTCGCCCATCGACACCCACACGTCGGTGTGGACGTAGTCGACGCCGACCACGCCGGCGGCCACGTCCTCGGTCAGCGTCACCCGTGCCCCGGTGAGCGCAGCGCGCTCCTGGGCGATCTTCTGGATCTCCTCGCTGGGCCAGAGCGACGAGGGGGCCACGATCCGGACGTCGGCACCCATGATCGCGCCCATCACGTACAGGGAGTGGCCCATGTTGGAGCGGGCGTCGCCCAGGTACGCGTAGCTGATCTCCTCGACCGGCTTGCCTCGTCCGTGCTCGATCATCGTGAGGAAGTCGGCGAGCATCTGCGTGGGGTGCCACTCGTCGGTCAGCCCGTTGTAGACGGGGACGTCGGAGAACCGCGCGAGAGTCTCGACCGTCGACTGGGCCTTCCCGCGGAACTCGATCGCGTCGTACATGCGCGAGAGCACGCGCGCGGTGTCGGCGGCCGACTCCTTGTGGCCGATCTGGGACGAGGTGGGATCGAGGTAGGTGACCCGCGCGCCCTGGTCGTAGGCGCCGACCTCGAAGGCGCAACGGGTCCTGGTGGAGGTCTTCTCGAAGATGAGGGCGACGTTCTTGCCGCGCATGCGCTGGACCTCGGTGCCGGAGTACTTGGCCCGCTTGAGGTCGCGCGAGAGGTCGAGCAGGAACGCGAGCTCCTCGGTGGTGAAGTCGAGCTCCTTGAGGAAGTCGCGTTGGCGCAGGTTGAACGGCATGTCTGTCTCCATCCGGATGTCTGGCTGGGAGCCTAGGGGGACTCACTCCACGGCGTCGCGCACGATCGGGCAGGACATGCAGCGAGGTCCGCCACGTCCCCTGCCGAGCTCGGAGCCGGCGATGGTCACGACCTCGATCCCGTTCTTGCGCAGGAACGTGTTGGTCGTCTGGTTGCGCTCGTAGCCGAAGATGACACCGGGTGCGACGGCGAGGAAGTTGTTCCCGTCGTCCCACTGCTCGCGGGCCGCGCCCAGCTCGTCGATCGGGGTCTTGAGCGCCCGCATGGCGGTGACACCGACGGCGTCGGCGATCACGGGGAAGAGCTCGCTGTGCTCCTCGATCTCGTAGGCGCCCGAGTCGTCCTTCTTGGTCAGTGTGTAGGACTTCAGCTCGGGCGGGAGGAACGGGTAGACGCTGAACGCATCCCGGTCGATCATCGTCATGGCGGTGTCGAGGTGCATGAAGGCCCTTGCCTTCGGCAGCTCCACCACGATCACCTTCGTGACCAGGTTGCGCGGGTCGGTGAAGTAGCCGCGGACGAGCATCCCGATGCCCTGAGGGGTGGTCCGCTCGCCCATGCCGACCATCACGGCGCCGTTGCCGATCACGAGGATGTCCCCGCCCTCGCAGGTGGCCGGCTGGTGGTGGTCGTCGTCGTTGCCGTAGTAGAAGTGCAGCCCCGCGTCGCGGAACAGCGGGTGGAAGTTCCAGATGGCCCGTGAGTGCACGATCTCCCGCTGCCGCGCCGGCTTGGCCATGGGGTGGACCGACAGGCCGTCGTAGACGAACGCGGTGTTGTCGCGCTGGAACAGGTGGTTCGGCAGCGGTGTCAGGACGAAGTCGTAGTCGTCGAGGTAATCCCACAACAATGACGTGCCGACGGGCAGCGCAAGGTCGCGCTTGAGGATGCCGCCGATCATGAACTCCGCCATGGCCGCCGGGTCCACGCCGTCGGCCAGCTCGTGCAGGGGCTCCACGAGCTGGGGTCCGACGGTGTGCTCGTTGAAGACCCGCTCCATGACGAACTCGCGCGCCTCCGGGATGGCGAGCACCTCGGCCAGCAGGTCAGCGAACAGGTGGACCTCCACGCCCTTGTCCCGCAGCTTCTGCGCGAACGCGTCGTGCTCCTCGCGGGCGCGCTGGGCCCACATGACGTCGTCGAAGAGCAGGTCCTCGACGTTCTGCGGCGTGAGCCGGGACAGCTCCAGGCCCGGTCGGTGCAGGATCACCCGGTGGAGCCGGCCGACCTCGGAGTCGACGTGGAAGCTCATGCGGTTCCTCTCGGGGGCGTGGTCAGCGGTAGGCGGGTGCGGGTTCGGGCCGGGTCATGTGGCTCCTCTGGGCGAGGTAGACGGGGATGCCGACGAGGAAGGCCACGCCCGCCATGATGAACGGCGCGTACTCCTCGAAGAGGGTGTTCTCGTCACCGGTGTTGCGCGAGTAGATGATGAACAGGATCGAGAAGACCAGGGCGACCACGGCCACGAGCACGTCGCGGACGACCCGAGGCGTGTGCATGGTGCGACCGTCGACGACCCGCCACTTGATCTGCGCCAGGGCGGAGAAGGCGTAGGGGATGGCCGCGGTGATCCCCGACATGAAGACGAGGGTGTTGAACACCGTGTAGCCCGCCGTTCCCATGTAGGACACGACCATGGCGACCGTGGCGAGAACGGTCGAGGAGACGATGCCGAACGCCGGCACGCCCTGGGCGGAGAGCCGGCCGAACGCCTCGGGGAACAGACCGTCCTTGGCGGCGGCCAGCGGCATCTCGGCGCAGATCATCGTCCATCCGTTGAGCGCACCGAACCCGGACACGATGACGCACGCGGCGACGACGTAGCCCGCCCAGCTGCCACCGCCGACCATCGCGTCGGCCGCGGTCGAGTACGGAGCGCTCGACTCGCCGAGCACCGGGCTCGGGACGGCGCCGAACACGGCGATGAGCGAGAGGAGGTAGACCGCAGCGGTGGCCAGGGTGCCGAAGATGGTGGCGCGGGGCACGTTGTGGTCGGGGTCGCGCACCTTCGCAGCGGCGACCGAGGCCGTCTCGACGCCGAGGTAGGAGAACAGGCACAGCGCCATCGCCCCGAGGATCGCCTGCGCGTTGCTGTCGCCGCTGGTGTTCATCGGGGTGAAGTTGTCGGTGCTGATGGCGAAGAGCCCGATCGTCGACATGAGGGCCAGCGGGATGAACTTGATGATGGACGTCCACACCTGGACGACGCCCATGTTCTTGACGCCGCTCAGGTTGATGAGCGCGGGGACCCACAGGCCCACCACCGCGAAGACGACCGCCCACAGCGTGCTGTCGGCTCCCGGCCAGAACGTGGTGACGACGTACTGCACGTAGAAGACCCAGCCCACGACGATCGCGGCGTTGCCCGCCCACGCCGTGATCCAGTACGACCACGCGTTGGCGAAGCCGGTGGGGTTGCCGAAGGCGGCGCGGGCGTAGGCGTACGGCCCGCCGTCGGCGGGGAGCCTTCGGGACATGGCGGCGAACATGACCGCCAGCGAGAGAGCCCCCACGGTCGTGAGGGCCATGGCCCAGATGCTGATGGGTCCGAAGGACGCGAGGGAGCCGGGGAGGTTGAAGATCCCGACCCCGATGATGCTGCCGACGATGAGCGCGGTTGCCTGCGGCAGGCGGAGCCCTCCGCGGGTCTGCGGGTCGACGTCGGTCGTACCGGTGCCACTCATGGTGACCCTCCGGGGACGTCGGGTGTGACACCTCATCGTCCCGCGGTGGCGCCGCGCTCCGCAGGTCATCGGGGGACCCGGCGGCCCGGTCGGACGGGAGCGGCGATACGCCTACTGCGCCAGGCCCAGGAGGTCGTGGGCGGCGCGCAGGCCGGCCCCCTTCTCCCGTCCGTAGGCGCTGAGGGTGGCGCGCAGGTAGACCCGCTCGCGCTCCTCCTCGGTCAGCCCGCCCCAGACGCCGTAGGGCTCACGGGCGCGGATGGCGTAGTCGGCGCAGTGGGCCACCACGGGGCAGCGGGCGCAGACGGCTTTCGCGGCCCGGTCGCGGCGCAGCCGCGAGGTCCCTCGCTCGTTCTGCGGATGGAAGAACAGGGTGGAGTCGGCCTCGCGGCACGCCCCCAGCTCCTGCCACTCCCACGTCGCGTCGAGGGGCACCTGGGCCAGCGGCTGCTGAGGCATCTCGACCTCCTGACCCGGCCGCGGACGGCCGGACGGATCTGTCACGCCACGTACAGAGATCCTCACTCACTGTCAGGATAGACCTCGTTCCGCCGTTCGGGGACGCCTTGATCGGCTGACGGAGTGAGGTGGGTCACCTCCTGCTCGGGACCCCGCTCGCGCGGCAGACTGGAGGGGTGACGCTCTCTCCGCTCGAGGTGCCCCCGGCCCGGCCCTACGCCGGCGCGCTGCTCGTGGCCTCCCCGCTGCTGACCGAGCCCACGTTCCACCGCACCGTGGTCCTGCTGCTCGACCACGACGACGAGGGCAGCCTCGGGGTCGTGCTCAACCGCCCGTCGCACGTGCCGGTCGGGGCGGTGCTGCCGCCGTGGGACGGACGCACCCTGGGGACCGACGTCCTGTTCACCGGCGGACCCGTCGCGGACGACAGCGCGCTCGCGCTGGGGCTGCTCCCCGGCCCTCTCGACGGACCCGAGCCCGAGGGCTTCCGCCGGGTGGCCGGACCGTTCGGGCTCGTCGATCTCGACGCCGACCCGGATGCCAGCCTGGCGGTGCTCGACGCGGTCCGGATCTACGCCGGCTATGCGGGCTGGAGCGAGGGGCAGCTGGACGAGGAGATCGACGAGGGCGCGTGGTACGTCGTCTCCGGGGGTCCCGGCGACGTCTTCGACCCCGACGCCGAGACGCTGTGGCCCCGGGTGCTGCGCCGCCAGCCGGGCGATCTCGCCTTCGTCGCGACGACGACGCTCGACCCGGCGCTCAACTGATCCCCGCTCCGCCCGCGCACGGCCGGGACCACTGCGACGGCCTTACACTGGCGCGCATGAGCACGCCCCTGGATCCTGCGCCGCTGCCCGAGACGAGCGGCGGCACGCTCGTCGAGGAGCGCCCGCAGACCCAGACGGGCGACGGTGATCACGAGCGCTTCGCGCACTACGTCAAGAAGGACAAGATCGTCGAGTCGGCGGTCCTCGGCACCCCTGTCATCGCCTTGTGCGGCAAGGTCTGGGTGCCGGGCCGCGATCCGGCCAAGTTCCCGGTGTGCCCGGACTGCAAGCGCATCTACGAGGGGCTGCGCGGCTCCGACGACGGGGACGGGTCCTGACACCGGCCGACGGCCCCGACCCCACCGTCGCCGCTGACGGCGCACCCGTCGTCGACACCCGCCCGGCCCCGCGGTCCTCGGCCCACCGACTCCTGGACGCGCCCTACCGCGCCTTCACGGTGGGCGTCGTCGCGGTCATGACCATGTTCGCCTTCGAGGGCATCGGGGTGGCCACGGCGCTGCCGGTGATCGCGGACTCGCTCGACGGTCTCGCCCTCTACGCGTGGGCGTTCAACGGCTATCTCGTCGCCAGCCTCGTGGCCATGGTCGTGGCGGGGGAGTGGAACGACCGGTCCGGGCCGCGGACGCCGATGCTCGTGGGCGTCTCGCTGTTCGCACTCGGTGCGCTCCTGGCCGGCGCCGCCTGGTCCATGCCCGTCCTCATCGTGGCCCGCATCGTCCAGGGCGTCGGCGGCGGGCTCGGCATCGTCGCCGTGTACGTCGTCATCGGGCGCGCCTTCCCCGACGCGCTGCGCCCACGAGCGTTCGCGCTGCTCTCGACGGCGTGGGTGGTGCCGGCCATCGTCGGCCCGCTCGTCGCCGGGGCGCTCACCGACTACCTGACCTGGCGAGCGGTCTTCTGGTTCGTGCTGCCCTTCGTGATCCCGCCGGTGATCCTTCTGGCGCCGCGGCTGCGGCGCCTCGGCGGCGCGCTCACCGACGCTCCGCGTCGGCGCGGACGCGTCCGGATGTCCCTGGTCGCCGCGGGCGGCCTGCTGCTCGTCCAGGCCGGCGCGTCCAGCTCCGGGCTGAGGGGGCCGCTGCTCGCAGTGGTCGGGCTGCTCCTCGTCGTGCTCGCCGTCCGGGTGCTGCTGCCCGCCGGTGCGCTGCGGCTCGGACGCGGCCTGCCGAGCGTCGTCGTCATGCGCGGGCTGCTCGCCGGATCGTTCTTCGCCGGGGAGGCGTTCGTGCCCCTGGCCCTGCAGACCGTCCGGGGGGCCAGCACCGCCCAGGCGGGCATCACCCTGACGGTGGGGGCGCTGGCCTGGGCGCTCGGCTCGCAGGCCCAGGGACGCCTGTACGGACGCGTGCCGCGCCAGCGCCTCGTGCAGTCCGGCGCCGCCCTCGTCGCCCTGTGCCTGCTGACCATGCCGCTCTCGCTGGCCCCCGGCCTCCCGTTCTGGGTCGCCGCCTTCTCGTGGTTCGCGGGGGCGGCCGGCATGGGCCTCGCCTTCGGCTCGATCTCCACGCTCACCCTCGAGCTGTCGCCGCCGGCGGACCAGGGAGCCAACTCGGCCGCCCTGCAGGTCAGCGACAGCGTCGGTTCGATCCTGCTCATCGGGGCGGCGGGGCTCGTCTATGCGGCGGCGCTGGCGGCGGGCGAGGTCTCGGCCACCACCTTCACCACGATCTGGGTTGGTGCCGGGGGGCTGGCTGCGGCCGGGGTCCTGGTCGCCGGTCGCATCGGCAGACCGACCCTCGTTAGCACGCCGACCGCGTGACACGCCCACCACCCGGGCACGCATGTCGCCCCACCGCCTCGCCTAGAGTCACGCGCCTATGAGCACGTCTGCTGCCTCCCACCTGTCGCCTGCCTACCCGGCCCGCGCGCCGCGCGGCGCGGCGCAGCGGCTACGTGCATGGCAGCAGGCGGCCCTGGACGTCTACCTCGCCGGCCAGCACCGTGACTTCCTCACGGTCGCCACGCCGGGCGCGGGCAAGACGACCTACGCCCTGCGGCTGGCGACCGAGCTCATGGACCGCCGGGTCGTGGAGCGCGTGGTCGTGGTGGCCCCCACCGAGCACCTGAAGACGCAGTGGGCGCAGGCGGCCGCGCGGGTGGGGATCCCGCTCGATCCGGAGTTCTCCGGGGCCCGCGGCGGGACGAGCAGCGACTACCTCGGGATCGCCGTGACCTACGCCGGAGTCGCAGCGAACCCGTTGCTGCTCCGCCGTCGCGTGGAGGACCGCAAGACCCTGGTGGTGCTCGACGAGGTCCACCACGCCGGCGACTCCCTCGCGTGGGGCGAGTCCGTGCGCGAGGCGTTCGAGCCGGCGACGCGGCGGCTCGCCCTGACGGGCACACCGTTCCGCAGCGACGTGAACCCCATCCCGTTCGTCAGCTACGTCCCCGGGGCGGACGCCGTCCCTCGCAGCGCTGCCGACACCGTCTACGGGTACGGCGACGCCCTGCGCGACCACGTCGTCCGGCCGGTGATGTTCCTCGCCTACAGCGGACGGATGCGCTGGCGCACCCGCGCGGGCGACGAGGTGAGCGCCCTGCTCGGCGCGGACCAGGCCAAGGACGTCACCCAGCAGGCGTGGCGGACCGCGCTGGACCCCCAGGGCGAGTGGATCCCGCAGGTCCTGCGGGCCGCCGACCGCCGCCTCGCGGAGGTGCGCAAGCACGTCCCCGACGCCGGCGGGCTGGTCATCGCCTCCGACCAGGCGAAGGCCCGTGCCTACGCCCGTCAGCTCGAGGCGCTGACCGGCCGCCCGCCGGTGCTGGTGCTGTCCGACGACCCGCAGGCGGGTCGACGCATCTCCGAGTTCGCCGAGAGCGACGACCGGTGGATGGTCGCGGTCCGCATGGTGAGCGAGGGCGTCGACGTGCCGCGGCTCATCGTCGGGGTGTACGCCACGTCCGCCTCGACGCCGCTGTACTTCGCCCAGGCCGTCGGCCGGTTCGTCCGGGCCCGCCGTCGCGGTGAGACCGCCAGCCTCTTCCTGCCGAGCGTGCCCGTCCTGCTGCGCCTGGCGGGCGAGCTGGAGGAGGAGCGCGACCACGTCCTCGGCCGTCCCGCCGACGGGACCTGGACCGAGGAGGACGCGCTGGTCGCGCAGGCGCTGGCCGAGCGCAGCACGCCCGACCTGCTCGAGGATCAGCTCAGCTTCGAGGCGCTGGAGTCCGAGGCGACCTTCGACCGGGTGCTCTTCGACGGTGGCGAGTTCGGGGCCGCCGGCGTGCCGGGGACACCGGAGGAGGAGGACTTCCTGGGGATCCCGGGGCTGCTCGACGCCGACCAGGTCGTCGATCTGCTGCGCTCGCGCGCCACGACGGCCCCCGGCCGCGCCCACGAGGCCGTCGTCGTCGACATCAAGGCGCTCAAGCGCGAGCTCAACGACTGCGTGCGTGCCTACGCTCGTCAGGCCGGGACGACGCAGGCCGCGGTGCACACCGACCTGCGACGTGCCGCCGGCGGTCCGGAGGTGGCCCGGGCGAGCGCGGCCGAGCTGGGGGCCCGGATCGAACGGATTCGTGCCTGGGCCGTCGGCCGGCGCTGACGCACCGATCGACCTCGCCGACGGGTTTGGCACAATCAGCCGCGCGCGGGGCCCTCCCGCGCCGATCCGGAGGTTTCCCGTGCGCCGATCCCCCCTCGTGCTCGTCGCCGCGTCGGCAGCCCTGCTGCTCGCCGCGTGCGGATCCTCGAGCACAGACTCGACGACATCCGCGTCCCCGAGCGCGTCCGACACCGCTGCCGCCTGCAGCCCGGACTCCCTCGCGACGCTCACGCCCGGCACGTTGACCGTCGCCACCGGCGAGCCGGCCTTCCCGCCGTGGGTCGAGGACGACATGCCCGAGAGTGGAAAGGGCTTCGAGGCCGCCGTGGCCTACGCCGTCGCCGAGCAGCTCGGCTTCGACGACGCCGCGGTCACGTGGGTGCGCACCACGTTCGACAGCGCCGTCGCCCCGGGTCCGAAGACCTTCGACGTCAACCTCCAGCAGTACTCCATCACCGAGGAGCGTCAGAAGGTCGTCGACTTCTCCTCCGGCTACTACGACGTCACCCAGGTCGTCGTCAGCTACGAGGGGAGCCCGATCGCGGACGTGACCACGGTGGCCGGGCTCAAGGACGCCAAGCTCGGTGCTGCCGTCGGCACCACCTCGTTGAAGGCGATCGACGAGATCGTGGCACCCAATCAGAAGGCGGCGGTGTTCAACGACAACGCGGCGGCCGTGACCTCGCTGAAGAACAAGCAGATCGACGGTCTCGTCGTGGACCTGCCCACTGCCTTCTACCTGGCCTTCGTGGAGATCGACAACGGCACGATCATCGGGCAGCTGCCGGAGTCCGGTTCGGGCGCCGAGCAGTTCGGCCTGCTCCTGGCCAAGGACAGCCCGCTGACCTCCTGCGTCACCGAGGCCGTCGACGCGCTGCGTGCCGACGGCACCCTCGCGGCGCTGGAGGAGGAGTGGCTGGCCAACGCGGGCGCGCCCGTCCTGTCGTGACGGCGGTCCGTCCGTGACGACCGAGCGCGGCCCCAGGCTCGAGGAGCCTGGGGCCGTGGCGGCGTCCTGGACCCCGAGCAGCGTCGAGCTCGCGCGGCGGGGCGTGCGCCGGGTCCAGGACCGGCGTCGCGCGCTCGTGGCGGTCGTCTCCTCGGTCGTGGTGCTCGGCGCGCTCGCGACGGTCGTGGTCACCTCCACCGGTTGGCCGGTCGTGAAGGAGACGTTCTTCGACGTCTCCTACGGCATCGAGGTGCTGCCCCAGATCTGGGACGGCTTCCTGCTCAACCTCCGCCTGGCAGCGATCGCGGCCGTCTCGATCGCCGTGCTCGCGCTGGTGATCGCTCTCGTGCGCACGTCCACCGCACCGGCCCTCGCGCCCTTCCGGCTGCTGGCCACCGCCTACGTCGACGTGTTCCGCGGCATCCCGCTCCTCCTCGTCATCCTGTTGATCGGGTTCGGCGTTCCGGCCCTGCAGCTCACCGATTCGCCCGTGAGCGTCGAGGTCCTCGGCACCACGGCCGTCGTGCTCACGTACTCGGCCTACGTCGCGGAGGTGATCCGGTCAGGCGTGCTGTCGGTGCACCCGAGTCAGCGGGCGGCCGCGCGGGCGCTCGGGCTGACCCAGGTGCAGACGCTGCGCTTCGTCGTGCTGCCGCAGGCGCTGCGCCGCGTCGTGCCTCCGTTGCTCAACGACCTCGTCGCCCTGCTCAAGGACATCGGGCTCATCTCGATCCTCGGGGCGCCCGACGCCATCCGCGAGGCGCAGATCGCGACGTCCCTGACGTTCAACTACACGCCCTACGTCGTCGCCTCGATCCTCTTCCTGCTCGTGACGATCCCGCTCACGCGGCTCACCGACCGCCTGCTCGAGCGCTCGATCGCCCGGCAGAACGCGCAGGGGACCGCGTGAGCGCCCCGGTCCTCGCGCTCGAAGGCGTCCGCAAGAGCTTCGGCGAGGAGGTGGTGCTGCGCGACGTGCAGCTCGTGGTGCCCGAGCACAGCGTGACCGTGCTCGTCGGTGCCTCCGGCTCGGGCAAGTCGACCCTGCTGCGGTGCATCAACCTGCTCGAGCGGATCGACGACGGCCAGGTCATCTTCGACGGCGTCGACATCAGCGACCCGCGGGTCGACGTCGATGACGTCCGCACGCGCATGGGCATCGTGTTCCAGGCCTTCAACCTGTTCCCGCACATGACGGTGGTCGACAACATCACCCTCGCGATGAGGCGGGTCCACCACATCCCGAGGCGGGAGGCGGAGGAGCGGGCGATCGAGGCGCTCGACCGCTTCGGGCTGGCCGACAAGGCGGGGCAGTACCCCGACCGGCTCTCCGGCGGCCAGCAGCAGCGGGTGGCCATCGTGCGCTCGCTCGCGGTTGCGCCCCGGCTCATGCTCTTCGACGAGGTCACCTCCGCACTCGACCCGGTCCTCGTCAACGAGGTGCTGTCCGTCGTGCGCGACCTGCGCGCCGACGGCATGACGATGGTCATCGCGACGCACGAGATGGGCTTTGCGACGCAGGTCGCCGACGAGGTCTGCTTCCTCTCCGAGGGCGTCATCGTCGAGCGCGGCCCGGCCGCCCAGGTGATCGAGGCACCGCGCGATCCCCGCACCCAGGAGTTCTTGCGGCGGGTGCACGAGGCCGGACGGCTCTGACGGCACGGACGCCCGGTTACGACGTCCGGGGAGTTGGCTGCCCTAGGCTGGGGAGAAGTCCCGTGCGGTGACCGCGCCGCGCGCACGTCCTAGGAGAAGAGCATGTCCTCGACCTACGACATGATGACCGAGGAGAGCGGCCTCGAACGGCTCGGCAAGAACTGGGGCCTCGTCCTCACCGTGGGGATCCTGACGTTCCTCCTGGGTCTGCTCATGGTCATCTTCACCAAGCAGAGCGTCTACGTCCTCGCCGTCTTCTTCGGCATCTACCTCTTCGTCAGCGGCATCTTCCAGCTCGTGCAGTCCTTCGCGCAGAAGGACCACCGCGCGCTGCTGGCGATCTCGGGCATCCTGTCGATCATCCTGGGCGTCTTCGCCTTCAAGAGCCTGCAGAACTCCTTCGAGCTGCTGGTCATCTTCATCGGTGTCGCCTGGCTTTTCCGCGGCATCACCGAGCTGGTGGTCGGCCTGCAGGCCAAGGGCATGGACGGCCGCGGCTGGATGATCACCGGCGGCATCCTCGGGATCATCGGCTCGATCGTCATCTTCGTCTGGCCGGCCGCGTCCATCGGCATCGTCGTCTGGGTCGCGGGCCTCTTCTTCATGGTGCTCGGGATCAGCGAGATCGTCGGGGCCTTCTCGCTCAAGAAGGTCGCCGACGCCTGACCCGCTCGTCCCACCGCCGCCGAGGTCACCGCGACCCCGGCGGCGGTGGCGTGTCCGGGTGGGGCACGATGGACCCACCCGGACCCCGCAACACCCCCGTACGTGCCAGGGAGCCGTCATGTCCGACGTCAGCGTCACCACCCTCGACGAGATCCAGCGCCGGGTGCTCTGGCTCGCCGTGCGCATCGTCGACGCCGCCAACCGCGACCGGCAGACCGGCGACGGGGTCAAGGTCGGCGGTCACCAGGCGTCCAGCGCCTCGCTGGTCGCGGTCATGACCGCGCTCTACTTCGCGCACCTCGACGCCCCCGACCGGGTCGCGGTCAAGCCGCACGCGTCGCCTGTGTTCCACGCGATCCAGTACCTGCTCGGCGACCTGGACCGCTCCTACCTCACGCGCCTGCGCCAGCGCGGCGGCCTGCAGTCCTACCCCTCGCGCACCAAGGACCCCGACCGGGTCGACTTCTCCACCGGGTCCGTGGGTCTCGGGGCCGCCGCGCCGCTGTTCGCGGCCACGACGCGCCGCTACGTCGACGCCCACTTCGGCCCGCGCCCGTCGTCGCGGTTCTACGCACTCGTCGGCGACGCGGAGCTCGACGAGGGCAACGTGTGGGAGGCCGTGGCCGACCCCGCCACCGAGGGTCTGGGCAACGTCACCTGGGTCGTCGACTTCAACCGGCAGAGCCTGGACCGGGTCGTTCCCGGCATCCGCATCCAGCAGTGGTCGGCCCAGTTCGCGGCGGCCGGGTGGCACGTCGTGGAGGTCAAGTACGGCCGCCGGCTGCAGGCCAAGTTCGCCGAGCCGCACGGCGAGGCGCTCCGGTCCTGGATCGACGCCATGCCCAACGAGCAGTACCAGTCGCTGTTCGCCCTGGCCGGACCCGCCCTGCGCGAGCGCTTCCTCGACGGAGCGCCCGAGGAGGCGGGTCTGGCCGTCGCCGACGTGATCGACGAGGACCTCGCCCCGCTCGTGCAGGACCTGGGCGGCCACGACATCGCGGCGCTGCTCGAGGCGTTCGCGGAGTGCGACAAGGTCACCGACCGGCCGAGCGTGCTGTTCGCCTACACGGTCAAGGGCTGGGGACTGCCTATCGCGGGCAACCCGCGCAACCACTCCGCGCTGCTCACCGGCGAGCAGATCGACGCGTTGCGCGCGTCGGTCGGGCTGACCCACGACACCGAGTGGGACCGGATCGATCCGACCTCACCGGCGGGCATCCACACGGCCGCGCGCCGCGAGCACCTGCGCCGGGACAGCGTGGCTCCGGGTCTCGAGATCGCCGTGCCGCACGACACGGGCCTGCGGCCCTCACGGGCCACGAGCACGCAGGAGGCCTTCGGTCGCGTCCTGGTCGACCTCTCGCGCAACGACGACGTGGCGCCCTACCTCGTCACGACGGCGCCCGACGTCGCGACCTCGACCAACCTCGCCGGCTTCATCAACCGGACCGGAGTGTTCAGCCCGGTCGAGCGCCGCGCCTGGAACGAGGACCCGGTGCTCAAGTGGGCCGAGGGCCCGAGCGGGCAGCACATCGAGCTCGGCATCTCGGAGATGAACCTCTTCCTGCTCCTCGGACAGCTGGGTCTGTCGTGGGACCTGTCGGGCCAGCCTCTGATCCCTGTGGGGACGGTGTACGACCCGTTCGTGCTGCGCGGTCTTGACGCCTTCATCTACGGCACCTACTCCGGGGCGCGCTTCATCGTCGCGGGCACGCCGTCGGGCGTGACGCTGGCGCCCGAGGGCGGTGCGCACCAGTCCACGATGACGCCGAGCGTGGGCCTCGAGCTGCCGGGAGTCACCCTCATCGAGCCGGCGTACGCGAGCGCCCTCGACTGGCTCCTGTGCGACGCGGTCGGGCACGTCGCCTCGCGCCCGTCCGCCACTCCGACCGCCGCTCCCTACGAGGAGGGCGCCTACTACCTGCGTCTGACCACCCGCCCCATCGACCAGGCACCGTTCGAGGCCGCGCGAGCGCGGCTCGGCGACGCCGTGCTGCGTCGTCAGGTGCTCGCCGGCGCCTACCGGCTCGTGGACGCCTTCGAGGCCCACCCGGAGCTGGCCACCCCCGACGGGGTGCAGGTCCCCACGGTGAACCTCGTCGCGAGCGGCGCCGTGCTCCCGGAGGTCCTCGCGGCCGCCGACGAGCTCGCCGAGGAGGGCGTGGCGGCCCACGTGGTCGACGTGACCAGCCTCGACCGGCTCTACTCGGCGTGGCAGCGGACGCTGCGTCAGGCCGTGCGGACCGCGACGACACCGAGCGTGCCCGGCGCGTTGCGCGCCGCGTTCCCCGAGGCTGTGCCGATCGTCACAGTGCACGACGCCGCTTCGCACGCAATGGCGTGGCTGGGTTCCGCCCTGGGTGTCCCGAGTGTTCCACTGGGGGTGGACGCGTTCGGGCAGAGTGGGACCGTCCACGAGCTCTACGAGCTGCACGACCTGCTCCCGGGCTCGATCGTCAACGCGGCGCTGGCGGCGCTCAGTCTCAGGAGGTAGCCCGGATGGTGGCCGAGACCAGTCAGACCCTCGATCGCGGGCTGACGGTCCTGGAGGTCCTCGCGGAGTCCGCGGACGGTCTCACGGTCACCGAGCTCGCGGCGCGTCTGGGCGTGAGCCGCACGGTCGTCTACCGACTGGTCGTCACCCTGGAGCAGCACGCCCTCCTGCGCCGCGGCCCGGACGGGCGCTGCCGGCTGGGTCTCGGGCTGCTCCCTCTGGCCCGCCAGGTGCAGCCGGTGCTGCGCGAGGCGGCTGTGCCCGCCCT
>JAHECT010000173.1 GCA_024641605.1 Micrococcales bacterium
GCCGAGCTGTCGCGCTGGGCCGACGCTGCCCGCGCCGAGCTCGCGGCGCTCCCGCCGGGTGCGGCCACCGACGCGCTCGCGCAGATGTGCGACGTCGTCGTCACCCGCTCCGCCTGAGGCCGCCCGAGCCGCGTCAGGGGGTCTCGGCGACGCCCTCGGTGATCGGCGCGGTGGCCGCCGTCTCCTGGGTCGCGCGGGCGCTGCGCTGGGCCCGCGAGTGGCGCAGCAGGTCCACCGTGAACACGGCCAGGGCGATCCAGACGATGACGAAGCCCGCCCAGCGCGCGGGCGGCATGTCCTCGCCGAACACGAAGACGCCGATCGTGAACTGCAGGATCGGCGTGAGGTACTGCAGCAGGCCCATGGCCGAGAGCGGGACGCGGTTCGCCGCGCCGCCGAACAGCAGGAGCGGCACCGCCGTCACGACCCCGGCGCTCATGAGCAGCAGGGTGTTGCCGAGCTCGGCGCCGAAGGTGAGCCCACCGTTGGCGGTCAGCCATCCCAGGTAGACCAGCGTGAACGGCACGGCGTAGGCCGTCTCGATCGTGAGGCTCGCCTGCGGGTCGACGCGGGTGAGCTTCTTGACCAGGGCGTAGAGCCCGAAGGAGAAGGCCAGCGTCAGCGCGATCCACGGCAGCCGGCCGTAGCCGGCCGTGAGCACCACGACGGCCAGCCCGGCGATGCCGACCGCGACCCACTGGAGGCGGCGCAGCCGCTCGCCGAGGAGCAGGGTGCCGAAGAGCACGAGGACGAGCGGGTTGATGAAGTAGCCGAGCGAGGACTCCACGACGTTGCCGGTGTTGACCGCCCAGATGTAGACGCCCCAGTTGATCCCGATGAACGCTGTCGCCCCCGCCAGCAGCACCATCGAGCGGCGGTCCGCCATCGTGGCCCGCACCTTCGACCACGAGCGGGTGATCGTGAGTACGAGCGCCATGAACACGAACGACCAGAGGAACCGGTGCGCGAGGATCTCCAGGGCCGACGCCGGCTCGAGGAGCGGGAAGTAGAGCGGGAAGAGCCCCCAGAGCCCGTAGGCGCCGAGCCCCATGAGCAGACCCACCCTCTCGGCGGATCGCTGGGGGGCGGGCGCGGGGACCGGTCTGCTCATGGCAGCCGCGACGCTACCCGACGGATCGTCCCCGGCACCGCCGCGAACCCGCTCAGACAGATCGACGGCGGGCTACCCGGCCCGGGTAGCCCGCCGTCGATCAGGTGACGGGTGGGTGGGATCAGGTGATCTCCCAGGTGTCGCTGCCGGCCAGCAGCGTCGCCAGGTCGTCGCTGCCGCCGGCCTTGGCGGCGGCCATCTGCTCGGCGAAGAGCGCGTCGTAGGGAGTGCGCCGGACGTCGCGGAAGACGCCGATCGGGGTGTTGGCGAGCGACATCGGGTCCGACATCCGCGACAGCGCGAAGGCCACCGAGGGGTCCTCGGAGTGCACGTCGTGGATGAGGAGCGCGTCGGTCCCGACCGCGGACACGTCGGCGATCTGGAGGCTGCCGTCCGCGGCTCGGACCACGCCGCGGCTGCCGTCGACCAGCGTGATCGGCTGACCGTGCTCGAGGCGGAACGTGAGCGAGTCGCGGTGCTCGGCGTCCTTGAGCGGGTCCCAGGCGCCGTCGTTGAAGATGTTGCAGTTCTGGTAGATCTCGACCAGGGCCGTGCCCTCGTGCTCGGCCGCGGCGCGCAGCGTCTCGGTCAGATGCTTGCGGTCGGAGTCGATCGTCCGCGCGACGAACGTCGCCTCCGCGCCCAGCGCCAGCGAGACCGGGTTGAACGGCTGGTCGAGCGAGCCCATCGGCGTGGACTTGGTGACCTTGCCCAGCTCCGAGGTGGGGGAGTACTGCCCCTTCGTCAGGCCGTAGATCCGGTTGTTGAACAGCAGGATCTTGAGGTTGACGTTGCGGCGCAGCGCGTGGATGAGGTGGTTGCCGCCGATCGAGAGCGCGTCGCCGTCACCGGTGACGACCCACACCGACAGGTCGGGACGGGTGATCGCCAGGCCCGAGGCGATCGCCGGGGCGCGGCCGTGGATCGAGTGCATCCCGAAGGTGTTCATGTAGTACGGGAAGCGGCTCGAGCAGCCGATGCCCGAGATCCAGACGATGTTCTCCTTGGCCAGCCCGAGCTCGGGCATGAAGCTCTGCACGCCGGCGAGGATCGCGTAGTCCCCGCAGCCCGGGCACCAGCGCACCTCCTGGTCGCTCTTGAAGTCCTTGGCGGACTGCTTGCCCTCCGCCTTGGGCACGAGCCGCAACGACGGGAACCCGAGCTCCACTGCCTCAGACACTGGCGACCACGTCCTTGATCACTCCGGCGAGCTCCTCGGCCCTGAACGGAAGGCCTCGCACCTGGTTGTAGGGGATGGCGTCGACGAGGAAGCGACCGCGGATCAGCAGCGCGAGCTGGCCGAGGTTCATCTCCGGGATGACGACCTTGTCGTAGCGGCGCAGCACCTCGGCGGTGTTGGCCGGGAAGGGGTTGAGGTGACGCAGGTGCGCCTGGGCCACGGAAGACCCCTTGCGGCGCGACATCTGGCACGCGGCGTTGATCGGGCCGTACGTCGACCCCCACCCGAGGACGAGCACGCGGGCGTCGCCGTCCGGGTCGTCGACCTCGAGGTCGGGGACCGAGATGCCGTCGATCTTGGCCTGGCGCAGGCGCACCATCTTCTCGTGGTTGTCGGCGTCGTAGGAGATGTTGCCCGTGCCGTCGGCCTTCTCGATGCCGCCGATGCGGTGCTCGAGGCCCTTCGTGCCGGGCACCGCCCACGGGCGGGCGAGGGTCTCCGGGTCGCGCAGGAACGGCCAGAACTCCGTCGTGCCGTCCGCCTTGGTGTGGTTGTGCTCCGTGGCGAACTGCACCCTCAGGTCGGGCAGCGAGTCGACCTCGGGGATGCTCCAGGGCTCGGAACCGTTGGCGACGTAGCCGTCGGAGAGCAGGAACACCGGGGTGCGGTAGGTCGTGGCGATGCGCACGGCCTCGATCGCGGCGTCGAAGCAGTCGCCGGGGGAGCGGGGCGCCACGATCGGCACGGGTGCCTCGCCGTTGCGACCGAACATCGCCTGCAGCAGGTCGGCCTGCTCGGTCTTGGTCGGCAGGCCGGTCGAGGGGCCGCCGCGCTGGACGTCGACGATGACGAGCGGCAGCTCCAGGGACACCGCGAGGCCGATCGTCTCGGACTTGAGCGCGACGCCCGGGCCCGAGGTCGTGGTCACGCCGAGCATCCCGCCGTAGGAGGCGCCGAGCGCGGCACCGATGCCGGCGATCTCGTCCTCGGCCTGGAAGGTCATGACGCCGAAGCGCTTGTGCTTGGCCAGCTCGTGCAGGATGTCGGAGGCAGGGGTGATCGGGTAGGACCCGAGGAACAGCGGCAGCTCGGCGCGCTGCGAGGCGGCGATGAGCCCGTACGCGAGCGCGAGGTTGCCCGACATGTTGCGGTAGCGGCCGGGGGCCATGACCGCCGGCTTCACCTCGTACTGCACCGAGAAGTCCTCGGTGGTCTCGCCGTAGGACCAGCCGGCCTCGAACGCGGTGATGTTGGCCGCGAGGATCTCCGGCTTCTTCGCGAACTTCTGCTTGAGGAAGGTCACCGTGCCCTCGGTGGGGCGGTGGTAGAGCCAGGAGAGCAGGCCGAGGGCGAACATGTTCTTCGCGCGCTCGGCCTCCTTCTTGGTGATCTCGATGCCCTTGAGCGCCTCGACCGTCATCGAGGTCAGCGGGATCGGGTGCACCGCGTAGGACTGCAGCGAGCCGTCCTCGAGCGGGTTGGTGTCGTAGCCGACCTTGGTGAGGTTGCGCGGGGTGAACTCGTCGGTGTTGACGATGATGTCCGCGCCCCGCGGGATGTCCCTGATGTTGGCCTTGAGCGCGGCCGGGTTCATGGCGACGAGGACGTTGGGGGTGTCGCCGGCCGTGGTGATGTCGTGGTCGGCGAAGTGCAGCTGGAACGCCGAGACGCCCGGGATCGTGCCGGCTGGGGCGCGGATCTCGGCGGGGAAGTCGGGCAGCGTCGACAGGTCGTTGCCGAACGACGCCGTGCGCGAGGTGAACTGGTCGCCGGTCAGCTGCATGCCGTCGCCGGAGTCGCCGGCGAACCTGATGATGACGCGGTCGAGCTGGACGGTCTGCTTGCCCACGTTGTGCCTCACTCGCTCACCGGTCGCCACCGGATTGTCCGACGTTTCTGGAACGCCGTTCCACTGTAACGAATACATCGCTCCAGGGCGAGGCCGCACCCGGGGTCGTCCCGAGCGGCGCCGGGCGCAGGTCCGCCACTGCTCATCCTGCCCCCCTCCACCCCGTTCGCGCGCGCGGGGGACCGCGTCGCGTCCCGTGTCACACCATCCCCCGGCCGTGCCCGGGCACCGGGCGCGCGAGGCGCCCCCCGCCGCCGGCTCCGTCGCGGCACTGCCGGGCGGTCGCGCCTCCTACGCTGGGCCCGTGGTCGACCTCGGACTCCCCGGCTTCGGCGTGCCCCTCCTGGCGCCGCTCGAGCCCGTGCGCGTGGTGGTCTCCGACGGCGTCCGCTCCGCCGAGGTGCGCGTGCTCGATCTCGCACTGGCCTGCTGCTCGGTGGAGGT
>JAHECT010000174.1 GCA_024641605.1 Micrococcales bacterium
GGCGAGCAGTGGCGCAGCGAGCACCTGGCCGGCGTTCGATCGGCCCTTCGAGCGGTGGGTGCCGGGGCGTTCACGACCCACGACTCCGCGGGGATGGTTCTGCGCGCCCCTCGACCCGACGCGCATCCACCGGGCCGGATCTCCCTCGCCCGCCCTGGGATCCAGGACTTCAGCGGTCCCGGGCTCGTCGTCCGCGGCTCGCCGATCCCCTCCGCATTCGTCGTCGAGGTGGACGGGATACCGACGACCGATGCACGCCGTACCGCTGTCGACCTGGCCCGCGGGCGACCCCTGGCGGCTGCCCTCATCCCCCTGGACGCGGCCGCCCGCCGGCTGATCGCCGGCGTCTCCGGCACGGCGGGGAGCGAGCTCAGGGTGGCCGTACACGACGCCGAGCTACGCGCGTACGCCGTCCAGGAGCTCACGTACGCCGTCTCCGCGTGCGTGGGGTGGCCGGGGATCGCCGCGGTACGGCGTGCCCTGCCCTTCGTCGATCCAGCCGCCGAGTCGCCCCTCGAGTCACGCAGCCGAGGGTGGTTCCTGGGCGCAGGTCTGCGGGCGCTCGAGATCGGCGCCGCCGTGAGAGCCGGAGGCCGGACCTACTGGGCCGACTTCTGCTCGCGCCGCCACCGCGTCATCGGCGAGGCCGACGGGTGGGGCAAGTACGGGGACGACATGGACGCGGTGCGCCGCAGCCTCGCCGAGGAGAAGCGGCGCCAGGCCGACCTGGAGGCCCAGGGATGGCGCTTCGTCCGCTGGACCAGCCTGGACAGCCGCCCGTCCGTCGTCTCCCGCATGGGGTCCGCCCTCCGCTGAGACTGATCAACTGACTGCTACCGGTGTCGGGTAGCCGCCAGTTGATCAGTCTCGCGAGGGGGCGGGGAGCCAGCGGCGGCGTCAGCCCCCTGCGACGGCGGGGATGATCGAGACCGACGCGCCGTCGGGCACCGGCGTGGCCAGGCCGTCGGTGAAGCGCACGTCCTCCTCATCGACGTACACGTTGACGAACCGGCGCAGGGCGCCGGACTCGTCGAGCACGCGCGCACGGATGCCGGGCGCCGCGGCCTCCAGCGCGTCGAGCAGGGCCGCGAGCGTCGGCTCGCCCGGCTCGACGCTCAGGTCCTTCGCGCCGTCGGTGTAGGTGCGCAGGATCGTCGGGATCCGCACGGACACGCTCATCGGGTCGTCCTCTCGTGGCTCGCATCGACGAGGGCGGCGGTGACCTCGTCCACGTCGGGGGAGATCGTGGCGGTGGGGGCGACATGGCCCGCGACCGCGTCCAGGGTCTTGAGACCGTCGCCGGTGTTGAGGATGACGGTCTCGCGGGCCGGGTCGAGCGCACCTGAGGCGAGCAGCGCGCGCAGCGTCGCGACGACCACGCCGCCCGCCGTCTCCGCGAAGATCCCCTCGGTCTCGGCGAGCAGCCGGATGCCCTCGACGATCTCCTCGTCGCTCACGTCGGCGATCGCGCCGCCGCTCCGCCGGACCGAGTCCAGGGCGTACGGGCCGTCTGCGGGGTTGCCGATGGCCAGCGACTTCGCGATCGTCGCGGGACGCTGCGGGCGCACCACGTCGCGGCCCTCGCGGAACGCCTCGGACACCGGGGAGCACCCGGTCGCCTGGGCGCCGAAGACGGCGTAGGGCGAGTCGGGCACCAGCCCCAGGGAGGCGAGCTCGCGGAAGGCCTTGTCGACCTTGGTCAGCAGCGACCCCGAAGCGATCGGCGCGACGACCTGCTCGGGCAGGCGCCAGCCCAGCTGCTCGGCGATCTCGTAGCCGACGGTCTTGGAGCCCTCGGCGTAGTACGGCCGCAGGTTGACGTTGACGAAGCCCCAGTCGGCGGTCAGCGGCTCGCCGATCAGCTCCGAGCAGAGCCGGTTGACGTCGTCGTAGGTGCCACGGACGGCCAGCAGCGTGCCGCCGTACGTCGCCGTGGTCACCACCTTGCCGTCCTCGAGGTCGGAGGGGATGACGACGACGGAGTCCTGCCCGGCGCGGGCTGCCGCCGCGGCGACGGCGTTCGCGAGGTTGCCGGTCGAGGCGCACGCGAGGGTCGAGAGCCCGAGTCGTCGTGCCGCGCTCTGCGCGACGGCCACGACGCGGTCCTTGAAGGAGTGCGTGGGGTTGCCGCTGTCGTCCTTGACCCACAGCGTCCCGGTCATCCCGAGGGCGCGCGCCAGGTTGTCCGCCCGCACGAGGCGGGTCAGGCCGGGCTCGAGGTTGGGCTCGGAGCCGGCGTAGGAGGCCACGGGCAGCAGGCACGAGTAGCGCCACATCGACTGCGGACCCGACTCGATCAGCTCGCGCGTGACGCCGCTGAGGTCGTAGGCCACCTCGAGCGGCCCGAAGCACTCGATGCAGGCGTACGCGGCGCCGAGGTCGTAGCGGGCACCGCACTCGCGGCAGGACAGATGGGTGGCCGGGCCGAAGTCGGGCGCGGGCGGCGGGGTGTCCAGCGGCGGCAGGCCGGTGGTGTCGGGGGCGACGGCTGGCGTCGACATGGATGGAGCCCTTCTCCTCATCTTTCCGAGGTCGCCGGTCGGCGCTCGGACGGACGTGGCACCTTCTCCGGTCGGACTCACGTGGCGGCGCTGCGCGCTGCTCGCCGAGGTACCGGTTGGTTGCCGGGGCTTCATCGGGCCGTGTCCCTCTGCCCCTCTGGATGAGCGGTGTTCTGTTGTGCCGGAGGCCCTCGGGCCCCTCGACCGGCGAGCAGGAGGCGACCCCCGCTGGCGTAGGCAAGACTGTACGACAGCGCCCGCGCGGGCCGGGACGGGGGTCCGCATCCTGAGATGCATGACCGCCCACCGAGACGAGGGAGAGACGGCGTGGACATCGACGTGGCGGGGTGGTTCGACCGGCGCACGTCCACGGCCGACCAGTGGCCCCTCGACCTGCTCCGGGCCGTGAAGGGCCCGACGACCGTCAGCGTGGTCCTCCCCGCCCTCGACGAGGAGTCCACGGTCGGGCGCATCGTGGAGACGATCCACCGCGCCCTGGGCCCGGGCGCCCCTGACCCGTCCCGCCTCGTCGACGAGCTCGTCGTGGTGGACTCCGCGTCGACGGACCGGACCGCCGAGGTGGCGCGGGCCGCCGGCGCCACCGTGGTCCACCGCGACGACGTGCTCCCCCACCTGCCGTCCGTCTCGGGCAAGGGCGAGTCGATGTGGCGCGGCCTGGCCGCCACGACCGGCGACGTGGTCGTGTTCGTCGACGCCGACCTCCAGTCGTTCACCCCCGCCTACGTCACCGGTCTCCTGGGGCCGCTGCTCACCGACGACACGGTGCAGCTGGTCAAGGCGGTGTACGAGCGGCCGCTGGTCCAGGGCTCGATCGTGGTGAACGCGGGCGGCGGACGGGTGACCGAGCTCATGGCACGGCCGCTCATCAACGTGCTGTGGCCCGAGCTCGCGGGAGTGATCCAGCCGCTCGCGGGCGAGTACGCGGCCCGGCGCAGCCTGCTCGAGCAGATGGCGTTCCCCTGCGGCTACGGGGTGGAGGTGGCCCTGCTCGTCGACACCTGGGAGCTGCACGGCCTCGACGCCATCGCGCAGGTGGACCTCGGCGTACGCGTGCACCGGCACCAGGACGAGCAGCGCCTGGGACGCATGGCCGCCGAGATCCTGCGGACGGCGCTCGACCGTCGGGCCCGGGCGACGGGTACGCCGCCGTGGGACCTGGGGGCCTCGCTCACGCAGTTCGACCGCGGCGCCGCGGGGTTCGTCGCGCGCGAGCACGACGTCGCGATGCTCGAGCGGCCGCCGATGGCGACCGTGCCCGAGTACGCCGTGGGCCGCTGACGCACGCGGGGCGGTGAGCGGGGTGCGACCGGCGCTGCGGCTGAGGCAGGTGGTGAACGCGCTCACCCTGTCCACCGTCGTCGGCCTCGCGCTGGCACGGGCGTCCGGGGCCCGGATCGAGTCCGGCCCGGACGGACTGGTGCTCGCCACCGGGGCGCGGGGCGGCCTGCTACGGGCGGATGCCGTCACCGTCGGGAACGTGGTCGTGACGACCCGGACGGCGCTCGACCCGCAGCTGCTGGCCCACGAGGCGCGGCACGCGACGCAGTGGGCCTGGTGCGTGGTGCTGTTCCTGCCGCTCTACGCGGTGGCGATGGCGTGGTCGTGGGTGATCACGGGTGACCGCTGGAGCCGCAACTGGTTCGAGCGCGACGCCGGGCTGGTCTCGGGGAGCTACGTCGAGTCGCCCACCCGCTGGGCGCGACGGGTCGAACGAGGTCAGCCGGAGTAGTCGCCCATCACGACGATGGTGATCCGGCCGTCCTTCATGGCGCCGATGGGCGTCCTCGTGGAGTCGGCGGCCGAAAGGTCGTCACGCATGGTGGCGGCGGCGTCTGCCTCGCCGTCGACGAACACGGTGGTCGACTCCACGCCGCCGGAACGCCAGTTGCCCACCGACACGATCCGCCAGCCCTTGGCCTTCAGGTCGGCAGCGACGGCCGCGGCGAGCCCGGACCGGGTGGTGCCGTTGAGCACCGTGACGGGCACGGACCGGTCCACGGTGAAGGAGGCCGAGGGGCTCGCGCTGCGCGACGGCGAGCGGGTCGCGCTCGCCGAGGGG
>JAHECT010000036.1 GCA_024641605.1 Micrococcales bacterium
GGCCGAGCTGCGCTCGGCCCGGGCCTCGGCGCTGCGGGCCCGTCTCGTTGAGGTGGCCCGCCGGCCCCTGTTCGCGCCCGAGGCGGCCCGACGTGCCCCGCGCGTCCTGGTGCCCCTGCTCCTGCGGGCCGACCGGCGGGCCGAGTCGCGCTTCACGGCGCTGCGCCCCGGGGACCCCGGCGAGGCCTGGCACCTCACCCGGATCGCGGCCAAGCGCGCGCGCTACGCAGCCGAGGTCGCAGCCCCGGCCGTGGGCCGGGCGTCGGGCGACCTCGCCGTCCTGTGGAGCGAGGTGACCGAGGAGCTGGGCGCGGCGCAGGACGCCGTGGTCCAGCGGGCCCTGGTCCGCGAGCGCGTCGCCGACGCGGCGAGCCCCCTCACGGCCGAGGAGGCCTTCCTGTGCGGCCTGTTCGTCGCCCGTTCCGAGGCGCGTGAGGTGATCTCGCACGAGAACGCGGTCCGGTCCTGGCAGCATGCCCGCAAGCGGCACGCGCAGCTGCGCGCCGCACTCAGCAGGTGAGCGGGGCGCGCATGGAGCGGATCGAGGCGGCCGGGGTGGTCCTGGTGCGCCCCGGGCCGAGCGGACCCGAGGTCGCCGTCGTCCACCGGCCCCGCCGCGAGGACTGGTCGCTGCCCAAGGGCAAGCTCGAGGCGGGCGAAGCGGCCGACGTCGCGGCCGTGCGGGAGACCCTCGAGGAGACGGGAGCCCGGGCCGTGCTGGGGCCTCGCCTCGGCGAACGGACGTACGCGGTCGACGGGGTCCCCAAGCGGGTCCGCTACTGGCGGGCGAGCGTCACCGAGGTCCTCGACCGCGTGGGCGACGACGAGGTCGACGAGGTCCGCTGGGTGCGGCGCAAGGCAGCGCTGCGACTCCTCACCTACGCCGACGACCGCGACCTGACGGAGGCGGCCCTCACCCTGCCGGACACCGTGCCGACCGTGATCCTGCGCCACGCCGAGGCGACGAAGCGGGCGGCCTGGCGGGCCTCGGGGGACCCCCACGCGGACGACGACGCCCGTCGGCCGCTCAGCGATCCGGGGGTGCGCCAGGCCCACGACCTCGTCGCCGCCCTCGCGGCGTACGGCCCGGCAGTCGTGGTGTCCTCCGACGCGCGCCGGTGCCGCACGACGATCGAGCCGTACGCGGCGCACGTGCGCGCGGACGTGCGACTCGAGCACGCCCTGTCCGAGGAGGGGCACGAGGCCGACCCGGACGCCACCGACGCCGCCGTCGGCCGTCTGCTCGCCGAGGTGCCCTCCGGCGTGTGGTGCACCCACCGTCCGGTTCTCCCGCTGGTGATGCGCTCCGTCGCGCGCCATCTCGGGCTGCGCCACGACCCCCTCGAGGCGTCCCTGGACCCGCGCCTCAAGCCGGGGGCGGCCGTCATCGTCCACCGCTCGGCCGAGGGCGCCGTCGTGGCCGTCGAGCACCGCGACGCCTGAGCCGCCCGCCCGGCACCGAGCAATACGCCGGTCGTTCACCTCCCGTTCACCTCGGGACGGCCCCCGCGACACCGGACCTCGGTTGCGTACGGCTTGTACACACGACATCGACGAGTCCGGGAGGACCGGAAGTGACCATCACGCGCACAGTTCGCGTCGTCGGAGCGACCGCCGCCGCCGCCCTGCTCCTGGCCGCGTGCGGCTCGGACGGCGGCACGAGCGACGGATCGACCGACGCCGGCACCATCGCCTGCGCCAGCGGCTCCATCAAGGCCTCCGGCTCCAGCGCGCAGAAGAACGCCATGGCCGAGTGGATCAACGCCTACCAGGCCGCCTGCGGCGACGCCACGATCGACTACCAGGCCAACGGCTCCGGGGCCGGGATCCAGGACTTCACCAACGCCCAGACCGCCTTCGCCGGCTCGGACTCGGCCCTCAAGGAGGACGAGCAGCCCAAGGCGGACGCGCGCTGCGCGGCCGGGCCCGCCCTCAACCTGCCCATGGTGGGCGGTGCGATCAACGTCGTCTACAACGTCGAGGGCGTCGACAAGCTGGTGCTGGACGCCGAGACGCTGGCCGGCGTCTTCAACAACGACATCACCACGTGGAACGACCCGAAGATCGCCGCCCTCAACGCAGGCGTGACCCTTCCGGACGCCACGATCGCCCAGTTCCACCGCAGCGACGAGTCCGGCACCACGGACAACTTCGTGAAGTACCTCCTGGCCAAGGACGTCTGGTCCTACGAGGGCGGCAAGGCGTGGGAGGCCCCCGGCGGGCAGGGCGCGAAGGGCTCCGACGGCGTCGCGAGCGCCGTGAAGTCGACCCCGAACTCGATCGGCTACGTCGAGCTCTCCTTCGCCCAGGACGCCGGGCTGTCCTCCGCGTGGATCGACAACGGCAACGGTCCTATCGAGCCGACCAGCGAGAACGCCGCCGAGACCATCGCGACGGCCACGATCGAGGGCACCGGCAACAACCTGCCCCTCTCGATCGACCGCGCCGGCACCACCGGCTACCCGGTCGTGCTCGTGACCTACGAGATCACCTGCGAGAAGGGCCTCTCGGGCGCGGATCTCGAGGTCACGAAGTCCTTCCTCACCTACACGGCGAGCGCGGACGGGCAGGCCGCCCTCACCGAGATCGGCTACGTCCCGATCACCGGCGACCTGCTCACCAAGGTCCAGACTGCGGTGGCGTCGATCGGCTGACCGGATAGTCTCCAGGGGCGGCTCGCTGCGGCCTGCCGCCCCTGGAGCACATCACCACCAGGACTCGGCGGGTACCCAGCGACATGAGCACCTCCGTCACACCCGACGCCCCCGCGCCGGCGACGGCCCCAGCCATCCAGGGCGCGGCGGTCCGACGCGGCGACCGGACCTTCCTCGGCCTCTCCCGCGGCGCGGGCATCCTCATCCTCGTCCTCATGGCCGCGATCGCGGCGTTCCTGATCTGGAAGGCGATCCCCTCCCTCCAGGCCAACACCGCCAACTTCTTCACCGAGACCGAGTGGAAGCCCGACGCCGATCCGGCCTTCTTCGGCATCGCCGCGCTGACCTTCGGCACGATCATGACCTCGGTCATCGCCATGGCCCTCGCCGTGCCGGTCGGGATCGGCATCGCGCTGTTCATCGCGCACTACGCCAACCGGCGCCTCGGCGCCGCACTCGGCTTCATCACCGACCTGCTCGCCGCGGTGCCCTCGATCATCTTCGGCATGTGGGGCCTGAGCTTCCTCATGCCGCAGATGCAGGGCTTCCTGGAGTGGCTCACCACGTACTTCGGGTGGATCCCGCTCTTCGCGAACGACCTCGGCATCTTCACCCGCTCGATCATGATCGCCGGGGTGGTCCTCGCCATCATGGTGCTGCCCACGGTGTCCGCGATCTCGCGCGAGGTCTTCGTGCAGGTGCCCCGCGAGCACATCGAGGCGGCCCTCGCCCTCGGTGCCACCCGCTGGGAGATGGTGCGGATGGCCATCTTCCCCTTCGCGAAGCCGGGCATGATCTCGGCGTCGATGCTCGGGCTGGGGCGGGCGCTCGGGGAGACGATCGCCGTGGCGCTCATCCTCTCGGCGAACTACACGATCAACTGGCAGATCACCGAGCCCGGCGGCAACACGTTCGCCGCCAACATCGCGCTGCGATGGAACGAGGCCGGTCCCATCGGGCTGTCCGCCCTCGTCGCGAGCGGCCTGGTGCTCTTCGTGATCACCCTCGTGGTCAACATGGCGGCGCGGCTCATCATCGCCCGGCGGGCCGAGTTCTCCGGGGCGAACGGATGAGCGACCGGACCCCTGCCCAGCTCTCCGGCGAGACCCGGGCCGAGAGCGACCGACTGCTGCACGACGCGCTCGCCGGTGGCAAGCTGCCGCGCTGGGCGCCGGCCGCGGTCGGGGTCGTAGCGCTCGCGCTGGCCGCCGTGCTCAATCTCGTGACGTTCGTCGACGGCGTCGCGGGCACGCTGGTCGTGGCCGCGTTGCTGTTCGGTGTGCTCCAGAGCGTGTGGAGCTTCGTCGTCGAGGGCCGACGCCACGCGGTCGATCGCCTCGCCACGACGCTGGTCTATACGACGTTCCTGCTGGCGCTCGCCCCGCTCGTCGCCGTCCTGCTGACCGTCATCGTGCGCGGGCTCAACGCGCTGAGCGTCGACTTCCTCCTCACGTCCATGCGCGGGGTCTCACCCCGCGAGGAGGGCGGCGGGGTCTACCACGCCATCGTCGGCACCCTCGAGCAGGTGGGCATCGCCGCGCTCATCGGCATCCCGCTGGGAGTCCTCACCGCCATCTACCTCGTCGAGTACGCACAGCAGGGAAACAGCAAGCGGCTCGCGCGCGCCGTCAGCTTCTTCGTCGACGTCATGACCGGCGTCCCGTCCGTGGTCGTCGGCCTGTTCGTCTACACGGCGGCGATCCTCACCCTGGGCATGGAGCGCAGCGGGTTCGCCGCCGCCCTCGCCCTCACCATCCTCATGATCCCGGTCGTCGTGCGCTCCACCGAGGAGATGCTGCGCATCGTGCCCCGGGACCTGCGCGAGGCGTCGTACGCCCTCGGCATCCCCAAGTGGCGCACGATCCTCAAGGTCGTGCTGCCCACCGCCCTGTCGGGGATCATCACGGGCGCGATGCTGGCCGTCGCCCGCGTCGCCGGGGAGACCGCGCCGCTCCTGCTCACGACGTTCATGTCGCAGTCGATCAACTTCAACCCGTTCAGCGGCCCGCAGGCGGCGCTCCCGCTGTTCGTCTGGGACCAGTTCAACAGCGGCACGGACGCCTCCCAGGACCGGGCGTGGGCCGGCGCGCTCGTCCTCATCACCATCGTGATGATCCTGTACCTGGCCGCCAAGCTCGTCGCCCGGTTCACCGGCGTCAAGAAGTAGAACCGACCCCGATCAGGAAGCCCTCATGGCCAAGCGCATCGATGTGAACGACCTCGACATCTACTACGGCTCGTTCAAGGCCGTCGAGGGAGTGAGCTTCTCGGTCGAGCCCTGCTCGGTCACCGCCTTCATCGGTCCCTCGGGGTGCGGCAAGTCCACCGTGCTGCGCACGCTCAACCGCATGCACGAGGTGATCCCGGGCGCCTACGCCGACGGCAAGGTGCTCCTCGACGGCGAGGACATCTACGGGTCCGACGTCGACCCGGTCAACGTCCGCCGCACGATCGGCATGGTCTTCCAGCGTCCGAACCCCTTCCCGACGATGTCGATCTACGAGAACGTCGTCGCCGGCCTGCGGCTCGAGGGTGGCAAGAGGTCCCGCGCCGAGCTCGACGACAGGGTGGAGAGCTCGCTGCGCGGCGCCAACCTGTGGGAGGAGGTCAAGGACCGGCTCAACCGGCCGGGGTCGGGCCTCTCCGGCGGGCAGCAGCAGCGGCTCTGCATCGCCCGCGCCATCGCCGTGGAGCCGGCGGTCCTGCTCATGGACGAGCCGTGCTCGGCGCTGGACCCGATCTCCACCCAGGCGATCGAGGACCTCATCGACGAGCTCAAGGAGCGCTACACGATCGTCATCGTCACCCACAACATGCAGCAGGCGGCGCGGGTGTCGGACCGGACGGCCTTCTTCAACCTCGCCGGCGTGGGCAAGCCCGGACGCCTCGTGGAGATCAACTCGACCGACGTCCTGTTCTCGACGCCGTCGCAGCAGGCCACCGAGGACTACATCTCCGGCCGCTTCGGCTGATCCAGCACGCACGAAGGGCCGGGCCACGCGGCCCGGCCCTTCTGCGTGCTCGTGGTCAGAACTCCTCGAGGATGCGGCCGAAGCCCCAGAGCTTGTCCTCGATGCCGTTGGCGCGCAGGGCCATCCACCAGGTGGCGGCGTTGATGGCGAGGACGGGCTTGCCCAGCCACCGCTCGGCCTCGGCCCCGAGCCGGACCATGCCCATGTTCGTGCCCACCTGGACCAGGGCGTCCGCGCCGGTCTCGTTGAGCTCGAGGAGCGCCTCGCGCAGCTCGTCCTCGGTGGTCTCGGCGATCGAGATGGCCGTCGGGCGCTTGAGGCCCTTGACCGCCCGTACGTCGAAGCCGCACTCGCCGAAGAACAGCTCGACCTGCTCGTCGCCGTTGGGCTGGTAGGGAGTCACGACGGCGATCGACTTGGCGCCGAACGCGTTGAGCGCGAGCTGGCAGGCCTCGGCACCGGTGGCGACGTCCAGGCCGCCCGAGCGCTCCTTGATCCGGCGCTTGAAGTACTCGTTGCCCTCGATGCCGCCCCAGAACGTCTCCGCCGACATGCCCATGACCATGTAGTCCGGGTCGGCGGTCTTGACGAGGTCGACCGCGTGGTCGATGGACTCGTCGAGCTGGACGCGCAGCTTCTCCATCTGCGCGGGGCTGGACAGGTCCGGGTCGTAGATGTGGATCCGGCTGAACATCGGGACGACGCCGGGGACGTTCATCCGGTTGAAGTCGTACTCGACCATGGAGTTGGTGCTGGGGGCGAGGACGCCGAACTTGCGGCGCCAGGCTGCCTGGTCCGGGCGCTCGCGCCAGGGCTCACTGGCCATGGGAGACCTCCGTGGATGTGGGTTGGGTGGAGGGAGCCGCCGGCCGGGTGCGGCGGAGCACGAGGAACCACGCGAGCGCGTAGGACCCCTGCGCGATGGTGTTGATCGACTCCTCGACCCACTGCAGCGCCTCGGTCTGCTCGATCCTGTCCGAGCCGAGGGGCACGAGGGCGAGGACGCCGACGACGTTGAGCACGAACAGCAGCACGGCGGCGAGGGTGCGCGCCCGCCAGGCCACGATCATCGCCATGAAGACGACCGACAGGCTCATGAGTGAGGTGACGCCGAGCAGCGGGCTCATCGACCGGGCGAGGACCGCGCCGACCGCACCCGCCGCCAGGATCGCCGCGAACGGCCAGCGGGGTGCCCGCTTCTCCAGGAGCACGGACATGAGCACCCAGGCCAGCAGGGTGAACCCCACGGCCAGGAGCGGGAAGAGCAGCTGTTCCAGGCGCTCGAGGTTGTTCCCCGTCGCCGCGAGCACGAGCTTCCACGTCGCCTTGCACAGGCCGCCGGCGACGGCCAGTGCGACCCCGAGCCACCCCCACCGCGCCAGCGAGGGCATGCGCTCGGCGGAGTAGCGCACGAGGAGGGCGGACCCGAGCCCTGACAGGAGCACCGGCAGGAAGTCGAACAGAGCCAGCGGCACCGTGTAGGAGATCGCGAGCTGCATGACCGGCCTCAGGTGATGACGACGTCGTCGAAGAGCTCACGCTTGCGGCGCAGGACGAACGCGTTGAAGAAGCGACCCGCCGCCTTGCCCTTCGTGAGCCACTCGACGCGGGCCCCGTTGGCGCCCTTGGTCAGGATGCCCTCGGCCAGCATGGGCGTGACGTCCTCCACGGTGTCACCGAGGATGTTGAAGAACTTCTTCGCCTTCTCGAACGCCTCGGGCTGACCCTTGTAGTCGTCGAGGAGGAGGTCGGTCTTGACGATCCCGGGCGAGAGGAACGCGACGCCGACCTTGCTGTCCTTCTGGTCCTTGGTCATCGACGCGGTGAAGTAGTTCACCGCGCGCTTGGTGGCGCCGTAGACGCTCATCTGCTCCGACATCTGGCCGCCGGAGCCGAAGCCCTCCATGTTCCAGATGACTCCGCCGCCCTGCTCGTTCATGCCGCGCAGGGAGATCGCCGTCCCGTGGATGACCCCGGCGAGGTTGACCATGCAGATCCGGTCGATCTCGGCGGGCTCGAGCTGGTCGAGGGGAACTCGCGCGATGCTCATGCCGGCGTTGTTGACCCAGTGGTCCACCTTGCCGTACTTCTCGATCGCGTGGTCCCACAGCCGCTGCAGGTCCTCGGCGCGCGAGACGTCGCACGGAACGCCCGACACGAGGGCGCCGCCGCCGAGCTCGGCGAGCGCCTTGTCCACCGACTCCTGCGAGCGGCCGCAGATGACGACGCGGGCGTTGCGCTTGAGCAGCTCTTTGGCGAGGCCGAGACCGATGCCGCGCGTGGCGCCGGTGACGACGACCACCGTCCCTCGGGCCGTCATGCCGAGGGCTCCCAGTCGAGGACGCCGTAGGCCACGTGGGTGAGCGAGTCACCGCGGAAGAGCTCCCAGGTCACCGCGAGGGTGTTGGTCTCGTCGAGGAGGAACTCGCGGCCCTTGAGCTTCCAGACGTCGTCGCGGCCGAAGTGGATGCTGTTGAACAGCGCCCGGCCGTACGACCTCGCGTTGCCCCAGGCGTCCGGGCCCTCGTAGACGGTGTTGGCCGACATCCGGGTGCGCTCGATCGTGTACGAACGCTCGAGGGCGCCCTCCCACGTGATCGACTGACGCGTGCGGGTGAGCGAGAGCGGGTCGTGCTGGACGGTGACCTTCATGTCGCCGCGCTTGGTCTGGTCGACGTCGTAGACCTCGAAGACGCCCGAGAAGGTCCCGCGCTGCTTCGTGGGGAGCACGTGCGGCTTGGGGCCGAGCTGCCGCTCCCGCGCCTTCCAGTCGGCGATCTGCGCCTGGACGTCGGGGGCGGTGGCGTCCTCGTACTTCTTGTACACGCCGTTGAAGACCCCGCAGACCGTCCAGCCGTCGTGCAGGACCGACGAGTAGACCTGGGTCTCCATGTCGGGCAGGACGTGGTTCCAGGTGCGCAGGTCCACCTGCCAGCCGGGCGAGTAGTAGTGCGCGTCGACGAACAGGCCGTAGGGCTGGCCGGTGCCGTAGAAGTCAGGACCGGTATAGACGCGGTTCTCGTCGGAGTCGATGACGCCGAAGTCGAAGTTCGCGCCGAGCTCGAAGCGGTTGCGCAGTCGGCCCGCGCCCTCGAGCTCGGTCTTCATCCAGTACCGGGTCTGGCCGTCGGAGAACTCGCTCGCACGAGCGACGTTCTCGTAGGCCTGCCAGACACCCTCGGCGTCGAAGAGCGACGGGTTGGACACCCACTCGCCCGCGATCTTCTTCTGCCACTCCGACGGCTCGGTCTGCCCCGTGGAGACGAGGTTGGGTCCGCCGGTGGACACGCCGGTCTCCTCGGTGGCGGTCATACGTCGACCTCGGTGGTGAGCTCGTTGAACTCGAGGTTGCGGCGGATCATCTCCGAGTTGGTCGCACCCACGAGCGGGATGATGTGGTGCCACACCGGGTCCACGGCCGGGCTGAAGATGTAGGACCGGTTGATGGCGTCACGGCGCGGGAGGTCCGTGTCGGACAGCGCCTCCAGCGTCGGCGCGGACATCCCGCCCTCGCCGAGCTTGAAGAACTGCTCGAGGTAGGCCTCGACGTACTCGTCGAGCTTTCTGTAGGCCTCCGGCGTGGCCCGGTAGGCGAGCATGTACGGCGACATGATGGCGCGCTGCCGGGGACCGATCTCCGCCTCCGAGAGCCCGTCGATGGCCTTGCCGGCGTTGTGCGCCTCGAGCAGCGGCTCGTACACCTCGTCGATGTAGGTGAGGTGCGACCCGAGGTCCGCGCGCGGGATCAGGTCGAGGTGGAACGCGTGGGTGTCGAGGTCGCCGCGCTCCACCGAGTCGAGCGTGAAGTGCGGGACCGCGCCGTCGGGGTCGGTGAAGGCGAACACCATGTGGCTGTCGAGGGTGATCACCCCGGGCACGTGCGCCCAGATGCCGGCGTAGACCGCCTTGCGGACGAAGCCGCTGCCCTCCCACACGCGCAGCTCGCCGACGGTGTCGCCGCTGCGCTCGTTGGTGAGCACGCGCAGCGACCCGCCGTCGGGTCCGTGCACCTCGGTCATGCCGGCACGGTCGACGAGCTTGGAGATGGTCCCCAGGCACAGGTCCAGGGCAAGGCGCTCCTTGCCCTCCTCGGGGTAGGTCATGCGGGGGTCTCCTCGTCGGTCTGGGTGTCCTCTTCCGGGGCGTTGACAGCCTCGAAGGCGGCCGGCTGGTTGGCGATGCGCCGTTCAGCGGTGCCCTCGCCGCGCTCCTCGTACTCGCTGGTCCCGCCCGCGTGACCGGCGTTGCTGCTGCGGGCCTGCCAGGAGGAGACCTCCTTGTGGGTCCAGGCGCGAGCCAGCTCGGGGATCTCGCGACGGGCCGGGGAGGGGATCACGACCGCGGTGTCGCGCGGGCCGTCACCCACGATCTGGTGCACGTCGATGCCCCAGCCCATGTCGATGAGCTCGTTGCGACGACGACGGTAGGCGACCTGCAGGGCGTCGGAGCGCACGTGCATCTCGTCGGAGAGGTCGTAGGGCAGCAGCTCGGGACGCTGACGGCTGATGACCGCGTCGTCCTGCTCGAAGATGTAGGCGACGCGCTTGTGCGCGTCCTTGTCGGCCCAGTCGCCCTTGAAGAAGTCGCGCATCGCGATGTAGAGCGAGCGGGTCTGGTTGGGGCCCACGGGGACGTTGGCGTCCACCAGGATCATCCGGCCCATCGGCAGCGGGACGTACAGCAGCACGATGTTGGGCAGGAAGAAGCCGTTGCGGACCTCCACCATCGGGCGCTCGTCGCCCGACTTCTTGATCGTCCGGCGGAACAGCCGGCCCCAGAGGCCCTTGCTGTTGCCGGGCGGCGGGTAGAGCTCGATCTTCGCGGTGCCCGACCACGGCGTCAGCGTGACGTCGAAGTCCCCGACCTGGGGGTTGTCCGGGTCGCCGAAGCGGTTGCCGTGCACGAAGGCAGCGTGCGAGGGGTCCATGGCGTTCTCGGTGGCCCGCTCGTAGTTGACCGGCCAGTTGTACTCGCCGTAGATCTTCTTCAGGTTCGGGTCGTCGAGCTCGGGGATCTCGGGCAGCGGCGGGCGCTCCTCCTCGGGCAGGTCGCCCATGAAGACGAAGACGAAGCCGTACTTCTCCCGGACGGGGTAGGAGTCGACGCGCGCCTTCTTCGGGATGCCGCGCTGGGGGTGCGCGGGGATCTTCACGCACGCACCGTCGCCCTGGAACTCCCAGCCGTGGTAGGGGCACACCACGCAGTCCTGGTCCTTGCTGAGCCAGCCGCCGGCGAGCGAGCCGCCGCGGTGGACGCACAGGTCGGACAGGCAGTGCACCTCACCCTTGCTGTCGCGCCACATGACCAGCTTCTGGCCCAGGATGTGCACCTGCTTGGGCTTGGTGGTGATGTCCTTCGAGAACTCGCAGGCGTACCACATGTTCTTGAGCATCCGGGTCATTCCTCCCCGAGTGACGCCGAGGCGAGCGCCCCGACACTGCTGGTGATGACGGACGACGTCGTACGACGCGCCGCTCGTTCAACCGCCGCGGACGGCTCCTCGACGAGCGCGTGGACGCGCGCGAGCGCATCGGCGTCGTCGAGCAGGTGGCCGCGGAGGAAATCGGTGATGGCTGCCGCGACGGCGCCGCGCGTGGCGGCGGCCGCCGGGCCGGGCTCCTCGTCGAGGAACGCCCGTGCGGTGGTGGTGTCGATGGGATCGGCCAGAGAGAAGTGCGTGGCGTCGGCCCACTCGATCAAGGTGGCATCCACCGATCCGGTGAGGGACTCGTGGAAGGTGCGGCCGACGAGGTCCTGAGTGGCCGCGCCGTCCTCGCCGTAGCGCACGGAGCTTCCGGCGATGACGCCGTCGCGGTGGCCGGACATGAGCAGGAAGGGCACCTCGGCGGGCGAGGCGACCACGCTGTTCTCCGGCCACCCCAGGGCCGTGCTGACCCCGCCGTGGCAGCCGAAGGCCACCGCGGCGCGCAGCTCGGGGAACCAGGCGGACGAGGCCGACTGGATCACCGTGCTGCCCCCCGCCGAGTGCCCGATCCACGCGATGCGGGACAGGTCGAGCCGCCCGGCCAAGGGACCCGCCCCGCCGTCCAGCGTCGCGAGGGCGCCGTGGACGGCCGCGAGCGCGGGGCTGGTGGGGCGCGAGCCGTAGGTGTCGGGACGCACGGCGTCGAGGTCCAGCCCCGGCGTGGTCCCGACCTGGCCGGGCATGAGCTCCCCGACGAGGTCGAAGGTCACCGCGACGAAGCCGGCGTCGACGAGACGCTCGGCGAGCCAGCGGTAGGAGTCCTGCCCGATGTTGATCCCGGGGACCACCAGCGCGACGGGCCGTCGGCCCGGAGCGGCCGGGAGGTACCCCGACATCCGCTCCTCGAGGGACCACGTGGGCTCGGCGGCGTAGAAGACGCGCAGGTGCGCGACGTCGTACGGCGCCGGGACCCCGGGCACCTCGACCGCCCACCAGAGGGACCTGGTGAGCGCAGCGGGCATGGACGGCACGACCACGGGCCTCAGAGGCCGGCGCGGGGCAGCACGCGGTGCTCGCCCCACAGGGCGGAGACGAGGTTGTCGGTGATGTCCTGGCCGAAGAGCCGGGTGGCCACCGAGTTCGCCGGGTCCTTCACCGCGACGACGCGGCGCAGGTCCTCGGTGAGCTGCGCCATGGCCGGGCGCTCCTCGGGCGTCGTGGCCTCGGCGTCGTCCCACCAGCCGATCCAGCGCTGGAGGTGCTCGGCGCCGTAGCCCTGGATGAGGTCGACGGTCGGCTGCTCCATCGGCCCGGAGTAGCAGAACGCGGTGCTGGAGGTCACGTCGCGGATGTAGGCCATCGGGGAGGTGAACCAGTCCATCTGCGGGTTCTCGGTGCGGATCTGCAGCCAACGGTCGTTGAGCGAGCCGTAGTACTTCGCGTGGTAGTCCCAGTTCGTCGCGAGGTTGCGGCGCGGCACCGAGTCCACGAAGCCCCAGGGGCGCGCACCGAAGTTGGCGAACGCGAGGCCGAAGATGGGCAGGTCGACGTGGGCGCCGGGGCTGATGGTCAGGTGCAGGTTGGCGAACCCGTTCTTCGGGTCGGCCATCCAGCTGTAGACCATCCAGTCGATCTCGGGACCGGCGAAGCACTGGACCTGGCCGTGGATGCCCGAGCCGAGCTCGCCGGCGACCTCGAGGCCGTTGGTGGACGGGTCGACCTCGAGCTCGAAGCGGTCGGTCACCAGGGTCATGAGCTCGGCGAGCTTCTCGCGCCACTGCTCGTAGATCCAGGTGACATCGATCGGGCCGCTCTCGTCGATCAGCTGCTGGACTGTCCGCAGGGTCTCACCCACGACGTGCTCCTCCTCTGCCGCCGCGCCACCCCCTCCCCAGGGGGTTTCACTACGCGGAACGGCGTTACAGGAACGCTAAGGGGCGTTCCACTCCCGAGTCAAGAGTTATTGAGTAACCACTCACTAACTGCCGAGCAGCGTACCCCGCAGCAGTTCCCACGGCCTCCCGTCGACCAGATCGGTGCCCCGCGAGACGAACCGGTTGACCGCCTCGGCGGGGTGGGCGGTGACCAGGAGGGTGTCCGCGGCCGGGTCGGCGCCGCGCACCTCGGGGTGGGAGATGACACCGGCGAACGGGGCCGACCAGTGCGGGGACCACAGCGTGAAGTCGTGCGGCAGGTCGCAGACCAGGCTCGCACCGCCCGGACCCTGACGGGTGGCCGCCACGACGACGAGACGGTTCTCCCCCGAGCGCTCGACGAGCCCGGTGCTGGTCTCCCAGGCCTCCAGGGCCGTGAAGGGGAGGGCGACGACGTCGGCGTCGGCCAGGACGGCCAGCCGGAACGTCTCGGGGTAGACGGCGTCGTCCCCGACCACGAGGGCCAGGCGGCCGAAGGGGACCTCGTGCACCGTGAGCTCCGCGCCGAGCGAGGTCACCCACGTGGAGTGGCGCTCGACGTGGTGCAGCTGCGGCTGGCGGGCCACGACGCCCTCGGCGGAGACGAGGACCGCGTCGTGGCTGACCCCCTCGCCGAGCTCGCCCGGGAGCGAGGTGACCACGAGCGCCTCCGTGCCGTGCACGGCGTCGGTGAGCGTGGCCACGGCCAGGTGCGTCCGCTCCTCTATCTCCTCGGCGTCGAGAGCCGGGTCCAGCACGCCGCCCTCGAAGCAGTAGAGCTCCGGCAGCACCACCAGCTGGGCGCCCGCGTCGACCGCGGCGCGGACCAGGCGGGCCGCCTCGGCGAGCGCGTCGGCACCCTCCGTGGTCGGCGACACGGCGGCGACGACGGTCTCCTCGGCGCCGGCCGGGGCCACGCGGCCGCGCGGCTCGCCCGCGAGCGGCGCGTAGAGCTCCGGGCGACGCGAAGCCATGACGTCGGTGCCGTCGGGACGGCGCTTGTCGTCGGCAAGAGCGACGTCGATGTCGGCCACGACGAGCGCCTCGCCGGTCCGCGGAGCCATCGCCACGACCGTGCCGTCGGGGGCGACGACCTGCGAGTCCCCCGCGCCGTGCAGGCGCTCCACGGGCACCCCGACCCCCTTGGCGACCTCGCCGATGGCGTCGGGCGGCGCGAGCGGACCGACCTTGTTGGCCGCGACGATCCACACGCGGTTCTCGGGCGCGCGCACGGGGATGTGCAGCGAGGCCTCGTCCAGCGCGAAGGAGTTGAGGCTGTTGAGCAGCACCTGGGCGCCACGGACCGCCAGGCCGCGCGGCGTCTCGTTGATGACGCCGTCCATGCAGGAGTACATCCCGAACCGGGCCACGGGCGTCTCGACGACGGGGCCGTTGGCGACGGCGGGGTCGAGGTGCAGCCGCTCCGAGCCCATGAGCACCTGCTTGTCGCTCGTCGCGACGAGCTCCCCGTCGGGGGAGAACAGCATGTTGGTCCCGGTCGTACGCCCGTCAGCCTGCGCGACCACGCAGTTGGCCATGAGCCAGAGGTGGTGCTCGGCTGCAGCGGCGGCCAGGGCCGCGACGTACGGGCCGTCGAAGGTCACCGCCATGCGCCGCGCGTGCTCGCGGTCGGTGTACCAGGAGACGTGGTTGCCGAACTCGGGCAGCACGAGCACCTCGACGCCCTCGGCGCCGGCCGCGGCCACGAACCGCAGCGCGGTCGCGAGGTTGGCCTCGACGTCGGTGGACACGCCGTACTGCGCGGCCGCGACCCGCAGATGGCCGGCAGCGGGCTCGGCTCCGTCGACGGCGCGGACGACAGTGAGGGACATGGCGGGTCCTTTGCGGATCAGGCGGCGTCGCCGGACGGGAACCCGCCGGCCTTGCTCACGAGTGCGGGGGTCGGACGGCCGAGCTGCTCGCCGAGCCAGTCCGACGCGGCGACGAGCGCGTCGAGGTCCAGCCCCGTGCGCACGCCGCTGCGCTCGAGGAGGTAGACGAGGTCCTCGGTGGCGATGTTGCCGGTGGCCTTGGGCGCGAACGGGCACCCGCCGATCCCGCCGAGGCTGGCGTCGAGGACGCGCACGCCCTCCTCGAACCCGGCCAGCGCGTTGGCGTAGCCGGTGTTGCGGGTGTTGTGGAAGTGCGCGCGCAGCCGCACGTCCCCGGTCGCGGCCCGCACCTCGCGCACGAGGGCGCGCACGTCGGCGGGAACCGCGACCCCGATGGTGTCCGCCACGGCGATCTCGTCGACGCCGGCGGCGGCGAGGCGCTCGGCGATCGCCACGACCCGCTCGCGCGGGACGGCACCCTCGTAGGGGCAGCCGAAGGAGACCGCGATGGTGGCGGAGGTGCCCAGGCCGGCCGCGCGGGCCAGCGGGACGACGGACTCGACCACGGCGACGCTCTGGTCGCTGGTCATGCCCTGGTTGCGCTGGGCCATCGTGTCGCTGGCCACCGCGACCACGTTGACCTCGTCGACCCGCGTCGCGACGGCGCGCTCGAAGCCGCGCGGGTTGAGGACGAGCCCGATGAAGCGCGACGCGTCGCGGTCGGGCCGCGCGGCCAGGGCCTCGAGCACGGCCTCGGCGTCGGCCATCCGCGGCACCCGGGTCGGGTTGACGAAGCTGGCCACCTCCTGGCGGTCGATCCCGGCGGCGGCGGCGCGCGCGATCAGCTCGACCTTCTGCGGGGTGGACAGCATCGCGGGGTCGTTCTGGAGGCCGTCGCGCGCGGCCACCTCGACGACCTGGACGTCGCGCTCGGTCATGGTGCCTCCCTGGTGCTCCGGACGGACGCTCCCATCCTGCACGGGCGTCTAGTGGAACACCGTTCCAGAACACTACACTCAGCCGGGACGACTCCGGGAGGGGTGCACGTGACGCGACAGGTGGCCGATCTCGACGCCGACTACGCCGCCGCCGGCTTCGGCGGATCGCTCGGCTGGGGGGAGCGGCCCGTCGTGGTCGCCATCGACGTGTGCCGGGCCTACCTCGATCCCGACTCGCCGCTCTACGCCGGTGTCGAGGCCGCCCGCGACGCGATCGCCGAGCTCGTCGCCGCTGCCCGCGCTGCCGGGGTCCCGGTCGTGTGGACGAAGGTGGAGTACGAGCCCGGCGGCGCGGACGGCGGCGTCTTCTACCGCAAGGTCGCGAGCCTGTCGGTGTTCCAGCGCGGCGCCACCGAGCTCGGCGACTTCCCCGCGGAGGCGGCCCCCGTCGAGGGCGAGCGCGTCTACACCAAGCAGTACCCGTCCGCGTTCTTCGGCACCGACCTCGCAGATGACCTGCGCGCCGACGGCGTGGACACGGTCGTGCTCTGCGGCTTCTCCACGTCGGGCTGCGTGCGCGCGTCGTGCGTCGACGCCGTCTCGCTCGGGTTCGTGCCGGTCATCGTCCCCGAGGCGTGCGGCGACCGGGAGTCCCGCCCGCACGACCAGGCGGTGTTCGACATGGGAGCCAAGTACGGCGAGGTCGTCCCCCTGACCGACGCGGTCGCGCACCTCGCGGGACTCGCGACCACCACCGAGGCCACCACCACCGAGCAGGAGCAGGCGTGATCACCCACATCGTCCTCATGACCTTCGACGACAAGGCCAACCGCGAGGAGGCCAAGCGGCGCCTCGAGGGGCTGCCGGCGCAGATCGCCGAGATCCGGTCCATGACCGTCGGGCTCGACGCCGTGGGCGACGCCGTGGCCGCCGACCTCGCGCTCGTCACCACCCACGACGACGTCGCCGGTCTCAAGGCCTACCAGGCCCACCCCGTCCACCAGGAGTTCGGCGGTTGGCTGCGTCCGCTGCTGACCTCGCGCGTCGTCGTCGACTACGAGAGCTAGACGGCTCGGTTCCCGCCCTGGCCCTCGCCCCCGGGCCTGCGGCGGGTGGCCGCCACGAGCGCGACCCCCACGGCCAGCAGGACGGCGGCCGCCATGAGCAGCTGCGGCGAGGCCGACCCGGTCTGGGTCAGCGAGGGCGCCGGCCCGGTCGGCGTGAGCACGAGATCCCCCGGCCCCGCCGTGCTGGCCTCGGGCGTCGGGGTCGCGGGGGACGAGGGGGTCGCGGTGGACGTGGGCGTGGCCGTCGACGACGTCGAAGGCGTGGACGTGGCCGACCCCGACCCCGACGGCGTCCCCGAGGCCGAGGTCGTCGTGGTCGACGTGGCGGAGACGGACGTGGTCGACGTGGCGGAGACGGACGTGGTCGACGTGGCGGAGACGGACGTGGTCGGCGTGGCCGTCACCGTCGGCGTGGGCGTGGGCGTCCTCGTCGGGGTCGGGGAGGTGGTGGGGCCGTCCAGCCGGATGACCTTCTGCTTCGCGCCGCCGTCACCGAAGTCGTAGGCGATCTTGTACTGGCCGGGCGGCGCAGTGCCGGTCACGCGCACGCATCGGTAGCCGTCGGCGTCGACGGTCACCGTGGCCGTGGCGATGAGGTCGCCGCCCGGCTGGGTGTAGGCCGACAC
>JAHECT010000037.1 GCA_024641605.1 Micrococcales bacterium
CACGGTCTCCGGCGGCCTGCTCCCCGGCTTCCCGGTGCTGGGCGCGATCCCGCTCGACGCCCCCGCCGTCGCGCCCGCCCTCCTGCTCGTGCCGGTGGTCGTGGGCGGCGCGGCCCTCGCCGTCCTCCGGCGCCGCGAGTCGCCGAGCATGGTCGACGGACTGGTCGCCGCGGCCGGCGGCGCGCTGGTGGTCGGTCTCGGAGCCGCCGCGCTGTCCTGGCTCGCCGGGGGCTCCCTGGGGGCGGCTCGGCTCGCGCACCTCGGCCCTGCCCCGCTCGCGGTCGGGGCCGCGCTCGCGGGGCTGGTGCTCGCCGGGGGCTGCCTGGTGGTGCTCCTCGCCCACCTGCTGCCCACGCTGTGGGTCCCCCGGGGCGGGGACGCCCCGGCCGGTCGCCGCTGAGGTCGGGCGCACCTGTCGGGAGCCCGACGCCCGGGGCCTAGGATCGAGCCACCCCGCCTCACCGACCCCGGAGGACCGCGTGCCCGTACGCCCCCGGCCGCGCCTCGTGGTGCTCGCCTCCGGCTCCGGGACGACCCTCCAGGCGCTGCTCGAGGCCCATGCGGACCCGGCGTTCCCCGCCGAGGTCGTCGCGGTCGGCACCGACGTGCCGGCTGCCGCCGCGCTGGGACGCGCCGCCGACGCGGGGGTGCCGACGTTCGTCGTGGCGCCGGTCGACTTCGCCGACCGCGCCACCTGGAACCTCGCCCTGGCCGAGGTGATCGCCCGGCACACGCCGGACTGGGTCGTCTGCGCCGGCTTCATGCGCATCCTCGGTCCCGCCGTGCTCGAGGCCTTCCCCGGCAGGGTCCTCAACACCCACCCCGCCCTGCTGCCCTCGTTCCCCGGCGCGCACGGCGTCCGCGACACCCTCACCTATGGCGTGAAGATCACCGGTGCCACCGTCCATCTCGTCGACTCGGGCGTGGACACCGGACCCGTGCTCGCACAGGCCACGGTCCCCGTCGAGCCCGACGACGACGAGGACTCGCTGCACGAGCGCATCAAGACCGTCGAGCGCGCCCTGCTCGTCGGCACCGTGGCCGCGCTGGCGACCCACGGCTGCACCGTCACCGGCAGGAAGGCCACCATCCCGTGAGCACCCGTCCCGTCCATCGCGCCCTGGTGTCGGTCTATGACAAGACCGGCCTCGACGACCTCGCCCGCGGACTGCACGCCGCCGGCGTCGAGATCGTGTCCACGGGGTCCACCGCCGCGCGGATCGCCTCGCTCGACATCCCGGTGACGCAGGTGGCCGACCTCACCGGGTTCCCCGAGTGCCTCGACGGGCGCGTCAAGACGCTGCACCCCCGGGTCCACGCCGGGATCCTCGCCGACCTCCGGCTCGAGGACCACGCCGGTCAGCTCGACGAGCTCGGGATCGCCCCGTTCGAGCTCGTCGTAGTGAACCTCTACCCCTTCGCGGCGACCGTCGCCTCAGGCGCCGCCCCCGACGAGTGCATCGAGCAGATCGACATCGGGGGCCCGACGATGGTGCGCGCCGCCGCCAAGAACCACCCGAGCGTCGCCGTCGTCACCTCGCCCGCCCGCTACGCCGAGGTCCTCGCGGCGGTCGCTGCCGGCGGCTTCACCCTCGAGGCCCGTCAGGCCCTCGCGGTCGAGGCCTTCGTGCACACCGCCACCTACGACGTGGCGGTCGCGTCCTGGCTGGGCAGCGTCGTCGCGCCGTCCGACGGCGGGTCCGGCTTCCCCGCCTGGATCGGCGCCACCTGGCAGCGCGCCGAGGTCCTGCGCTACGGCGAGAACCCGCACCAGCGGGCCGCGCTCTACGTCGACGAGCACGCGCCCTCCCCGGGCCTGGCCCAGGCCGAGCAGCTGCACGGCAAGGAGATGTCCTACAACAACTACGTCGACGCCGACGCCGCTCGTCGCGCCGCCTACGACCAGTCCGAGCCGGCGGTCGCGATCATCAAGCACGCCAACCCGTGCGGCATCGCGGTGGGCCGCGAGATCGCCGAGGCGCACCGCAAGGCGCACGACACCGACCCGATCTCGGCCTTCGGCGGCGTGATCGCCGCCAACCGCCCGGTGACCGCCGAGATGGCCCGGCAGGTCGCCGACGTGTTCACGGAGGTGCTCGTCGCGCCGGGCTACGACGACGACGCGCTCGAGATCCTGCGGGAGCGCAAGAACCTGCGCATCCTGCTCGCCGTCGACGTCCCCGCGGGGGCCGGCGTCGAGATGCGCCCGGTGAGCGGCGGGCTGCTCCTGCAGTCGACGGACCGGGTCGACGCCGACGGCGACGATCCGGAGACGTGGACGCTCGCGTGCGGCGAGGCGGCCGACCTCGCCACCCTCCACGACCTGGCCTTCGCCTGGCGGGCGTGCCGGTCGGTGAAGAGCAACGCGATCCTGCTCGCGCAGGACGGCGCCGCTGTCGGCGTCGGCATGGGCCAGGTGAACCGTGTCGACTCGGCCCGCCTCGCCGTCGCCCGCGCCGGCGAGGACAGGTGCCGAGGTGCGGTCGCCGCATCGGACGCCTTCTTCCCCTTCCCCGACGGGCTCGAGGTGCTCCTGGCGGCGGGGGTCCGCGCGATCGTCCAGCCGGGGGGCTCGGTGCGCGACGAGGAGGTCATCGCGGCGGCGCGGGCCGCCGGCGCGACGATGTACCTCACCGGGACGCGCCATTTCTTCCACTGATCCCGCAGCGCCGTCGGCCGCACCGGCGGAGCACCACCATGCCCCGCTGTGGGCGATGGGACTCGCGTTCGGGGCGGGCGCCCTGGCCGCCGCGCAGGCCCGGATCAACGGTCAGCTCGCCATCGAGGTCAGCGACGGCCTCCTGGCCGCGGTCGTGTCCTTCGGGACCGGCCTCGTCCTCGTCGTCCTGGTGACGCTGTCCCTGCGCGGTCCGCGCGAGGCCCTGCGCCGCGGGCTCCCCGCGGCCCTGCGCCGGGGACAGCTGCGCTGGTGGCATCTCGTCGGGGGAGCGCTCGGTGCGACCTTCGTCGCGGGCCAGGGGCTCGTCGTCCCGCTGCTCGGGGTGGCGCTCTTCACCGTGCTGGCCGTCACCGGGAACACCTTCGCCTCGATGGCCACCGACCGGCTCGGCATCGGGCCGGGCGGGCGTCGTCCGGTCACCGCCCGGCGCGTGGTCGCAGCGGCCGGGACGGTCGTCGCCGTCGCGCTCGCCGTGTCGGGGCGGGCGTCGGCGGGCGACCTGGTCGTCTGGGCGGTCGTGCTCGCCCTCCTCGCCGGTGCGGGCACCGGCGTCCAGCCAGCGCTCAACGGCCAGGTGGCCGCCCGCACGGGCGAGCCGCTGGTCGCCACGGTCGTCAACTTCGTGGTCGGGACGGTGGTGCTCGCCCTCGCCCTGGCCGTGGAGCACCTCGCGGGGCACGGCTGGACGCCCCCGCCGGCGCCGTGGGAGGAGCCGGTCCTCTGGCTCGGCGGGCCTCTCGGGGTCGCCTTCATCCTCACCGCCGCCATCGTGGTGCGCTCCCTCGGCGTCCTCCTGCTCAGCCTGCTCAGCACGTCGGGGCAGCTGACGGGTGCGCTCGTCGCGGACGTCGTGGCGCCCACCCCCGGCACCCTGCTCACCTGGCAGCTCGTGGCCGGTGTGGCGCTCACGATGGGGGCGGTGGCGCTGGCCGCCGCCCGGCGCCGGACCTGACGGGCCGCGGGCACTGCACGACCACGCGCCGATGTGCCACAGTCGGGATGTGGCCCAGCTCGCCCAGCTCAACGTCGCGCGGCTCCGCAGCCCGCTCGACCACCCGGACCTTGCTCCGTTCGTCGAGGCGCTGGACGCGGTGAACGCCGTGGCTGACGTCGCGCCAGGATTCGTGTGGCGCCTGCAGGAGGACTCGGGCAACGCCACGGGGCTGCGTCCCTGGGGCGAGGAGATGATCGTCAACCTGAGCGTGTGGGCCGACGTCGAGTCGCTCAAGGACTACGTGTACTCCGGCGCGCACGCCGCGGTGCTGCGTCAGCGCCGCTCCTTCTTCGAGGCCATGGCCAACGCCTACGTCGTCCTGTGGTGGATCCCCGACGGTCACCGGCCGACGCTGGACGAGGCGCACGAGCGGCTCGGCCTGCTGCAGACCGAGGGGCCCGGCCCGCGCGCGTTCACCCTGCGCGCGCCGTTCCCGCCCCCTGACGCCGGGCCCGGGGCGCCGGCCGGTGCGTGAGAGGATCCGCGCGTGACGGCGACGATCCTCGACGGCAAGGCCACGGCGACCTCCATCAAGTCCGAGCTGCGGCAGCGGGTGACCCGCCTCGCGGAGGCCGGGGTCACCCCGGGCCTGGGCACGGTGCTCGTCGGGGACGACCCCGGCAGCCGCTCCTACGTCGCGGGCAAGCACCGCGACTGCGCCGAGGTGGGGATCTCCTCGATCCGCGTGGACCTGCCCGCGGACGCGAGCCAGCAGCAGGTCGACGAGGCGATCCTGGCGCTCAACGCCGACCCCGCGTGCACCGGCTACATCGTGCAGCTGCCGCTGCCGCGCGGCCTCGACGAGAGCCGCGCCCTCGAGCTCATCGACCCGGACAAGGACGCCGACGGCCTGCACCCCACCAACCTGGGCCGCCTCGTCCTCGGCATCCCGGCCCCGCTCCCGTGCACCCCGCGCGGGATCGTCGAGCTCCTCCGCCGCTACGGCGTCCCGATCGCCGGCGCGGAGGTCACCGTGATCGGGCGCGGTGTCACCGTCGGACGACCGCTCGGTCTGCTGCTCACCCGGCGCAGCGAGAACGCCACCGTCACCCTGTGCCACACGGCCACGCGCGACCTCGCCGCGCACGTGCGGGGGGCCGACATCGTGGTCGCGGCCGCGGGGGTCGCGCACCTCGTCACCGCGGACATGGTCGCCCCGGGCGCCGCGGTGCTCGACGTCGGCATCACGCGGACCGACGCCGGCCTCGTCGGCGACGTCGATCCGGGCGTGCGCGAGGTGGCCGGGTTCGTCGCCCCGATGCCGGGCGGCGTCGGGCCGATGACACGGGCGATGCTGCTGGCCAACGTGGTCGAGGCGGCCGAACGCTCGGTCGGGCTGGTCTGAGCGAGGTGTCCGTGCTGCGTCGGGAGTGGCCGTTCGCGGTCGTGCTCGCCGTCGTCGGCGCCGGCCTCGTCGTCGTCAGCACCGGGTACTTCCGCCGCGGCACGGTGGTGCTCGCCTTCGGCGTCGCGCTGGCCCTGTTCCTGCGCCTGCTCCTGCCGGCCGAGTCCGCCGGGCTGCTGCAGGTGCGGTCCAAGCGCATCGACGTCGCCGTCCTCACGCTGCTCGCCCTCGGCACCGGCATCCTGGCGCTGTGGGTCCCCCCGCCGCCCGCCTGACCCTGGGCGGCGGGTAGCCTTCCCCCGAGATCTCTTGACGACGAGATAATCGACCGCCCGGGTCGGCAGCGGCCCGGCAAGGAGTGCGCCATGGCCCCCACCCCCGTCACCGTGACCGTCACCGGCGCCGCCGGCCAGATCGGCTACGCCCTGCTCTTCCGCATCGCCTCCGGTCACCTCCTCGGTGCCGACGTGCCGGTGCGCCTGCGCCTGCTGGAGATCACGCCGGCGCTCAAGGCCGCCGAGGGCACCGCGATGGAGCTCGACGACTGCGCGTTCCCGCTGCTCGCCGGGATCGACATCACCGACGACGCGCACGCCGCGTTCGACGGCACCAACGTCGCCCTGCTCGTGGGCGCCCGCCCGCGCACCGCGGGGATGGAGCGCGGTGACCTGCTCGAGGCCAACGGCGGGATCTTCAAGCCGCAGGGCGAGGCGATCAACGCCGGCGCCGCCGACGACATCCGTGTGCTCGTGGTCGGCAACCCGGCCAACACCAACGCCCTGATCGCGGCGTCGCACGCCCCCGACGTGCCCGCGTCGCGCTTCACCGCGATGACCCGCCTCGACCACAACCGGGCCAAGACCCAGCTCGCCAAGAAGGCCGGCGTCACGGTCAACGACATCACCAACCTGACCATCTGGGGCAACCACTCGGCCACGCAGTACCCCGACATCTTCAACGCGCGGATCAACGGCCGGGACGCCGCCGCGGTCGTCTCCGACCAGGAGTGGCTCGAGAACGACTTCATCCCCACGGTCGCCAAGCGAGGCGCCGCGATCATCGAGGCGCGTGGTGCCTCCTCGGCCGCGTCGGCGGCCAACGCGGCCATCGACCACGTGCACTCGTGGGTCAACGGCACACCGGCCGGGGACTGGGTCTCCGCGGCGATCTCGTCCGACGGCTCCTACGGCGTGCCCGAGGGCATCATCTCCTCGTTCCCGGTGACCTCCTCGGGCGGCGAGTGGGAGATCGTCCAGGGCCTGGAGATCAGCGACTTCTCGCGCACCCGCATCGACGCCTCCGTGGCCGAGCTCGTCGAGGAGCGCGACGCGGTGCGCGCCCTCGGCCTCATCTGATCCGCACGACCGAACCGAAGAAGCAGGAGAACCCCGTGGCGAAGATCAAGGTCGTCAACCCGGTCGTCGAGCTCGACGGCGACGAGATGACGCGGATCATCTGGCAGTTCATCAAGGACAAGCTGATCCTCCCGTACCTCGACGTCGACCTGAAGTACTACGACCTCTCGATCGAGAACCGCGATGCGACCGACGACCAGGTCACGGTCGACTCGGCCAACGCCATCAAGCAGTACGGCGTCGGCGTCAAGTGCGCCACGATCACGCCGGACGAGGCGCGCGTGGAGGAGTTCGGGCTCAAGAAGATGTGGCGCTCGCCCAACGGGACGATCCGCAACATCCTCGGCGGCGTGATCTTCCGCGAGCCGATCGTCATCTCCAACATCCCGCGGCTCGTGCCCGGCTGGACCCAGCCGATCGTCGTCGGCCGTCACGCGTTCGGAGACCAGTACCGCGCCACCGACTTCAAGGTCCCCGGTGAGGGCACGCTCACGCTGACCTTCACCCCGGCCGACGGCAGCGAGCCGATGGAGTTCAACGTCTTCGACTTCCCCGGCGGTGGGGTCGCGATGGCGATGTACAACCTCGACGACTCGATCCGCGACTTCGCCCGCGCCTCGATGCGCTACGGCCTCAACCGCGGCTACCCGGTCTACCTCTCGACGAAGAACACGATCCTCAAGGCCTACGACGGCCGGTTCAAGGACATCTTCGCCGAGGTCTACGAGGCCGAGTTCAAGGCCGACTTCGAGGCCGCCGGCATCACCTACGAGCACCGCCTGATCGACGACATGGTCGCCGCGGCGCTCAAGTGGGAGGGCGGCTACGTCTGGGCGTGCAAGAACTACGACGGCGACGTGCAGTCCGACACCGTGGCGCAGGGCTTCGGCTCGCTGGGCCTCATGACGTCGGTCCTCATGACCCCGGACGGCAAGACCGTCGAGGCCGAGGCCGCCCACGGCACGGTCACCCGGCACTACCGCCAGCACCAGCAGGGCAAGCCGACGTCCACGAACCCGATCGCCTCGATCTTCGCCTGGACTCGCGGCCTGGCCTACCGCGGCAAGATGGACGAGACGCCCGAGGTGACCTCGTTCGCCGAGACGCTCGAGCGGGTCTGCGTCGAGACGGTCGAGGAGGGCAAGATGACCAAGGACCTCGCGCTGCTCATCGGCCCGGACGCGCCGTACCTGACGACCGAGCAGTTCCTGGACGCGATCGACCAGAACCTGCAGAAGGCCATGGCCTGACCCGACTGTCGGGCGACGCCGCCCGGGTCCTGAGGCGCCGTACGTCGGCGTCCGGGGTCCGGGCAGCACCACGTCGGGACGACGGCGCCGGCGACGCGGTGCCGGGAGGCGAGATGAGGGAGCGCGGGTGCTGACGGTCGTCACGGCCAACGTCAACGGCGTGCGCGCGGCGGCGCGCCGGGGTGGGCTGGGCCGGCTCGCCTCCTCCGGCGCGGACGTCCTGTGCCTGCAGGAGGTCCGCGCCACCGACGACCAGCTCGCTGAGGTGCTCGCCGGCGCGGGTCTCGGCGACTGGCACGTCGCGCACACCGAGGCCGCGTCCAAGGGGCGCGCCGGCGTCGCCCTGCTCAGCCGCGCCCCCCACCGAGCCGTGCGCATCGGTCCGGGCCCGCAGGAGTTCGCGAGGTCCGGACGCTGGGTGGAGGCCGACCTCGACACCGACCTCGGGCCGCTGACGGCGGTGAGCGTGTACGTGCACACGGGCGAGGCGACCGATCCGGCGCGGCAGGCGGAGAAGTACCGTTTCCTCGACGCGATGGGGGAGCGGATGGCTGCCCTGCGGCGCCGCCGCCGCCACGTCGTCGTGTGCGGGGACCTCAACGTGGCCCACACCGAGATGGACATCAAGAACTGGCGCGGCAACCGCGGGAAGGCCGGCTTCCTCGAGGAGGAGCGGGCCTACCTGACCCGCTGGGCGGAGCAGGGCTGGGTGGACCTCGGCCGGACACTCGCCGGCCCCGGGCCGGGCCCGTACACGTGGTGGTCCTGGCGCGGTCGCGGCTTCGACACCGACGGCGGGTGGCGCATCGACTACTGCCTGACCTCACCGGGGCTGGCCGCGCGGGCCGTGTCGGCCGAGGTCGGCAAGGCGGCCACGTACGCCGAGCGCTGGAGCGACCACGCCCCCCTCACCGTCACGTTCACCTGACCACCATCTCTGAGGGTCGCCTTCATCGGGGAGGCTCGGGGGAGGGGTCAGGCGCGGGCGACGCGGGGGTCGGCGACCTGCTCGCGGATGGTGGCGGCCGCGTCGTCGTCGGGTGCGGACTGGGCCGCGAGCTCGGCCTCGACGCGACGTCGGTAGCGGTCGACCTCGGCCGCCTCGGCCGCCTCGTCCCACCCGAGCACCTCACCCATGAGACGCGCCACGTGCGGGGCCGCCTGCAAGCCCCGGTCGCCCGCCTCGAGGTAGAGCCGGGTCCGCCGCGTGAGTACGTCGTCGACGTGGAGCGCGCCCTCGTGGCTGGCCGCATGAACGACCTCGACGGCCAGCGTGCCCGCACCGCCGGGGATCTCGCGGGCCAGCTCGGGCTCGTCGTCGGCGTGCAGCAGCAGCTCGGGCAGAAGTCGGCCGTAGCGATGGGCGAGCCGGGACAGGTCGGCCTCGCTGAGGTTCTCGGTGCCGGGGGAGCCGGCGAGCTCCGCGAGCAGCTCCTCGGGCTCGCACGCCCCGATGAGCGGGACCTCGGCCGAGCGCGACGGCGGCAGCGACGCCGGATCGTCCGGCGAGAGGTCCGGCGCGCACGCGTCGACCGCGTCCTCGGCCATGACGCGGTAGGTCGTGTACTTGCCGCCCGCGATGGTCACCAGACCGGGCAGCGGACGCCGGACCGTGTGCTCGCGTGAGATCTCCGACGCCGGGAGTCCTTCGGTGTCCACGAGCGGCCGAAGGCCGGCGTACACGCCGATGACGTCGGCCTCGGTCAGCGACGACGTGAGCACGCTGTTGGCCTGCTCCAGCAGGTAGGCGACGTCGGCGTGCGTCGCGCTCGGGTGGTCGAGCCCGTGGTGCCACTCCGTATCGGTGGTCCCGATGATCCAGGACCGGCCCCACGGCAGGACGAAGAGCACCGACGTCGCGGTCTTGGTGATGAGGCCCAACTGCGCGTCGATCCGGTCTCGCGCCACCACGAGGTGTACACCCTTGCTCGGCCGCATCCGGATGGGGTGAGCGACGCCGGCGAGCGCCTCCGTGCGCCCCGCCCACACGCCCGTCGCGTTGACGACCACGCGCGCACGGACCTCGTGGACGTCGCCGGTCGCCCGGTCCTGGACGAAGGCGCCCACCACCGAATCGCCGTCCCGTGCGAACCCGTCGACCCGCGCGGCCGTGACGATGGCCGCTCCCTCCGCGGCCGCCGTCCGTGCCAGCTCCAGGGTGTGCCGGGCGTCGTCGACCTGCGCGTCGTGGAAGCGCAGCGCGCCCGCGACCTTGTCGGCCTGCAGCGCGGGGAAGGCTCGCAGCGCTGCCGCCTTGGTGAAGTGGCTGTGGCGCGGCACCGAGGGCGTCAGCCCGCCGAGGGTGTCGTAGAGCGCGAGGCCGGCACCGACGTAGGGCCGCTCCCACACACGGTGCGCAAGCGGGTAGAGGAGCGGGACGGGGGAGACCAGGTGCGGGGCGAGCCGGTCGAGCAGCAGCGCCCGCTCGCGGAGGGCCTCACGCACCAGTCCCACGTTGAACTGCTCGAGGTAGCGCAATCCCCCGTGCACGAGCTTCGTGCTCCGGCTCGACGTGCCCGCGGCCAGGTCGCGCTGCTCGACGAGTCCCACGGAGAGGCCGCGCAGGGCCGCGTCCAGCGCGATCCCGCAGCCGGTGACCCCGCCGCCGACCACGAGGACGTCGACACCGGCCCTCAGCCGCTCCCAGGACGTCAGCCGGTAGGCCGCATCCAGCCGTCCGCGAGTCGTGTCCACGTCGGCCATTCTGGGTCATCCCCCACCCCCGCGCCGACCGGGACCGTGCCGTGGGAACGTGCCAGTCCCTAGGATCACTCCTCATGGATGACCATCCGGGGGCCCGGACGTGAACGAGTTCCTGCTCAATCTCCTCGTCGTCCTGGCCTTCACCCTGGTCGGGGGCTTCTTCGCCGCCGCCGAGATCGCCTTGGTGTCGCTGCGCGACAGCCAGGTGCAGCGCCTCGCCGAGCGCGGCCGCCGCGGCCAGCGCGTCGCTGGCCTGCTGGCCAACCCCAACCGCTTCCTCGCGGCCGTCCAGGTCGGGGTCACGACCGCCGGGTTCCTCTCGGCCGGATTCGGCGCCTCACGGATGAGCCCGCTGGTCGCGCCCTACCTCGAGGACATCGGGCTCTCGGTGGCTGCGGCCGACGCCGTGGCCTTCGTGCTCGTCACGCTGCTGCTGGTGTACCTGTCCCTCGTGCTCGGCGAGCTGACCCCCAAGCGCCTCGCGCTGCAGCGGGCCGAGGGGGTCGCCCTGGCCGTGGCGGGGGCGCTCGACCTGCTGGCGCGGATCTCGCGCCCCTTCATCTGGCTGCTGTCGGCGTCCACGGACCTCCTCGTCCGCCTGCTCGGCGGGGACCCGTCGGCGAACAAGGAGGAGATCACCGAGGACGAGATCCGCGGGATGCTCGCCTCGCAGGGCAGTCTGACCGAGCAGGAGCGCGAGCTCATCGACGACGTCTTCGACGCAGGCGACCGCGAGGTCCGCGAGGTCATGGTGCCGCGCACGGAGGTCACCTTCCTCGACGCCGCGACCCCCGCCTACAAGGCGGCGCGCATCGTGGCGGAGCTGCCGCACTCGCGCTATCCGGTGTTCCAGGACTCCCACGACGACATCGTCGGCTTCGTCCACATCCGCGACGTGCTCGCACCAGACGTCGCGGACCGCGGGATCCGCCTCGGTGACCTGGCGCGCGAGGTGCTGCGGGTGCCGGGGAGCAAGAAGGTGCTCCCCACGATGTTCGAGATGCGCAACGACGGCGCCCACCTTGCGATGGTCGTGGACGAGTACGGCGGCACCGCCGGGATCGTCACGCTGGAGGACCTCGTCGAGGAGCTCGTCGGCGACATCCGTGACGAGTACGACGTCGAGGAGGTCGAGGCGCCGCGCCCGGGCCACGACCTCGTCGTCGACGGCCTGCTCAACATCGAGGACTTCGCCGACGACTGCGGCGTGACGCTTCCGGAGGGTCCCTACGAGACCGTGGCGGGCTACGTGATGGCCACGCTCGGGCGCCTGCCGCAGGTGGGGGAGGAGGTCCTGGCCGGAGACCACGTGCTCACGGTCGAGGCGCTCGACGGGCGGCGGGCCGCGCGGATCCGGGTCTCGGCCCGGCCGGCCACCGGGTCGCCGGAGGTCGACGGCCCGGTGGAAGAATCCCCGGCATGACCGCCCAGCCCCGCGTCCTGTCCGGGATCCAGCCCACAGCCGGGTCCTTCCAGCTCGGCAACTACCTCGGCGCGGTCCGGCACTGGGTGGACCTGCAGGAGACCCACGACGCCTTCTACTGCGTCGTCGACCTGCACTCCATCACCGTCGAGCAGAAGCCCGACGAGCTGCGGCGCAACACCCTGCTCGCCTACGCCCAGCTCCTGGCCGCCGGCGTCGACCCGCACCGCTCGACGCTGTTCGTTCAGAGCCACGTCCCCGAGCACACCCAGCTGGGGTGGGTCATGCAGTGCATCACCGGCTACGGCGAGGCCAGTCGGATGACGCAGTTCAAGGACAAGTCCGCGCGCGGGGGAGCCGACCACTCCTCCGTCGGCTTGTTCACCTACCCGATCCTGCAGGCCGCGGACATCCTCGTGTACCAGGCCGACGGCGTGCCGGTGGGCGAGGACCAGCGCCAGCACCTCGAGCTCACGCGCGACCTGGCCCAGCGGTTCAACAGCCGCTACGGCGCCACGTTCACCGTGCCGAAGCCGCTCATCGTCTCCGACACCGCGAAGATCCTGGACCTGCAGGACCCCACGGCCAAGATGAGCAAGTCCCTGCCCAACGGCGCGGTCTTCCTGCTCGACGACCCCAAGGTCATCACCAAGCGCATCAAGTCGGCGGTGACCGACAGCGAGACCGAGGTGCGCTTCGACCCCGCGACCAAGCCGGGCGTGTCCAACCTGCTCACCGTCCTGGCCGCCCTGACCGGCCGCGAGCCCGCGGTGGTGGCCGCGGACTACGACGGCCGCGGCTACGGAGCTCTCAAGGCCGACGCGGCCGAGGCGGTCGTGGGGTTCGCCGCGCCGTACGCCGCCAGCGTCGCCGAGCTCGTGGGCGACCCGGCCGAGCTGCAGCGGACCATGCGGGTCGGCGCCGACAAGGCGCGCGCGGTCGCCGCCGTCACCGTGGCCACGGCCTACGAGCGGCTCGGCCTCGTGGACCTCGGGTGAGCGACGCCGTCGTCGGCGTCGCCATCGCGATCCCCGAGCCGTGGGGGAGTGAGCTCGAGGCCTGGCGCCTCCGGCTCGGCGACCCGCTGGCGCGATCCATCCCGGCGCACATCACCCTGGTCCCCCCGACCCGGGTGCCGGAGGCGGACCTGGCAGAGGTGGAGTCCCACCTGGAGCGCGTGGGGTCCGGCATCACGCCCTTCCCGGTGCACCTGCGGGGCACCGGGACGTTCCGGCCCGTCTCACCGGTGGTCTTCGTCGCGCTGAGCCGGGGCATCTCCGGCTGCGAGGGGCTGCAGGCCGCCGTGCGCAGCGGACCGCTGGAGCGTCCGCTCGACTTCCCCTACCACCCGCACGTGACCGTGGCCCACGACCTGCCCGACGAGACGCTCGACCAGGCGTTCGACGCGCTGGCGGGGTTCGAGGCCGTCTTCACCGCGTCCGCCTTCGCGCTCTACGTGCACGGCCAGGACGGCGTCTGGCACGTGCGACGGCGGTTCGGGCTGGGGTCCTAGTCCCGCCGGCTCGGCGGGCCGATCACCTTGACGTGCCCGCCCGAGACCGGGCGCGGCTTGGCCCGCTCGAGGTCCGTGGCGCCGTCCGCCGATACGGGCGCCTCATCGGCCCCCGGCGCGGGCGCGAGGACCGGGGGAGCCACCGGGACCGGGGCGGGTCCGGCGTCGGGATCGGCCGACGGCGCGGGATCGGCCGAGTGGGAGCCACCGCGCGGGGCCTCGCGGACCGCGTCGTGCACTCGACCCCACCACAGCGCGACCGCTCCGGCGACGAGCAGCAGCCCCACCACCAGCGACGGCAGCCACGGCGAGGGCGCCGCCGCGGCGGGGTCGGCGGCGGCAGCGGCGACGCCCCCGGCGGCGGCCTGCTGCGCCACCCGGGCGCCGGCCTGCTCCGTGCCGGGCTCGACCAGGACCCCCACCGGGGTCACCTTGTCGGCGTTGGCGAAGCCCCAGTCCAGGAGCGCCTTCGCGCTGTCCTCGGTCGGGCCCCCCACCTTGAGCAGGCTGACCAGGAGGGTGCGGCCGTCCCGCGTCGCCGCCCCCCAGAACGTGCGCCCGGCGAGGGTGGTGAACCCGGTCTTGCCGCCCACGGCACCACGGTAGCCGTGCGTCAGGAGCCGGTTCTGCGTGTAGATCTTGTAGGTCGGGCGCTTCTTGCCGGCCTTGACCAGCCGGCCCGGGAAGTCGTAGCTGATGGTGGCCGTGAGCTCGGCGAACGCCGGGTCGGCCAGCGCCGCGCGCGCGATGAGCGCGAGGTCGTAGGCGCTCGTGACCTGGCCGTCGGCGTCGAGACCGCTGGGGTTGCGCACCGTGGTGTCGGCGGCACCGAGCCGGTCGGCCGTCGCCTGCATCTGCGCGACCGTGGCCCGGCGTCCGCCGTTCGCGGCCGCCAGCGCCTCGGCTGCGTCGTTGCCGCTCGGCAGGAGCATCCCGTGGAGGAGGTCGCGGACGGTGTAGACCGCGCCCGGGACGATCCCGACCTTGCCCCCGTCGGCGGCCGCCTCGGCCCAGGCCGCCTCGTGCTCGGCGTCGAGGTCCAGCGAGGACAGGACCGTCATCGCGGTGAGGGTCTTGATGGTGGACGCCGGCCGCAGCTGCCGGTGCGCGCCCTTCGCGGCGAGGACCTCCCCGGTGCCCGCGTCCGCGAGCAGCCAGCCGCCGGCGACGACGGCGGGCAGGGGTGCGGCACCGGAGGCGTCGGTGACGACCACGCCCCTCTCCCCGAGGCGGCCGCCCCCGACCACGTCGGTCGAGGAGGCTGTGGCCGAAGGGACGACGGCCGGCGACGCCACGAGGGCGAGCAGCGTTGCCCCGACGAGACTCTGTCCGATCCGCACGGCGAGAAGGGTAACCCCCGCCTGGGCCGTCCCGGACCTCCTGCGGGCGCACCCCGCGGACGCCCCGAGGCGAGGGCGCACTAGCGTGGCGCACGCCACGTTGTCGTCCCTCGAGAGGAACCGTCATGGCACGCGAGACCGAGTCCGGTCTGCCGTTCCGTCCGGTGTACGGCCCCCAGGACCTCGCGGGGTGGGACCCCACCGTGGCGCTCGGGGAGCCGGGCGACTACCCGTTCACCCGCGGCGTCTACCCGTCCATGTACACCGGCCGGCCCTGGACGATGCGTCAGTACGCCGGGTTCGGCACGGCGGCGGAGTCCAACGAGCGTTACAAGCAGCTCATCGCGGCCGGGACCACGGGGCTCTCGGTGGCCTTCGACCTGCCGACGCAGATGGGCTACGACTCCGATCACCCGCTGGCCCGCGGTGAGGTGGGCAAGGTCGGTGTGGCCATCGACTCGATCGAGGACATGCGGGTGCTCTTCGACGGCATCCCGCTCGGCGAGGTGTCGACGTCGATGACGATCAACGCACCCGCCGCGATCCTGCTCCTGCTCTACCAACTCGTCGCGGAGGAGCAGGGCGTCCCCGCCACGGCTCTCACGGGGACCATCCAGAACGACGTGCTCAAGGAGTACATCGCCCGCGGGACCTACATCTACCCGCCGTCGCACTCGCTGCGCCTCATCACCGACATCTTCGGCTACTGCCGGGAGGAGATCCCGCGCTGGAACACCATCTCCATCTCCGGCTACCACATGGCCGAGGCCGGGGCCACGCCCGCGCAGGAGATCGCCTTCACCCTCGCCGACGGCATCGAGTACGTGCGCGCAGCGGTGGCGAGCGGGATGGACATCGACGAGTTCGCCCCCCGTCTGGCCTTCTTCTTCGTGTCGCGCACGACCCTGCTCGAGGAGGTGGCGAAGTTCCGGGCCGCCCGCCGCATCTGGGCGCGGGTGATGCGCGAGGAGTTCGGCGCGCAGAACCCCAAGAGCCTGATGCTGCGGTTCCACACTCAGACCGCCGGCGTGCAGCTCACCGCGCAGCAGCCCGAGGTCAACCTGGTGCGGGTCGCCGTCCAGGGTCTCGCCGCCGTCCTCGGCGGCACGCAGTCCCTGCACACGAACTCCTTCGACGAGGCCATCGCCCTGCCCACGGAGAAGGCCGCCCGGCTGGCCCTGCGCACCCAGCAGGTCCTGGCCTACGAGACCGACGTCACCGCGACCGTCGACCCCTTCGCGGGGTCCTACGTGGTCGAGTCGCTCACCGACGAGGTCGAGGCGGCCGCGGTCGCCCTCATGGACCAGGTGGAGAGCCTCGGCGGCGCCGTCGCCGGGATCGAGCGGGGCTTCCAGAAGAGCGAGATCGAGCAGTCGGCCTACCGCATCGCCCAGCAGATCGACTCCGGCGAGCGCGTCGTGGTCGGCGTCAACCGGTTCACGGTCGCCGCCGAGGAGCACTACGACCCGCTCGTGGTGGACCCGGCCATCGGGGACGAGCAGTGCGCCCGCCTGGCGGCGCTGCGGGCCGGACGCGACCAGGCCGAGGTCGACCGCCTCCTCGAGGAGGTGCGGGCCGCCGCTCGGGGGACGGACAACGTGCTCTACCCCATGCGGGAGGCGCTGCAGGCTCGGGCGACCGTGGGCGAGGTCAGCGACGCGCTGCGCGAGGTGTGGGGCCTCTACACCCCCGCCGACGTCTTCTGACCCGGGTTGGCGGCGGGGACCGGCCCGCGTCTCCCGCCGCCCGCTGGTCACGGATCGGTTGCGACCGCTGGGGGAGCCCCGGTCCCGGTTCGGGAGGTCCTCCGGCGCTACTAGTGTTGGAGGGTCACCACCCCGGTAATTGGACCGGGGTCCAGGAAGGAGTCCCCTTGAAGGGTCTGAAGATCGCTGCCCTCGTCGCTGCCGGAGCGCTGGCGCTCGCCGCGTGCGGCAGCAGCGACAGCGGCACCACCACATCCGAGAGCCCCTCGGCCTCGGCTCCCCAGTCCGACGTCAAGGTCGGCCTGGCCTACGACATCGGTGGCCGCGGCGACCAGTCGTTCAACGACTCGGCCGCGGCCGGCCTCGACAAGGCCGCCGCTGAGTTCGGCGTCGAGATCAAGGAGCTCGACGCGACGGCCGGGGAGACCGACGCCCAGAAGGAGGAGCGCCTCACGACGCTCGCCGAGGAGGGCTACAACCCGATCATCGCCGTGGGCTTCGCCTACGCGACCTCTCTGGGCAAGGTCGCCCCGCAGTTCCCCGACGTCGACTTCGCCATCGTGGACGACGCGTCGCTCTCGGAGGCCAACCCGAACGTCACCAGCCTCGTCTTCGCGGAGAACGAGGGCTCGTTCCTCGCGGGCGCGATCGCGGCGCAGGCATCGAAGTCGGGCAACATCGGCTTCGTCGGCGGCGTCAACGTCCCGCTGATCCAGAAGTTCCAGGCGGGCTACGAGGCCGGGGCCAAGGCCATCAACCCGAGCATCAAGGTGCAGGTCAAGTACCTGACCGAGCCGCCGGACTTCTCCGGCTTCGGTGACCCCGCCAAGGGCAAGGTCGCGGCCGAGGGCATGTTCCAGAACGGCGCCGACGTCGTCTACCACGCGGCCGGCGGTTCCGGCGGCGGCGTGTTCGAGGCGGCCAAGGCGGCCGGTGGCCTCGCCATCGGTGTCGACTCCGACCAGTACCTGACCGCCGACGCGTCCGTGCAGGACGTCATCATCACCTCGATGCTCAAGCGCGTCGACGTGGCGGTGTAC
>JAHECT010000175.1 GCA_024641605.1 Micrococcales bacterium
TGCGGACCGCGATCCGGGCCAGCGGGCCGTCAGGCCCGGCGAGCTGGCCGGTCTGGATCGGGAACCACGGGATGAACGCGATGCCCAGCCGCTCGCAGTGCTCGAGCACGTCCTCGCTCTGACGGTTGCCCACGTTGTAGAGGTTCTGGACCGAGGCGATCGGCGCGATCTCGCGCGCCGCCTCGATCTCCGCGACGGTCACCTCCGAGAGTCCGACCCTGCGGACCTTCCCCTCGGCCACGAGGTCGGCGAAGACGCCGAGCTGATCCTCGAGCGGCACCTGATTGTCGATGCGGTGCAGCTGGTAGAGGTCGATCGTGTCGACCCCCAGCCGGCGCAGGGACATCTCGGCGCACTGGCGCAGGTACGCCGGACGCCCGACCGGTCGCCACTCCCCCGGTCCCTGGCGGGTCAGGCCCGCCTTCGTGGCGATCCGCACGTGGCCGTACGGGTGCAGGGCCTCGCGGATCAGGTCCTCGGACACGTACGGGCCGTACGCGTCGGCGGTGTCGATGAAGTCGACCCCGAGCTCGACGGCGCGACGCAGGACCGCGATCGCGCCGTCGCGGTCCTCGGGCTCGCCCCAGACACCGGGGCCGGTGATCTGCATCGCGCCGTATCCGAGCCGGCGCACGGTGAGCCCGTCGCCGAGGTCGAGGGTGCCGGAGGCCGTGACAGGTGTGGTCGTCATGCTCGGCATCCAACCCGAGGGCTCGGCTGAGGGCACGCCGGGATGACCCGGCACGGCGCGACGGCCAGGATGGGCCCGTGGAACCGGACTGGTGGGACGACGCCCCTCTGTTCGCGGCATGGCGGCGCTTCGTCCACGCGGACGTGGCGCCGTTCACCGTGCCCGGGCACAAGCGCCGGGGTGGGGACCTGCACCCCGACCTGGGGCGGCTGCTCGACGCCGACGTCCCGCTCTACGGCGGCGCGGACACCCTCAAGCTCGCCACGGGGGTGCTCCGCGAGGCCGAGGTGCGCGCCGCCGCGCTCTGGGGCGCGGACCACTGCCGATTCTCGACCGGGGGCTCGACCCAGGCGAACCAGATCGTCTGCCTGTCGCTGGGAGCTCCCGGCGACGAGGTCCTCGTGGGGCGCAACGCCCATCGCAGCGTGCTGTCCGGGCTGGTGCTGGCCGGGCTCGTCCCCGTCTGGCTGCCGGTCGAGGTGCACCCGGCCACGGGGGCACCGCTGGGGGTGGCACCCACGGACGTGCGGACCGCGCTCCGCGACCACCCGGACGCCGTCGCCGTGCTCGTGACCGACCCGAGCTACCAGGGCACCGTCGGCGAGCTCGCCGGGGTGGTCCGGGCCGGGCACGACCACGGTGTCCCGGTGGTCGTCGACCAGGCCTGGGGCGCCCACTTCGGCATGGCCGAGGGGATGCCGCCGCACGCCCTCGAGCTCGGCGCCGACGCGCTGGTCACGAGCGCGCACAAGATGCTCCCGGCGTACAGCCAGGCGGCCCTCGTCGCGGCGCAGGGGGCACGCATCGACCTCGATCGGCTGGACCGGGCCGTGGCCGCGCTGGAGACCACGTCGCCCACGAGCGCGATCCTCGCCAGTATCGACGCGTCCCGTGCCTTCCTCGGCTCGCCTGAGGGCCGGGCGGCGATCTCCCGGACCGCGACGCTCGTGGCCGACGCGCGCGAGCGGCTGGCGGGGATGGGGCTGCTCGCCCCCGGGGCGCAGACCTACGGCGCGGGGCGCGTCGATCCGCTCAAGCTCGTGATCCACCTCGCCGCCGCGGGACGCGACGGGATCGCGATCGAGAACGCCCTGCTGGAGCTCGGCATCCCGGTGGAGATGGCGGACCGGGACGCGCTCGTGGCCCAGGTGGGCCTGCTCGACGACGCCACGACCCTCGAGCGGCTGCTCGACGGGATCGCCTCCGCCACGGCCGGGCCGGCGGGGTCGGCGCGGGCGCTCGCCGCCGCCGGGGGCGACCGGGTCCCGCCGCGACGGCTCACGCCGCGGGCGGCGTACTTCGCCGAGTACGACGTCGTCGACCTCGACGCCGCCGTGGGCCGGGTGAGCGCGGAGCTGGTGGCGCCCTACCCGCCCGGCGTCCCGCTGCTCGTCCCCGGCGAGGAGGTGACGCCCGGCACCCTGCAGGCGCTGCACACGGCGGTGGAGGCCGGCACCCGGATCGCCTACGCCGCCGACCCGGGCCTGGCGACGCTGCACGTGGTGCGCGAACCCTGACGGGCGCGGGTCGTGGGTGGTGGCTACTCGGACTGGGCCCGGAGCCGGGGCCGGGCCCGACCCGTGGGAGCGGTGCGGCGATGAGGGGCGCCTGGGTACGGCTCTAGTGGATGAGGGGTCGCCTTCATCGGGGATCAGCTTGCGGCGGCGACGACGTCGAGGGCGTGGGCGAGGTCGGGCGGGTACGGCGAGGTGAGCTCGATCCGGTCGCCGGTCGCGGGGTGGGCGAACCCGAGCCGGACCGCGTGCAGCCACTGGCGGGTCAGGGCGCAGCGCCTGGCGAGGACCGGGTCGCCGCCGTAGGTCAGGTCGCCCACGATGGGGTGGCGCATCGCCGAGCAGTGGACCCGGATCTGGTGGGTGCGGCCCGTCTCCAGGTGCACCTCGAGCAGCGACGCGTGCCGGAAGGCCTCGAGCGTCTCGTAGTGGGTGATGCTGGGCTTGCCCCCGGACACGACCGCGAAGCGGTAGTCGTGCGTGGGGTGGCGGTCGATCGGAGCGTCGATCGTCCCGCGCAGCGGGTCCATGACCCCCTGGACGAGCGCGTGGTACACCTTCTCGACCGTTCGCTCCTTGAACTGCCGCTTGAGCGAGGTGTAGGCGCGCTCGCTCTTGGCCACGACCATGAGGCCGGTGGTGCCGACGTCGAGGCGGTGCACCACCCCCTGCCGCTCCGCGGCCCCCGAGGTGGACACGCGATAGCCCGCCCCCGCCAGTCCGCCCACGACCGTGGGCCCGGTCCAGCCGGGCGACGGGTGCGCCGCGACCCCCACGGGCTTGTCGACCACCACGATGTCGTCGTCGTCGTGCACGACCACGAGCCCGTCGACGACCTCGGCCACGATGCTCACCGGCGCAGGCGGGTCCGGAAGCTCCACCTCGAGCCACGCACCCGACGTCACGCGGTCGGACTTGCCGGCCGGCGAGCCGTCGAGCTGGACCCGCCCGGCGGCCGCGAGCTCGGCGCCCTTGGTGCGCGAGAGGCCGAAGAGCCGGGCGAGCGCGGCGTCGACCCGCTCACCCTCGAGCCCGTCGGGGACCGGGAGCGCGCGCAGCTCGCCCACGCGTCTCAGCTCCGCGTCCCGTCGAGCTCGCGACCGAACAGCGCGAGACCGACCATGAGCACGCACGAGCAGGTGATCGCCGCGTCGGCGACGTTGAAGACGAACCAGGGGACGGCGATGAAGTCGACGACGTGACCGCCCGGGAAGCCCGGTTCGCGCAAGAGCCGGTCGATCAGGTTGCCCACCGCGCCGCCGAGCAGGCCCCCGAGCGCGATCGCCCAGCCGAGGCTGCCCAGCTTGCGCGAGGTGCGCACGATCACCACGGCCACCGCGATCGCGATGCCGGTGAAGATGAAGGTGTAGCTCGTGCCGAGTCCGAACGACGCGCCCGGGTTGCGCAGGAAGGACAGCTGCAGCCACTCACCGAGCAGCTGGACCGGGTCCTGGCCCTCGAGGAAGCGCACGGCGAGCGCCTTGGTGACCTGATCGAGCAGCACGACGCCGATCGCCACCGAGAACAGGACCCGCACGAGCCGGCGGTTGCGCCCAGCGTCCACCGACTCTGTCGACGGGCCGGGTGCCTCCTCGGGCGAGTCGGCGACGGCCTTGGACGCAGCGGCGCCCTCCGGCTCGGTCGCGTCCTGGCTCACGGTCCCCGAGGGTACGTGCCCGACCAGCCCGGCGCCGAATCGGTCGCTGACGGTCCCGGAGCCTGCGGCGGCCGTCGGATCAGACGGACGCGGAGACAGGCGCCGGCGGGCGCCGACGGGTCAGCGGCGCTCCTCGAGCTGCTTGCACGACACGCACAGGGTCGCCCGGGGGAAGGCCTGCAGGCGCAGCTTCCCGATGGGTCGGCCGCAGCGCTCGCAGACGCCGTAGCTCCCGTCGTCGAGACGGGCGAGCGCACGACGGTTCTGCTCGAGCAGGTCGCGGGCGTTGTTGGCCAGCGACATCTCGTGCTCACGCTCGAAGGTCTTGGTGCCAGCGTCGGCCTGGTCGTCCCCGGCTCCGTCGCCGGAGTCGCGCAGGAGGTCGGCGATGCCCTCCTCGGTGTCGGCGATCTGCTGGTTGAGCCGGAGCACCTCGAGCTCGAGCTCGGCGCGGACCTCGGCGAGCTCGGACTTCGTCCACGGCGACTCGTCCTCGCGCACGACCGGCGTACGACGGGCGGGCCTCGTGATCGCGGCCTTCTTCGCGGGTGCGGCCTTCGTCGCGGGTGCGGCCTTCTTCGCGGGTGCGGCCTTCTTCGCGGGTGCGGCCTTCTTCGCGGGTGCGGCCTTCTTCGCGGGTGCGGCCTTCTTCGCGGGTGCGGCCTTCTTCGCGGGTGCGGCCTTCT
>JAHECT010000176.1 GCA_024641605.1 Micrococcales bacterium
TCGGTGCCCTGCGCGTGCCGGCCGACCTGCTCGCCTCGCGGTAGCGCGCCACCCCCAGGTGCGCCTCAGGAGGCGCACGCCTGTGCGTCGCGAGGACCCACGTGCAGCCGGCGGGCGGCGCGCTCGAGGACGGTCTCCCGGCAGCCGCGCACAAGGGCGGCCACCCGCGCCCGCCGGGCGGCGGTCCGCAGGTCGTCGACGTGCTGGCCCGCCGCGGCCGAGGTGAGGTTCGAGGGATACATGGTGGTCCTGCCTTTCGTCGTCAGCAGCAGGCCGAGGCGGCCTGCGATTCGGGGATGGACTGGTCGGCCGCGGTGCCGCAGCACGTCGTGGCCTCGGGGATCTCGGCGGAGAAGGTGGCGCTGTCGGCGAGCACGGCGTAGACCTCCCAGCGCTCGCCGTCGGGGGCGCCCTCGACCCAGAACTTGTCCTGGGTCGCGTAGCAGCAGGTGGTGCCGCGCTCGTCCACAGCGGTGAGGCCCGCGGCCGCGAGCCGCGCCTGCTCGCGGTCGACGATCTCGGTCGAGGCCACCTCGATGCCGAGGTGGTTGAGCCGCTCGGCGGCGCCCTTGTTCTCCAGCAGCACCAGCTTGAGCGGCGGCGAGTCGATCGCGAAGTTCGCGTATCCGGGGCGGCGCTTGGCCGGCTCGGTGCGGAACAGGGCGGAGTAGAAGGCGACCGCGCCGTCGACGTCGTCGACGTTGAGGGCGAGCTGCACGCGGGTGGGAGTGGGGTCGGTCATGAGTTGCTCCTCGATTACATCGACACACGTCAATATCTACTGAGATCGATGTTGCACCTTCCATCGAATCCTGTCAATATCCATCCATGTCGAAGTCCACCGGCTCTACCGGCGTGCGCGACCTGCCGGTTCTCGATCTCGCCGACTGCTGCGCCCCGCTGCGGCGCGAGCCGCTCGACGCCGAGGCCTCGGCCACCCTGGCCGAGGCGTTCAAGGCGCTGGCCGACCCCGTCCGCCTGCAGCTGCTCAACCTCATCGCGACCGCGGAGACCGGTGAGGCCTGCGCGTGCGACCTCGTGGAGCCGGTGGGTAAGAGCCAGCCGACGGTCAGCCACCACCTCAAGGTGCTCCGCGAGGCCGGGCTCGTGCAGTCGCAGAAGCGCGGCACGTGGGTCTGGTACTCCGTCGTCCCCTCGCGGCTGGAGGACCTCCGCCGCGTCCTGTCCCGCTGACTCCCGAGGGATCCCTGACGTGAGCGATACGCCGTCCGTCCTGTTCGTGTGCGTGCACAACGCCGGCCGATCGCAGATGGCCGCGGCCTACCTCACCCACCTGGCGGGTGAGCGGGTCGAGGTCCGTTCCGCTGGGTCGGCTCCGGCCGACGCGGTGAACCCGGCCGTCGTCGAGGCGCTGCGTGAGGAGGGCATCGACATCTCGGCCGAGGTGCCCAAGGTCCTGACGGTGGAGGCGGTCCGGGCCTCCGACTACGTCATCACCATGGGCTGCGGCGACGCCTGCCCGATCTTCCCCGGCAAGACCTATCTCGACTGGGTGCTCGAGGACCCTGCGGGACAGGGTGTTGAGGCCGTCCGCCCCATCCGCGACGAGATCCGCCGCCGGATCGAGGACCTGATCGCCGACATCGACCGGACCCGCGCCGACACGGGCTCGACTCCGTGACCACCGGACCGGACACCGACGAGGGCGCGGTCCTCGAGCGCCTCTCGGTCCTCGACCGGTTCCTGCCGGTGTGGATCCTGCTCGCCATGGCGGGCGGCCTGCTCCTGGGCAGGCTGGTGCCCGGCATCCAGGGCGGGCTGGACGCGATCTCGGTGGGCGAGACCTCGTTGCCCATCGCGCTTGGCCTGCTCCTCATGATGTATCCGGTCCTGGCCAAGGTGCGCTACGAGGACATGGGTCACGTGACCGGCGACCGCCGGCTGCTGTGGACCTCGCTGGCGCTCAACTGGGTCGTCGGTCCGCTGCTCATGTTCGTGCTCGCGTGGGTGTTCCTGGCGGACGCGCCGGAGTTCCGGACCGGGCTCATCGTCATCGGGCTCGCCCGGTGCATCGCCATGGTGCTCATCTGGAACGACCTGGCGTGCGGTGATCGCGAGGCGGGCGCACTGCTCGTCGCGCTCAACTCGGTGTTCCAGGTGCTGGCCTATGCGGTCCTCGGAACCTTCTACCTGTCCGTGCTTCCCGGCTGGCTCGGGCTGCAGACCCAGGACGTCGAGTTCTCCACCTGGGACATCACCAAGGCTGTGCTGGTCTTCCTCGGGATCCCGCTCGCCCTCGGCTACCTCACGCGGCGATGGGGGCTGCGCCGCAAGGGGCGGGCGTGGTACGAGGAGAGGTTCATCCCGTTCATCAGCCCGTTCGCGCTCTACGGGCTGCTCTTCACGATCGTGGTCATGTTCGCGCTCCAGGGCGAGGCGATCACGTCGGACCCGCTCGCGGTGGTCTCCATCGCGGTGCCGCTGCTGGTCTACTTCGCCCTCATGTGGGGCGTCTCCTTCCTCATCGGGTACCGCTCCGGCATGTCGTACCCGCGCACCGCGACGCTCGCCTTCACCGCCGCGGGCAACAACTTCGAGCTGGCCATCGCCGTGAGCATCGGCGTCTGGGGAGTGACCTCGGGGCAGGCGCTCACCGGCGTCATCGGCCCGCTCATCGAGGTCCCGGCCCTGGTCGCCCTCGTGTACGTGTCCCTGTGGCTGCGCGGTCGGTTCACGCGCCGCGGGACCGTGCCGGCGTGACCGGGTCGCCGGACGCTGACTCGCTGCGACCCCTCGCCCGAGAGGTGTGGGCGAGGTCACGGACGGAGTGCTTGCTGCCCGCTTGCTACAGCAAGCACTCCGTGTCACAGTAGAGCCATGGCACCGATCGACCTGAGCTCCCTGGGGAGCTACATCCGCGAGCAGCGGGAGTCGGCCGAGGTGTCGCTGCGGCAGCTGGCCAGGACCGCGGGCGTCTCCAACCCCTACCTCTCCCAGGTGGAGCGGGGCTTGAAGAAGCCGAGCGCGGAGATCCTCGGCCAGATCGCCTCGGCGCTGCGGATCTCCGCGGAGTCGCTCTACGTCCGCGCGGGGCTCCTCGAGCCTCGGCCGGGCAGCGCGGCCGTGCAGGACGCGATCGTCTCCGACGAGTCGCTCTCCGAGCGGCAGCGCCAGGCGCTCCTGGAGATCTACGCCGCCTTCCAGAAGGAGAACGCGGCCCGCGCCGCCACCTCCGAGACCACCCCCACCGACCCGACCACCACTCACCCGGAGGATCCGTCATGAACGAGACCACCCCCACCCCCGAAGCCGCCGTGACCGCGAAGGCCACCAAGGCTGCCCCGAAGAAGACCACGGCGAAGAAGACCACCGCCAAGAAGACCGCGGCGAAGAAGACGACCACCGCCAAGGCCGCTCCGAAGAAGACCACGGCGAAGAAGACCACCGCCAAGAAGACGACCACCCCCAAGGTCGCCCCGACGAAGACCAGCACGACCACCGAGCACGCCCCCACGGGCTTCAGCGCTCTGGTCGACGCGGTCATGGGCACCGTCGCAACCGAGTCGGTGAAGCTCTTCGAGGCTCCCGTCGCCCGGGCCCGCACGCTCATGGCGGACCTGCCCGAGGTCGCCGACCTGCGCAGCCGCTTCGAGGGCCAGCTCGTCATGGCCAGCAAGTCCGTCGAGGACGTCATGAAGCCCTACGTCGCCGCCGCGACGGAGCGCAGCCAGGAGGGTCGCACGGCCGCTCACGAGGCCGCCGCGCCCATGATCACCTCGGTGACCGAGCTGCTCACCGGCGGCCGCAAGGCCGTCGAGGCCAACGTGACGCCCTACGTCGCCACGGTGTCCGCCCAGGCCCGCGAGGCCGTCGAGACGGCGGAGAAGTTCACCGGCGACCTGCGCGCCCGCGCCGACGCCCGCGCCGCCTTCGCGACCGGCACCGCTGCCGACCTCAAGACCCGCGCCGAGGCCGTGCTGGCCTCCCTGCGCGAGGTCGTCGGCCGCTGACGCTCGCACCCGTTCGACGGGGCGGGACCCCCTGGTGGGTCCCGCCCCGTCGGCATTGCCGGTCCCGGCCGGTGACCCCCGGGCCGACGCGCCCGTGCGCGCCCTCGCGGCTCGACGCGTGCCGGATCGTCCGCGCCCCGGTCCGCGCCTAGGATCGGCACATGATCCAGGTCAGCGGGCTCGTCTACATCGCCATCTACTGGGCCTGCCTGGGCCTGGGGGCGTTCGCCCTCATCGACGCCGCGACCCGTCGCTCCGACGCCTACCCGGCCGCGGACCGGCGTACCAAGAACTTCTGGCTGGCCCTGCTCGGCGGCGGGGTGGTGGCCCAGATCCTGTTCCCGCCCGTCGGGGGCGGCCTGCTCTCCATCCTCGGGCTCGCCGGCGTCGTCGCCTCGATCGTCTACCTGGTCGACGTGCGTCGACGGCTGATCGAGGTGACCCGCGGTCCGCGCTACTGACCGTGGTGCCGACAGCGCGTCCCCTCGGCCCGGTGCCGCGATGAGCGCCACCCGGCCCCCCCGCCCGACCGGCCACCGCGCCCGAGCGGCGACCGCCTCGGCGCGGCCCGA
>JAHECT010000038.1 GCA_024641605.1 Micrococcales bacterium
CCGATCGCGGCACCGGCGAGCGCCGTGCCCACCCCGAGCAGGCCGCCGCCGCCCTTGGCGGCGGCGACCGCGATCCGCCGTACCCGCTCGTCGCGGACCGGCAGCGTGGGGATCGATGCCATGTGCCCATTCTCCCCCCGGTGCGCGAGCGACGCGCCCGGGGCGTCGTGGCGGTGGTCGACCGGGCGCCGTCGGCCCGTGCCGATTCGGGTCAGCGTCGGGCTTGGCGGTGCTTCGGCTGCGGCTGCACGTCCTCACCCGCGGGCGGCGAGGAAGGCGCGCAGGGCGGCGCGCCCGCCCCGGCGGATCTCGGGGCCGTGGGTGAAGCCGACGGCGTCATAGTCCAGGTCGCCGAGGCGGTGCGCGCTTCGCTCGTTGAGCGCCACGTCGTGGCAGTAGAGCCGCATCCCGATGCGGACCTCGCCGCGGTAGAAGTGCACGGCGTCGCCCGTGATGAGGGTGGCGGTCGGCTCGTGCAGCCACGACAGGTGGCCGGGGGTGTGCCCCGGCGTGTGCACGGCGCGCAGCCCGCCCGCCACCGTCTCGCCGTCGGCGACCGTGGCCGAGACCGGCACGGCCCGGTAGCGGCCGAGGATCTCCCAGGCCCGCCGGGCCCGCGTCTGCGGCCCGATAGGTGGCACCCGGCCGGCCTGCAGGTAGCCGGCGTCGGACCCGTGCGCGAGGACGGGCGCGCCGCTCGCGCTCACCACGCGCGCGATCCCGCCCGCATGGTCGTTGTGCGCGTGCGTCACGAGGATCCGGGTCACCTCGGAGACGTCGCTGCCGAGGTGGCGCAGCCCGGCGCTTACGCGTCGCCCGGTGTACGGGAGCCCGGCGTCCAGCAGCGTCACCTGTCCGTCGTCCTCGACGAAGGCGAAGGCGTTGATCGCGTCGTCGGTCATGACCGGGATGCGCCACACCCCGGGCGCGATCTCGTACGCCGGCTCCCGCCCCACGGGGCCGACCGTACCCAGTCGCGGCGCCACGAGGAGCGGGTCCGCGCCGGACCGGACTAGGGTCGCGGCATGCAGGTCCACGACAACGTCGTCGAGCTCATCGGCAACACGCCTCTCGTCCGGCTGCGCTCGGTCACCGCGCACCTCGGCCCCGACGCACCCACGGTGCTCGCGAAGGTGGAGTACCTCAACCCCGGCGGGTCGGTGAAGGACCGCATCGCCACCCGCATGATCGAGGCGGCCGAGGCCTCCGGCGACCTGCGCCCCGGCGGCACGATCGTCGAGCCGACGAGCGGCAACACGGGTGTGGGGCTCGCGCTCGTGGCGCAGCTCAAGGGCTACCGCTGCGTCTTCGTCTGCCCGGACAAGGTCAGCCAGGACAAGCAGAACGTGCTGCGCGCCTACGGCGCCGAGGTCGTCGTGTGCCCCACCGCCGTGGATCCCGAGGACCCGCGGTCGTACTACTCGGTGTCGGACCGTCTTGTGCGCGAGATCGACGGGGCGTGGAAGCCTGACCAGTACTCCAACCCGCACAACCCGCGCAGCCATTACGAGACGACGGGCCCCGAGATCTGGGCCCAGACCGACGGGCGGGTCACGCACTTCGTCGCGGGTGTGGGCACCGGCGGGACCATCAGCGGCACCGGTCGCTACCTCAAGGAGGTCAGCGACGGACGGGTGCGGGTGATCGGCGCCGACCCGGTGGGGTCGGTCTACTCCGGCGGGACCGGACGCCCCTACCTCGTCGAGGGCGTGGGCGAGGACTTCTGGCCGGACTGCTACGACCGCTCGGTCGCCGACGAGATCGTCGCCGTGTCCGACCGTGACTCGTTCCTCGTGACCCGACGGCTGGCGCGCGAAGAAGGGCTGCTGGTCGGTGGCTCCTGCGGCATGGCGGTGCAGGCGGCGCTCGAGGTCGCGGCGCGTGCGGGCAAGGACGACGTCGTCGTCGTCCTGCTCCCCGACGGCGGCCGCGGCTACCTCTCGAAGGTGTTCAACGACGAGTGGATGGCCGACTACGGCTTCCTGCAGACCTCTCCCGACCGGACGGTGGGCGACGTGCTGCGGACCAAGAGCGGCGACCTGCCGCAGTTCGTGCACACCCACCCGCAGGAGACCGTGCGCGAGGCGATCGACATCCTGCGGACGTACGGCGTATCGCAGCTGCCGGTCGTGAAGGCCGAGCCTCCGGTGAAGGCCGCCGAGGTGGTCGGCTCGATCGCCGAGCGCGACCTCCTCGACGCGCTCTTCGCCGGTACGGCTGAGCTGGCCGACCCGGTGGAGAAGCACATGGCTGCCGGGCTGCCGATGATCGGCGCCGGCGAGCCGGTCTCGGCGGCCGTCCACGCGCTCGAGACCGCCGACGCCGCGATCGTCGTCGACGACGGCGTACCGACCGGCGTGCTCACCCGCCAGGACCTCCTGGGCTACCTCACCCACTGAGCCCTGCGGCGCCCCTGAGCCTGCCTCAGGGTCGGGCCAGGGTCGCTCGGGGGAGGATCCCGGATCCCCGTCAGCGCCTTGCTCCCTAGCGTCGTCGGTATGAGCGAGAGCCAGGCACGCGGGGGACTGCTCGAGTACGCCGCAGTCCTCTGGGCCGCCCTCCCGCCGCAGGCGGCCGCGACCGCCACCGGCACGAGGTCGGTACCGCGGAGGGCGGTCGAGGTGGCCGTGACCTCGGAGCAGGTCGCGTCGGTTCCGGACCCGCGCGCCGCGCGGGGGAGGAGGATGCAGGCATGAGCAGCAACAGGAACGCCAACGCCGGCGCGGGAGCCGGGGGAGCCGTCTACGGCCTTGGCTTCATCGGGGCCGTCGTCTACTACTGGCAGACCTCCGACGGGTTCTGGGACCACATCGTCGGCATCCTGCAGGCGATCGTGTGGCCCGCCTTCTTCGTCTACGACGTGCTCGCCTCCATCGGCGCATCCTGACCCGGTGAGGGCCCCCGGGACGCCGCGGCCTCGGCCGAGTTCTCGGCGTATGGTCGGGGAGTGCTGGACCGGACCAGGCAGCTGTGGGAGAAGCAGGACCAGCACGTCGGTGATCGCCTTCGGCTCTTCGCAGCGGTCGCCGACGCCGTGGACGCCGTCACCGTGCTCTACCCCGGCTCGTACGTCGACCTCGCGCCCTCGTTCGTGTGGCCGTCGGTCACCTACGTCGACGTCGACAGACGAGCACGGCAGTTCTTCGGCGACGAGGACGGGGTGCGGGAGCTGCTCACCGAGCATGGCGCCGATCCTGCGCATCATGCGGTGCGCTTCATCGGCGCCGACTACAGCGATCCGCTCGACCTCCGCGATGGTGAGTTCGATCTCGTCATCTCGCTGTACGCAGGCTTCGTGTCCCAGCACTGCACTCCGTACCTGCGGGTCGGCGGCACGCTGCTGGCGAACCCGAGCCACGGGGACGCCGCACTGGCCTCGATCGATCCGCGCTACCGGCTGACGGCGGTCGTCACGTCACAGGCCGGCGCGTACTCGGTGAGCTCGCACAATCTGGACTCCTACCTGATCCCCCAGCGCAACGTCCCCGTCACGGCGGAGTCGCTGCACGCGAGCGGTCGCGGCGTCGCCTACACCAGGTCGCCGTTCGCCTACCTCTTCGAGCGAGTCCTGTGACCGGCGCTCCATGCCGGACGTCGGTGAAGGCCCGGATTGTTCGGCTCTATTGGATGAGGGTCGCCTTCATCGGGGTCAGAGCGGGCGGCGCAGGCCTGTCTTCGTGTGACCGTCTCAGCCGAGGGTGCCCGCAGCGCGGCCCGTCATAGCGGGTGGCCCGCTGAGGGCGGGCGAGTGCGTGATCGACCCGGCCGTCGTGGCCGTCATGGTGGCACGGCGACGTCGCACAGACCCGCTCGCCGTGCCGTCACCACGGGAGCGCGAAGTGATGTCCTTGGTGGCAGAAGGGCTGAGCAACTCAGCGATCGCGTCGGCTGTTCATCAGCGACAGGACGGTTGAGGTCCACGTCGCTCAGGCGTTCGGCAAGCTGGGGCTTGCGGAGGACCCGGACAGCAACCGCCGGGTGCTGGCGGTTCTCACCTTCCTGCGAGCCTCCATGTAGGAGTTCGACCGACAGGTACTGCTGGTGCCCCATCGCGGCGGGTCATCACGGCACTTCTGGCGTCAAGCGACTGGGCGCACAACCACGGACCTGGGGCCTCGCCCAGACGTGCAGAACGCTAGTGGTCAGGCGTCTGCACCCTCGCCTGGCACGGGTGCTGCGTCGGCCCGAGCCATGGCCACGCCGAGCAACACCCATCCTCCCCCCACGGCGGTGAACCACACGGCGTCGGGAGGGTCCCAGATGTCCCGTGCCAGGGCGTGGAATCCGTAGGTCACCACGGCGCTCGCGGCCACGGCGAGGGCGCTCCAGCCCGCCCAGCGGGGCAGGTCGGAGCGCAGCGCTACCAGCCCGAGGGCCGCGAAGGCGACCGGCAGCAGGAACAAGAGCACGGTGTAGCTGACCAGGAACGCTAGGAACGTGTCGAACGGCAGCAGATCAGCGCCGAAGCCAAGGCCCACCATCAGGGCGCAGGCAGCCATCAGCCGAGCGCTGACCCTCGCGATCCTCCTCGGCCAGGTTCGAGCCGCCACCCACATGCCCAGGCAGACCAGCGCGCCGGCTCCGGCGAACGCCGCGAACGCGAGGGGCACCGAGTCGGATTCCGGGTCGTGCTGAACCTCAAGCACCACGATGCCGGCGAGCCAGAACATCCCGCCCAAGGCGACCGCAGAACCGGGGGAACGCCACCTCACGCGCACCAACGTACAGCCCGAAAGGCCAGCAACTCCCCAAGCGCCCGGGTCCCCCCGGTGATTGACGTGGCGGTGCACGTCGTGGCTGGCACGGGGTGGTGCAGGCTGTCGAACAAGGAGATCCCTCATGCCGGGTATCGCTCGGCGCACGGTAACGGCCCGCCGCCTCGTGGGCGACGGGCCGTTAGTGCGCTACAGCGGGGGGAGGGCGATGCCCGTCTCCGAGTGGCAGTCGTAGCCGTTCGGGACCTTGTGCAGGTACTGCTGGTGGTAGGCCTCGGCGTAGTAGAACGGCAGGTCCGCGGCGGGCGCCAACTCGGTCGTGACCTGGCCGTACCCCTTCGCCCGCACGAGGGCGTCGAACGCCGCCCGGCTGCGCTCGGCGAGCTCGGCCTGCTCCTCGGTCGTCCAGTACAGCGCCGAGCGGTACTGCGTGCCGATGTCGTTGCCCTGCCGGTAGCCCTGAGTCGGGTCGTGGTTCTCCCAGAAGACCTTGAGCAGATCGTAGGTGGGCACCACGTCGGGGTCGTAGACGACGAGGACGTTCTCGGCGTGCCCGGTTCGCCCGGTGCACACCTCGTCGTACAGCGGGTGCGGGGTGATGCCGCCCTGGTAGCCCACGGCGGTGGTGTAGACGCCCGGGACCCGCCAGAAGCGCTTCTCCGCTCCCCAGAAGCAGCCCAGGCCGAGGTAGAGCGCGACGTGCCCCTCGGGCAAGGGACCCTCGAGCGGGGTGCCGAGCACGGCGTGCGTCGCCGGCACGTCGAACGGGCGCGCCGACCGCCCGGGGAGCGCGTCCTTCGGGGTGACCATGCGCGTCTTGGCCGTGGCGCCGAACAGGGAGGAGAACATGGGACAACCCTTCCTGGGGTCGTGGGAGTCGGCAATTCGGCCGACCGCACCCGGCACAACGCCCGCCGGGGCGGATGTGGTCCCCGGCGAGTCCTTACCGCCCGGTGACAGCGTCCCGACCGCCCTCGCCCGAGGCGCCCCCGCAGCGGCCCACCGCAGCGGCAGCGCGCGCCACGGAGGCGAGGCCCCCGACACCCCCTGTCGGCCGCCCCCCGCCCGCGTTCGCCGGATGAAGGCGACCCTCATCCCGCCCTATGAGGGCGACCCTCATCCAATAGAGCCGAACACTCAGGGCCCTCACGCTCGACCCTGGTCGGCGGGTGGGGAGCCGAGCCCGGCGTAGGGTTGCTGGCCATGACCGAGCACCCGTCCTGGACCCAGCTGGAGACCGTCGCGCTGCACGCGGGTCAGGAGCCCGACGCGCTCACCGGCGCGGTCGTTCCGCCGATCTACCAGGTGTCGACCTACGCCCAGGACGGGGTGGGCGGCCTGCGCGGCGGCTACGAGTACTCCCGCTCGGCCAACCCCACCCGCGACGCCCTCCAGGACTGCCTGGCGGCGCTCGAGGACCCCTTCCGCGCCTCCGCCGGCACGACCCGAGGGCTGGCGTTCGCCTCAGGGCTGGCCGCCGAGGACACCCTCCTGCGCGCGCTGTGCGCACCCGGTGACCACGTCGTCATCCCGGACGACGCCTACGGCGGCACCTACCGGCTCTTCGCCCGCGTCCTCGGACGCTGGGGCCTCGAGCACACGCCAGCTCGGCTGACCGATCCGGAGGCCGTGGCCGCCGCGGTCGTGCCGGGGCGCACGAAGGTCGTATGGGTGGAGACGCCGACGAACCCGTTGCTGCGCGTCGCCGACATCGCGGCCCTCGCCGACGTCGCGCACGCCGCCGGGGCGCTGCTCGTGGTCGACAACACCTTCGCCTCGCCCTACCTCCAGCAGCCGCTCCTGCTCGGCGCCGACGTGGTGGTGCACTCGACGACGAAGTACCTCGGCGGGCACAGCGACGTCGTCGGCGGCGCGCTCGTCGCCCGCGATCCCGAGATCGCGGAGTCGCTGGCCTACCACCAGAACGCGATGGGCGCGGTCGCCGGCCCGTTCGACGCGTGGCTCGTCCTCCGCGGCATCAAGACCCTCGCCGTGCGCATGGACCGCCACTGCACCAACGCCCGCCGCGTGGTCGCCATGCTCGCCGAGCACCCGAAGGTGACCGAGGTGCTCTACCCCGGGCTCGAGGGCCACGACGGTCATGACGTTGCGGCCAAGCAGATGCGCGACTACGGCGGCATGGTCAGCTTCCGGGTCGTCGGCGGCGAGGAGGCGGCCGTCGCCGTCTGCGACCGCGCCCGGCTGTTCACCTTGGGTGAGTCCCTCGGCGGCGTCGAGTCGCTCATCGAGCACCCCGGCCGGATGACGCACGCATCCGCCGCCGGGTCGCCGCTGGAGGTGCCCGCCGACCTCGTGCGGCTCTCGGTCGGCCTCGAGCACGTCGACGACCTGCTCGCCGACCTCGAGCAGGCCCTGGGGTGACCCCGGAGTACGTCGTCTGCGTCGACACCGGCTCCACGTTCACCAAGGCAGCGGCGGTCCTCGTCGACGGCCCCGAGCCGGGGCGGCTCCTGGCCACCACCTCGGTGCCCACCACGGTCGGACCCGGCCGAGACGTGCTCACCGGACTCGATGCCGCGGTCGCCGAGGTCGTCGAGGAGGCCGGTGGCGCGCCGCGCGAGGTGCGGGCCTGCTCGTCGGCCGGCGGCGGGCTGCGGCTGGCCGTCGTGGGCTACGAGCGGGTCGTGACGGCGGAGGCGGGCGCCCGCGTGGGTCTGTCGGCCGGCGCCAAGGTCGTGCACGTGTCGAGCGGCCCGCTGGACCGCGACGGGATCACGGCGCTGCGCGCCGACCGGCCCGACGTCGTGCTGCTGGTCGGAGGCACCGACGGGGGAGACGTGGAGGTGCTGCGGCACAACGCCGAGCGACTGGCGCGCTCCGGGCCGGCGGTCCCCTATGTCGTGGGCGGCAACAGCGACGCGCGCGAGGACGTCACCGCCGTCCTCGCGCGGCGGCACCGGACCGTCGTCCCCTGCGCCAACGTGCTGCCCCGCATCGGCGTGCTCGACCCGCTCCCCGCCCGCGCCGCCATCCGGGACGTCTTCGTGCGCCACGTCATCGGCGGCAAGGGGCTCACTCGGGGTCCGCGGTTCGCCTCGCTGGTGCGCGGCGCCACCCCCGACCTCGTGCTCACGGGAGTGGAGCTGCTCGCCGACACCGGCGTCGGGGACGTGCTCCTCGTCGACGTCGGCGGTGCGACGACCGACGTGTACTCGGCGCTCACCCCCGACGCCGAGGAGGCCGAGCTGCACCGCGAGGTGGTCGAGGTGCTGTGGCGCGGGCGCACCGTCGAAGGGGACCTGGGCATGCGCTGGAGCGCCCCGGGCGTGGTGGCGGCCGCGCTGGCCGAGCGGCTGCTCGAGCCGGATGCGGCGGCGCCGCTCGAGGAGGCGGCCCGGCGCCGCCACGACGATCCCGGTCTGCTCCCCGCCACCGACGCCGAGCGCGAGGTGGACGCGGTCCTCGCGCGGCTCGCGCTCACGGTGGCGCTGCGTCGCCACGCACGACCGGTCGACACGGCGGAGGGGCACACCCCGGGCCGGGACCTGTCCCGGGTGTCCCTCGTCGTCGCGAGCGGCGGCGTCTTCCGTCATGCCGACCCCGAGCGCCTCGCCGAGGTGCTCGCCCCGGTCGGCACCGATCACGCGGGCGGGTGGCGGGTGCCGCGGTCCCCACGGCTCACGGTCGACCAGCGCTACGTCGTGGCAGCCGCGGGCCTGCTCGCCGAGGACCATCCGGAGGCGGCCGCGGGGCTGCTGCGCGGGGCGCTGGTCGAGGTCGGATGATGGTCCGATGACGCAGGACCGACCGCTGCCCGGCAGCCGCGGCAGCACGGCCGCGTGGGTCCTCACGGTGCTCGGGTTCGTGGTGCTGACCGTGGCCTCGGTCGTGCAGGCGACCTCCGCGCAGGTGCTCGACCCGCTCGGCCCCTTCCCGACCGGTCGGTCGGCGGTCGCGCTCGAGCCCGGGTCCTACCTCGTCTTCGAAGTCCGCAAGCCGCCCGACATCGACGAGCCGGGCCGCGACCTGGCCCCCGTAGAGGTGCTGGACCCCCAGGGTCGGCCGCTCCCCGGCCGCGACGAGGAGCAGGTCAGCCCGGCCTCCGCCCGCGACTGGGCCGAGCACGTGCTGGTCGGCGAGGTGGATGCGGCCGCGGCCGGGACCCACGTGGTGGTCAACGGCGGCACGGTGCCGGTCGCGCTGTCCGCGTCCCGCCGACCCGTCCCCGGGCTGGTGGCGCTGGTCGTGGGCGCGATCCTGCTCGTCGTGGGCGTCGTGGGCCTGGCGCGGAGCAGCCGAGCGCCGGACTCGGCGACGGCCGCGTAGCAGACTGGACCCGTCACCGACGACGGGAGCACGACATGAGCGAGCAGTGGTCGATCACCCCCGCCGAGCCGCCTCGCCCGCGGGGCCGGGGCCTGGTCGTCGGCGGCATCGTCGCCCTGCTCGTCGGGGTCGTCATGGTCGTGGCCGGGATCGCCGGGACCGTGTCGGCGAGCGCCGGGCTCATCACGGGGTTCGGGTCGCCGGTGTCCACGCCGGGCGCCGTCGTGCGCCAGCTCGACGCGTCCACGACGTACGTGGTCTACGAGCTCGTCCCGTTCTCCGGCGCGAGCGCGAACCTCTCCGCGGCCGACGTCGAGGTGCTCGGCCCGGACGGCGGGGTGCCGGTCACGACTCCGGGCCTCGACCAGACCTTCAGCTCGAACAACGACGACTTCTCGGGGTTCGCGCAGTTCACCACCACGCGCGAGGGCACCTACACGGTCAACGTCGGCGGCTCCGCGCCCTCGGAGGTCATCGTCGCCCCGGGCATCGGCGCCCTGGTCGGTCTCGGGCCCTGGGTGGCGCTCATCGGGCTCGGCGCGCTCGTCGGGCTGGTCGGCCTGATCCTGCTCATCGTCGGCATCGTGCGCCGGTCCTCGCGCCCCGCGCCGGCGGCGGCACCGCAGGGCGCCGCAGCGTCGGGGGCGGGAACCCCGGTGGCCGGTGGCGCGACCTACGCGGACCCGTTCGGTGGCACCGGCGACACCCCGGTGATCCCGGAGTCGGTCTCCGACGGCAGCTGGACCACGGCGACGTCTCGGCCGGTGCAGCCCCCGGCGCCGCCACCTCCGGCGCTGCCCCCGGCCGGGTGGTACCCCGACCCGGCGCGCCCAGGGGGTCGTCGCTATTGGGACGGCACGTCGTGGACGGAGCACCAGGCATGAGGAGGCCGGCATGACCAGCACCGTCCGGGCCGTCGCCGAGTCGGTGTCGTCGGGGTCGGCGAGCGCGCTCGACTCGGTCACCGAGGCGCTGCGTCGGATCGACGCCTACGACGGGCCCGTCCACGCCTTCCAGGTCATCCGGCGCGAGGCCGCGCTCGCCGAGGCGCGCGCAGTGGACGAGCGGGTGGCCGCCGGGGAGTCCCTCCCGCTGGCGGGCGTCCCAGTGGCGATCAAGGACAACGTCCCCGTGGCGGGGGAACCGATGCGCGTGGGGTCGGCCGCCACGGACCCCGCACCCCAGCCGCACGACCACGAGGTCGTCCGCCGGTGGCGGGCGGCGGGGGCCGTGGTCGTGGGCATCACCCGCGTCCCCGAGCTCTGCGTGTTCGGCGCCACCGACTCCGTCTACGGCATCACGCGCAACCCGTGGGCGCTCGAGCGCACGCCGGGCGGCTCCTCGGGCGGGTCCGCGGCCGCCGTCGCGGCGGGGATGGTGCCCCTCGCGCACGGCAACGACGGGATGGGGTCCATCCGCATCCCCGCAGCCTGCACCGGGCTCGTCGGGATCAAGCCAGGGACGGGCGTCGTCCCCTGCGACCTGGGCGAGACCGACTGGTACGGCATGAGCGAGAACGGCCCGCTCGCGACGACGGTTGACGACGTCGCCCTGGGGCTGTCCGTCCTCGCGGCGGACCCCGACCTCGCCCGCGTCACCGACTCGCGCGAGGGACCCTCGCTGCGCATCGCCGTGTCCACCCGCCCTCCGGTGCCCGGCGTGCCGGTCGACCTCGACCACGTGCGGGGCTTGTTCACCTCCGCGGCGGCCCTGCTTCGGGCCGGTCACGAGGTCAGCCGCCACGACCCCGTCTACCCGACGGGCGCGGCCGCCGCGGGCCTGCTCCGCTGGTTCGCCGGCACCGCGGGGGACGCGGCGCCGCTCGACCCGGACCTGCTCGAGCCGCGGGTGCGCGCCCATGCCGCCATCGGTCGAGCGGTGCTCGAGCGCGATCTGTTGGACGAGGCGCCGCGCGAGGAGTGGCGCCGCCGAGCCGGGGAGCTGCTCACGTCCTACGACGTCCTCATGACGCCGGTGCTGGCCCAGCCGCCCATCGCGGCGCGCGCGTGGAGCGAGACGTCGTGGCCGGCCACGATGCTCGCCAACGTGCGGTACGCGCCCTTCGCGGCGCCCTGGAACGTGGCCGGGTTCCCGGCCATGGCCGTGCCCGCCGGCGTCCACCCGCGCACCGGGACGCCGCTGTCCGTCCAGCTCGTCGCGCTGCCGGGCCGGGAGCGCCTGCTGCTGTCGGTGGCGGCGACGCTGGAGTCGCTGCACCCGTGGTCGCGCGTCGCTCCGGCGTACGCCGACCTCTGAGCCGGCCGCCGGTCAGGGGAGTCGCCAGTCCACCGGGTCGGCGCCCTGGCGCGCGAGGAGGTCGTCGACCCGGCTGAACGGACGCGAGCCGAAGAAGCCGCCCGACGCCGACAGCGGGCTCGGGTGCGGGCTGGCGACCACCGGCGTGGCGCCCAGCAGCGGGGTCAGCCCCTGCGCGTCGCGTCCCCACAGCACCGCCACCAGAGGCCGGTCCCGGTCGACGAGCGCGCGGATGGCCTGCTCGGTCACGGCCTCCCATCCCTGGCCCCGGTGCGAGCCGGGACGGCCCGGGCTCACGGTGAGGACCCGGTTGAGCAGCAGCACGCCCTGGTCGGCCCACGGGCTCAGGTCCCCGCTCGTCGGCGGGGTGACGCCGAGGTCGTCCACGAGCTCGCGGAAGACGTTGGCCAGCGAGCGGGGGAGCGGGCGGACGTCGGGGGCGACGGAGAACGAGAGCCCCATCGCGTGCCCCGGTGTGGGGTAGGGGTCCTGGCCCACCACCAGCACGCGCACGGCCTCGAACGGGCGGGAGAAGGCGCGCAGCACCGCGTCCCCGGCCGGCAGGTACCCGCGGCCGGCGGACACCTCCGCGCGCAGGAACTCGCCCATCCGCGCGATGTCGTCCGCGACCGGGGCCAGGGCGCGGGCCCATCCCGGGTCCACGAGCTCCTCGAGCGGTCGAGCGGGCACCGGGCCATCCTCGCCCATCAGTCCGGGAGCGCCAGGCTGCGGTTCGCGTAGCGCCCGTCGCCGGTGACCTCGACGTGCGGGCCGACCCAGGTCGGGAGGTCGAGGCGTGCGTGCAGGCCGCCGGGGTCCGCCAGCTCGACCTCGAGCAGCCACAGCTCGCGCGGCTCGCGGATGCGGTCCACCTCGAGGACCAGGTCGCCGTGCGGCACGACCCATCGCGTCTTGAGCACGGGGACGCGCGCCGGGTCGGCCCGGGCGAGCAGGTCGGCGTACGTGGTCTCGTCGACGTCGACCTCGTACTCCTCCGCGACCCCCGCGCTCACCGCGACCTTGCGGGTGTGGGTCAGCTCGGTGCGCGGCCCGGCCGCGTCCAGACGCACCCGGCGACGTACCCGCTCGGCCCCGGCCCCCCGGTCGTCGAGGTAGATCTGCTCGATCTCCGACCTCGAGGTGGCGGCCCCGTCCAGTGCCGCGAGGTCGGGAGCCTCCAGCAGGAACTTGCGCTCGATCTCGTACGGGGTCGGGTCCACGTGGTCAGTGTCGTCCAGCGCTCACGCGCGGGTGGCGAGAAGCGTGAAGGCCACAGGGAGCGGCTCGCCGCGCGATCCCTCCTCGCGCCCGCGGCCGAGGCGCAGGCGCAGACGTCCGTCCTCGTCACGGGTCACCAGGTCGTCGCCCCGCGGGTCGAAGTCGAGCGCGTCGTGCTCGACCAGGCGGTCCACACGCATCCCCGCGGAGACCGCTCCCGTGACGATCTCGCCGAGCGAGTGCGCGTAGCAGGTGGTCGAGGACTGCACCGGGGCGTCGGGGTCGGCGTAGGTCCCCGACCCCTCCCACGTGCCTGCGGCGCCGCCGCCGTAGGGCAGGTCCATGACGATCTCGGGAACGCGCGCCTCGAGCATCTGCAGGAGCGGGTGCAGCTCGACGAGGACGAGGACACCGCCCGGGCGCAGCACCGCCGCGACCTGGCGCATCCACCGGTCGAGGTCGTCGATCCAGCAGATCGCGCCGATCGTGACGTAGACCAGGTCGAAGCGCCCGTGCAGCGCGGCCGGCAGGTCGCGCGCGTCGCACTCGACGGTCTCGATCCTCACGCCGACCTGCGCGGCGAGCTCCTGCGCCCGGCGCAGGGCGGTGGGGGACCAGTCCGCGCACGTCACGCGGGCACCCGCCCGCGCCATGACGACGCCGTCGACCCCGATGTGGCTCTGCAGGTGCAGGACGCTCAGGCCGCCCAGCCGGGAGAGGGGGTCGTCGGCCGGCGCGCCGGTGGCTGCGGCGAGGGCGCCCTCCTCGTGGAGGGTCATGAGCGTGCCGCCGGCGACGACCTTCGCGAGGTCGTAGTAGCGGTCGCCCGCATGGGTGCCGTGGGTCGCGGCGGCCTGCTCCCAGAAGGCGCGGTTGCCGGCCTCGTGCGCGGAGGTGGTCACGTCGGAGCAGTCTGCCCTGGGGAGTCGGGTGTCCGCCGCAGGGTTTCGGGCATCGTGGCCGAGAGCACGAGGGTGGCGAACAGCACCGCGGCGCCGATGCCGAACGCGGCGTCGTAGGAACCGGTGCGGTCCACGATGAGTCCCGCGACGAGCGGACCGGCCACGGCGCCCACGTCGCTCATCATCTGGAAGGTGGCCACCACGGGACCCTCGCGGCGGCCCTCGGTCACGTCCCCGACGACCGCGGCCGGAGCGGCCCCGAGGTAGGCCGAGGCGGCGCCGAGCACCGCCATCGCGATCATGTAGCCCCATGCGGCGCCGACCGCCATGAGACCGAGGAAGGCCGCTGCGCTCAGGGCGAGCCCGATGACGAGCGACCTGCGGCGGCCGAGGGTGTCGGTGGCCCGCCCGGCGGGGCCCAGCAGCGGGGCCTGGGCGATGGCGGAGGCGAACGCGCCGTATCCCGCCCACGCCTTGCCGAGGCCGAGTCCGTTGACCACGAACAGCGGGACGATCGAGGCGCGCAGCCCGAACGCGGTGAACCCGTTCCCGAGGTTGACCACGAGTGCCGTGACGTAGGCGCGGTTGCGTAGCGCCGCGCGCAGCATGGTCCATCCGGGGACCGGCTCGTCCTCGATGGTCGTGCCGTCCTGGGCGCGCAGCTCGGTCCGCCGCAGGAGGGTGACGGTCACGACGACCGCGGCGGCCAGGGTGGCGGCGTAGACGAAGAAGGGCAGACGGATGGAGATGCCCAGGGTGAGACCGCCGACCGCCGGGCCGGTCACGCCGCCGAGCAGGAAGCCGCCCTGGAACGCGGCGGCCGACCGGCCGCGCTGCTCGGGGGCCGCGACGCGGATCAGCAGGGCGAGCGCGGACACCGTGAACATCGCCGACCCGAGTCCGCCCACCCCGCGCAGCACGAGCAGCTGGGGGTAGGAGGTCGACAGACCCGCCAGGGCCGAGGACACCGCCACGATCGCCAGACCGGTGGCCAGCGTGATCCGCTCGCCGACGCGGTCGACCAGCCAGCCGGCGGGCAGCGCGCCGACGAGGCGCATGAGCGCGAAGACGCTGACGACGGCGCTCGCCCAGAAGGCGGTGACGCCGAACTCGTCGGCGAAGATCGGGATGGCCGGGCCCACGATCCCGAAGCCGAGCGCGACGCAGAACGCGACGGTGGACAGGACCGCCACCTCGCGCGGGAGGCCGCGCAGCCAGGGCGTGGCCCGCAGCCACGCGCCGAAGCGGGCTCTCACGTCGACGCGTCGCGGATCAGCACCCGGTCATCATCCCAGGGTCAGGCCGAGCGTCGGCGCGCGGACCCGCGGCGGCGGCGGAGGTAGTCGGTCACGACGTAGTCGCCCAGTCGATCGCCCTCGGGCACCAGGACGCGGCCGCCGTTGCGCCGCGCCATCTCGTCGAGGAAGCGCGCGAGCCGCGGGTCCTCCCCGAGGCGGAAGAACGACAGGGGCACCCCGCGACGGGTCATGGCGTCGATCTCGGCCACCGTGAGGGCGATGGTCTCGGGCCCGGGGGGCCAGGAGAACGACCACTCGCCGTCCCGGTCGAGGTGGGCGGTCGGTTCCCCGTCCGTGATGACGAGGACGACCGGCTCGGCATCGGGGTGCTTGTCGAGGAACCGGCCGGCCAGCATGAGGGCGTGCTGGAGGTTCGTGCCCTGCACGTCGTTGGCATCGAGGTCGGGCAGCTCGTGCGCCTTGATACGTCGCGCCATGTTCGCGAACGCGATGATCTCGACGGCGTCGAGCGGGAACTGCGTGGTGGCGAGGGCGTGCAGGGCCATCGCCGTCGTCTTCGCCGTGCGCCACGTGTCGTTCATGACCATGGAGAAGGACTGGTCCACCAGCAGTGCGACCGCGGCGCGGGTCCGGCGCTCGGTCTCGCGCACCTCGAAGTCGGCTGGGTCGAGCCGCGGCCCGTCGGGGTCCACCAACCTGCGTCGGACCGCGTTGGAGACGGTGCGCACGACGTCCAGCGGCTGCTCGTCGCCGAAGCGCCACTCGCGGGTGGTCCCGGTGAGCTCACCGGCCGCACCCGCGTCGCGGACGTCGTGGTCGCCGCGTCCCCCGGTCTCGAGGGAGGCGAACACCCGGCGCAGCGCCGTCTGCCCGATGCGCCGGATCGCCTTGGCGGTGAGCGTGAGGTCCCCGCCGCTGCGGGTGAGGTAGCCCTGGCGCTCGAGCTCGCGCTCGATCTCCTGAAGACGTCGCAGGTCGTCGACCGACTGGCGGCCCAGGGCGCGCGCCACCGCCTCCTCGTCGACGTCCTCAAGCGTCGCTCCGGGGTAGTCCTGGGCGAGTGCGTCGGCCAGGGCGTCGAGGTCGGCCAGGTCCGCCAGCGCCTCGGTCGCATCGCCGAGACCGAGGGGCTCATCGCCGCGCATCCGCTGCCGGCCGCTCCACGCCAGGTCCGGCCGCAGGGCGCGGAGGCTGTCGGTGAGCCGGCTCATCTCGGCCGCGAGGTCGAGGTCCTCCAGCGCCTCGGCCATGAGCCCGGCCAGCTCCTCGCGCTGCTCGGGGCTCATGGAGTCGAGCATGCGCTGCATGGCAGCCGCCTGGCGGGCGAGCGAGTCGAGCAGCTCGTCGAGGTTCTGCGGGTCGTCGGGGAAGAACTCCCCGTGGCGGTCCATGAAGTCGCGGAAGTCCGCGTCGGTGTCCTCGCCCCGCGCCCTCTTGTCCAGGAGCCCGTTGAGGTCGCTCATCATGTCCTTGAGCGCCTGCCGCTGAGCCGGGTCCTGCGAGCGCATCGCCTCCTTCATCCCGCGGAACTGCTGGTCGAGAACGTCGCGGCGCAGCATGTCGCGCAGCTCGTCGTACGCCGCTCGCGCCTCCGGCGAACGCCACTCGTAGTCGCTGAGCTCGCGCACCGCGCCGGCCGTGCTGCTCGGCAGGGTGTCGAGCTGGGCCTCGCGCAGGCGTGCGTCGTCGGACGGGTCGGGGAACAGGGCTCGGCGCTCCGCGTCGAGGGCGCGGTCGAGCAGCTCTCGCGCCTGCTCGAGCATCCCGTCCATGCGACCGCTGCGCTCGAGCTCGCGCCGCCGCTGCTGCACGCGGCGCAGCAGGTCGTCGAGCCCGCGCATGCCGTCCGAGCCGCGCTGGAGCAGGTCGCGCACGGCGTCCCGGACCCCCGCACCGTCGAGCACCCGCTCGCCGAGGGCGTCCACGGCCCGTCCGGCGTCGTACGGCGGGGCGAGGGGGTCGGGCCCCTCGTGGTAGGCGCCGTAGCGGAATCCGCTCATCCGCCGTACACCGCTCGCCCGCCCCCCGGGACCTCGTCCTTGGCGATCCGCCGGGTCAGGTAGAGGCCCTCCAGCGCGAGCTCGAGGCAGGCGGCCACGACACCGGGGGACTCCGACCCCGCGTCGTCCCCTTCGAGCGCCGACACGATCCGGCCCAGACCTTCCAGGGGCCCCACCGCGTGCAGGACGTCGGCCGCGGGGACCAGCTCGCCGACCTCGACCGTGCTGCCCTCGTCGAAGCGGGTCACGAGCGCGGCGAGGTCGACCCCGCCGAGCCGGGCGCGGAACGTCTCGGCGACCGCACGGCGCATCAGGTGGGTCAGGACCTCCTCCTCGCGACCCTCCTCGCTCACCTCGAACTCGACCTTGCCGCGCAGCGTGGGGACGACGGCGGGCAGGTCGCCGACCCGGGCCACCGGCACCGGCTCGCCGGTGAGCGCGGCCCGGCGCAGGGCGCCCGCGGCGAGGGACTCGGCCGCGGCGACGGCGA
>JAHECT010000039.1 GCA_024641605.1 Micrococcales bacterium
GAGCACCTCGGCGTCGAGGCCGGCGCGGGTCCGCGCGGACTTGGGCAGCCGGCCCTTGGTGCCCTCGGGGATGCCGAGCCCGGAGTAGACGTGGGGGCTCGACGAGTAGGTCTCGATCGGCTCGTGGAAGGCCAGGCCGAGCGCCTGGTTGATCATCTTCCAGCGGTGCAGGTCGTCCCAGTCGACGAGGGTGACCGCGACGCCGGAGTTGCCTGCACGGCCCGTGCGGCCGATCCGGTGCAGGTAGGTCTTCTCGTCCTCGGGGCACTCCCAGTTGAAGACGTGGGTGACGTCGGCGACGTCGATGCCGCGGGCGGCGACGTCGGTGGCCACGAGCACGTCCACCTTGCCGTTGCGGAACGCGCGCAGCGCCTGCTCGCGCGCACCCTGCCCGAGGTCGCCGTGCACCGCCGCCGCGGCGAACCCGCGGTCGACGAGGTCGTCGGCGACCCGCTGGGCGTTGCGCTTGGTGCGGCAGAAGATGATCGTGAGCCCGCGCCCGTCGGCCTGCAGGACGCGTGCGATGAGCTCCTGCTTGTCGAGGGAGTGGGCCCGCCACACGTGCTGCTCGATCGCGTCGACGGTCGCGCTCTCGTCGGTCGCATTGATCGCGCGGATGTGGGTGGGCGCCGTCATGTAGCGGCGGGCGAGCGCGACGATCTTGCCCGGCATGGTCGCCGAGAACAGCATCGTCTGACGCACGGCGGGCACGAGCGCCACGATGCGCTCGACGTCGGGCAGGAAGCCCATGTCGAGCATCTCGTCGGCCTCGTCCAGGACGAGCGTGCGCACGTGCTTGAGGTTGAGGTGGCCCTGGCGGGCGAGGTCGATGAGGCGGCCGGGCGTGCCGACGACGACCTCGATCCCCTTCTGGAGGGCCTCGACCTGCGGCTCGTAGGCGCGACCGCCGTAGACGCAGAGGACGCGGATGCCCAGCAGCCGCCCGGTCTTCTCGAGGTCGCTCGCCACCTGGATCCCGAGCTCGCGCGTAGGGACGACGACGAGCGCCTGGGGCTTGCCCTGGGCGACGTCGCTCATCTCCGCCCAGGCGTCGTCCTGCGGGCCGGTGATGCGCATGAGCGCGGGGATCCCGAAGCCGAGGGTCTTGCCGGTGCCGGTCTTGGCCTGACCGATCAGGTCGTTGCCGGCCAGGGCGAGCGGGAGGGTGAGCTCCTGGATCGGGAAGGCGGAGACGATCCCGTCGGCGGCGAGGGCCTCGACGATCGAGGGATGGACGGCGAGCTCGGCGAAGGTCTTGGGCTCGGTGATGGGGGCGGTCATGTCGACGTCCGGGGTGGCGTCGACCTCAGGTCCGGTCGAGGTGGTGATGGTCTTCTCCTGGGTCTGGCCGAGGAGCGCGTGCGGCGCGGGACCGGCGAGCAGGGGTCAGCGGGTACGAGACGCGACACCCTCACCGGCGACTCAGGAGCACGAGGTCACCTCGGCGGGCTGGTCACGGAAGGAAGTGATGCCAACGCCCGTGACCGTAAGGACGGGGTCATCCTACTGCTCCATGGGCCCCGACCCGACCTCGCGCGGGCGCGGAGGCCGGTCGGCTGCGCCCCGGCGCCCGGGCGGGCGTACGCTCGCGAGCCGTGAGCGACATCACCGGGGCCCCTGAGGGCCCGCCCCCCGTCGAGGCGCTGGTGGACGACCCGGTCTACCGCGCGGCCGTGATCGACCTGCTGGGTGTGCTGGCCTACACCGAGCTGGTGGCGTTCGAACGGCTGGCGGCCGACGCCTCGCTCGCGCCGTCGATCGCCGACGAGGCCGCTCTGGCGCTCATGGCGACGGCCGAGATCCGTCACTTCACGCGGCTCGCGGAGCGTCTCGCCGAGCTCGGGGCGGACCCGGCGGGCGCGATGCAGCCCTTCGCCGAGCCGATCCTCGAGTTCCACGCCCAGACGGCCCCGGGGGACTGGGTGGAGAGCCTGGTGAAGGCCTACGTCGGCGACGGCATCGCCACCGACTTCTACCGCGAGGTCGCCGAGATCGTGGACCCGGAGACGCGCGACCTCGTGCTCGAGGTCTGCGGCGACACCGGCCACGCCAACTTCGCCGTCGCCACGGTCCGCGCGGCGATCGAGCAGGACCCGCGCATCGGCGGGCGGCTCGCGCTGTGGGGGCGCCGGCTCGTGGGGGAGGCGATGTCCCAGGCGCAGCGGGTCGCGGCCGAGCGCGACGCGCTCGCGTCCCTCATCGTGGGCGGGATGGACCGGCCGGGTCTAGGGCTCGACGGGCTGGGGGCGATGTTCGGCCGGCTCACCGACAACCACACGAGCCGGATGCAGACCCTCGGTCTGCAGGCCTAGGAACGGCTCCGGCCGGCGGCTCGGGGTCGCGGCAGGTCAGGCGGTGCCGAAGCCGATCTTGCCGCGCTCGCCCGCACCGACCTCGGCGTAGGCGATCTTGTCACCGGGCACGACGACCGTGCGGCCCTTGGCGTCGGTGAGGACCAGAGGCGTGCCGTCGGAGACCGCGGCGGACACGAGCGCCACGACGTCGTCCTGGTCCTGGTCGCTCTCGAGCACGACCTCGCGGGCGGCCTGCTGCACGCCGATCTTGACCTCCACGCCGGTGTCCTTCCTTCGCGGGCGCCACGCGGCGCCGTCGACCTCGACAACCTAACCGTCCGGGCGCCCGCGCACCTTCCCGGGGCGGCCGGCTTCGCCGACGGCGTACTCAGGCGGGCGGGTGGGAGAGCGGGATGCCCGAGATGCCGCGCCAGCCGAGGATGTTGATGAGCCGGACGGCGTCGTCCTGGCTGAGCGGCTCCTCGCCGCGCAGCCACGTGCGCGCCGCAGTCTGCGCCATGCCCGCGAGGGCCGCTGCGAGCAGCTTGGCCTCGGCCTCCGTGAGGCCGGTGTCCTCGGCGATCACCCGGCTCACGAGCGTGGCGCAGGCGTCATCGGTGCGCTGCACCCGCTCGCGGACCGCGGCCTCGTTGGTGAGGTCGGACTCGAAGATCAGCCGGAAGGCCCCACCCGGGTCGGCGACGAAGTCGAAGTAGGCGGCGACCGTCGCGGCCACCCGCTGCTTGTTGTCGGTCGTGGACTCCAGTGCCTCCTGGATCGCCGCGACCAGGGCGTCGGCGGAGGCGTCCAGGAGGGCGAGGTAGAGCTCGAGCTTGCCGGGGAAGTGCTGGTAGAGCACCGGCTTGCTGACCCCGGCCTTGTCGGCGATGTCGTCCATGGCGGCCGAGTGGTAGCCCTGGGCGACGAAGACATCGCGGGCGGCGTCGAGCAGCTGCGCGCGCCGCTCGCGCCGGGGCAGGCGCTGCCCGCGGACGGGGGTGCTGACGGTGGGCATGGCGTGGATCCTACCCACCGGTAATCGGCTCGGAGCTCAGCCCGGCTCGCGTTCGTCGCCGTAGCCGATCTCGACCTGCTGCTCGGCCACGTCGGCGGCGTCGGCCTCCCGAGCCGGGTCGCCGGGCTCGACGGAGACGGGAGCCTCGGCGGGCTCGAGGAGCTCGCGCTGCTGCTCGGCGACATCCGCCAGGTCGGCGTCGGGGATGCGCGGGGTCTCGGTTCCGGTCATGGCGGCCTCCTCGTCCCGTCGTCCTGCCTCCACGCTACGCCCGGCCCGGACCGGGACGCAGGGCCCGGACCGAGGCGGTCGGCGGGCATCGTCGCCGCGTTGTCCGTACGGTGAGCGGGTGACGGTCCCGGACCCGCACGACGTCGAGGCCGCCCTGGACTCGGTGCCCGGGGTGGCGGGGGCGTCCGTCGTGCTCGGCGGTGCCGGCGGGGAGCTGCGCCTGGTCCTCGCTCCCGGCGCCGACGAGGGCACGGTGGCGCCGGCGGTCCACCAGGTGCTGCGCGACCGCTTCGGCCTGGGTCTGGACCCGCGACGGCTCTCCGTGATGGAGGAGTCCGACCCCGAGCCCGCCCCACCGCACCTGCGACTCGTGCCCGACCCCGAGCTCGGCCCGGCCGAGGCGACCAGCCCGCTCGACCTGGTGAGCCCGCCGCGCCTCTCGCCTGAGATGCGACCCTCGGCGGGTCGCCATCCGGCCGCGTCCGTCCGCCGCGGGGGGCGCGCGACGCTGGACCGCCTCGCCGTCGCTACCGACGGGCTCGGTGCCGAGGTGACGGTGAGCCTCGTGCTCGACGGGACCGTGCTCGCCGCCAGCGCCCGGTCCGCCTCGACCGCGTCGGCGGTCCTGCGGGCCGTGGGGTCCGCGACCGCGGACGCGGTGCGTCAGGCGTGCGGCGAGCAGGTGCGCGTCGACGTCGACGACGTGCGGATCGTGCCCTTGGGCGATCACGAGGCGGCCGTCGTCTCGGTCCTGTGGTCCTCCGAGCAGGGCGCCGAGCGGTGCATCGGCGCGTCCGAGGTGCGGGAGGACCCGCGCCAGGCCGTGATCCGTGCGACGCTCGACGCCGTGAACCGACGCCTGGCACTCGCATGAGCGGCCGCGTCATCCCCACCACGGGGGAGCAGCTGCTCGCGATGCTCCCGGACCCGTGGCCGCTCGAGGAGGTCGTGCTCGACAACGGCACGCTCGCGATCCGGCATGCCGCTCCGGTCGCCGGCACGCCCGCCCAGCCGGCGTTGTTCGTCCACGGGCTGGGCGGCAACGCCACCAACTGGACCGACCTGATGCTGCTGCTGTCCGACCGGGTGGACGGGGTCGCGGTGGACCTGCCCGGCTTCGGCTACTCCCCCCCGCCGCGCGACGGGGACTACACCCCGCGCCGCACCGCCACGACCCTCGCCGACCTCGTGACCCAGCGCTTCGGTGGTCGCCCGGTCCACCTGTTCGGCAACTCGATGGGCGGCGCGGTCGCCGTCCAGCTCGCCGCCCGCCGTCCCGACCTGGTCCGCACGCTCACCCTCGTGAGCCCGGCCCTGCCGAAGCTCGGCGTCCGTCGCAACAACGCCCACCTGCCGGCGATCGCGACGCCGGGGATCGGGACCGCCGCGCTCAAGCGCTACCTCGAGCTCGAGCCGGACAAGCGCGCGCGCAACACCGTCGACATCTGCTTCGCCGATCCTGACCTCGTACCCGAGCGCCGCATGGCGGAGGCGGTCGCCGAGGTGCGCCGGCGCGATGAGCTGCCGTATGTCGCCGACTCGTTCCTGCAGTCCCTGCGGGGTCTGCTCGCCACCTATCTCGACCGCGGGCCGGACCGGCCGTGGCAGCTCGCGGAGCGGATCACCTGCCCGACGCTGCTCGTGCACGGCCGACGCGACAAGCTCGTCGACCCCGTCCAGGCGCACACGCGAGCCTTCCCGGACCTGCGCGTCGTGGTGCTGCCGCACGCCGGCCACGTGGCCCAGATCGAGCAGCCGCTGCTCGTGGCCGAGGCCTGGCGCACCCTGCTCGCGCCCGCCCGCTGACGGGTCGGCCCGCGCCACGATCCCTCCCGAACCTCTCAAGATCCCCCACTTGTGCGTTTGTGAGGTCTACCTTCCGGCTCGACAGGGGCGTCCAGAGCCCCCGGCCCAAGGAGGGTCCTGTGAGTCAGCAACCGCACTCGGTCTCGGGCGTGACCTATCAGCATGCCGGCCACGACTACTTCGCCAAACGTCAGCTCACCCGCCACGCGGGAGCGTTCGCGCTGTGGGGCCTCGGCGTCGCCGCGGTCATCTCCGGTGACTTCTCGGGATGGAACCTCGGGATCGCCGAGGCGGGCTGGGGCGGCCTCGTCGTCGCCACCGTGGTCATCGGCCTGATGTACCTGTTCATGATCTTCAGCATCAGCGAGATGTCGGCCTCGATGCCGCACACCGGCGGGGCCTACTCCTTCGCCCGCTCGGCGATGGGGCCGTGGGGCGGCTACGTCACCGGGGTCGCCGAGACGATCGAGTACGTCTTCACCACGGCCGTCGTCGGAGTCTTCAGCAGCCTGTACGCCGACGCGATCCTCTCCGACGTGTTCGACATCAGCTGGCCGCTCTGGGTGTGGATGCTGATCTTCTACGTCATCTTCGTCGGCCTGAACACTGCTGGGGCCGCGGTGTCGTTCCGGTTCGCGATCATCATCGCGATCCTCTCCCTGCTGGTGCTGGCGATCTTCGCGGTGACCGCTCTGTTCTCGGGCCGGTTGTCGACCGACAACCTGTTCGACATCGCTCCGGAGTCGGGCGGCTCGACCTTCCTGCCGTTCGGCATCGGCGGCGTGCTGCTCGCCCTGCCGTTCGCGATCTGGTTCTTCCTCGGCATCGAGGAGCTCCCGCTCGCCGCGGAGGAGACGCACACGCCGCAGCAGGACATCCCCAAGGGGTCCATCGCCGGGCTGCTCACCCTGTTCGTGTCCGCCGGCCTCGTCCTGGTCCTCAACCCGATGGTGGTGGGGGCCGAGGCCATCTCGGCCAGCGGCGAGCCGATCCTCGACGGGTTCCGGGTGATCTTCCCGGACAGCAGCATCGCCGCGATCCTGTCGTTGTTCGCCCTGACCGGCCTCATCGCGTCCTTCCAAGGGATCATGTTCGCGGCCGGTCGCAACGTGTACTCGCTCTCCCGGGCGGGCTACTACCCCCAGTTCCTGTCGCTGACGGGCGCCCGCAAGACGCCCTACGTCGCCCTGCTCCTCACAGCTGTCGTCGGCATGCTCGCCGTGATCGTGGTCCCCAACGTCCTGGGCCAGGACAACGTCACGTTCGCCGGCTCGCTGCTCAACATGGCGGTGTTCGGCGCCGTGATCGCCTACGTCCTGCAGATGGTGTCCTTCGTCCTGCTGCGGCGGAAGCACCCGGACGTGGAGCGCCCGTACAAGAGCCCGACAGGGGTCTGGGGCGCGATCGTGGCGGGCCTGCTCGCTGCGGTGGCGCTCGTGATCCTGTTCCTCAACGAGGCCTACCGCGACCCGGTCATCTGGATCGCCGGCTTCTTCCTGGTCGCCATCCTGTGGTTCGCCCTCGTGGGCCGCAACCAGCTCGTCCTCTCGCCGGAGGAGGAGTTCGCCGTCACCGGCGGCAAGCACGGTCACCCCGAGAAGGAGGGGTACGCGGTCACCGAGGACGAGGAGGAGAGCGGGAAGGTCGAGTACTTCCCGCCCTCCGGCTGAGTTCCCGAGGCGGTGCCGGGCGGGGCGTGGTCCCCGTCCGGCACCGGTCCGCCGCAGCGATCGCCCGTTTCCTCCGCCACCGTCCCGGCTCGCGCGTAGCGTGCCGGGCAGCCGTACCTTGCCGAGTCCATCCCGGGAGCCGACCGTGTCGACCGCCTCGTCGCCGCTCACCCTTGAGCACCTCCGCACCGACGTGCTCGAGGGGCGCGTCGACACCGTCATCGTGGCCATCACCGACATGCAGGGCCGGTTGCAGGGCAAGCGGGTCCACGCGCCCTACTTCCTGGAGCACGTCGTCCCGCACCCGACGGAGGGGTGCAACTACCTGCTGGCGGTCGACGTGGACATGAACACGGTCGACGGCTATCAGATGTCCAGCTGGCAGAGCGGCTACGGCGACTTCGTCATGGCGCACGACCTGTCGACGCTGCGGCGGGTGCCGTGGCACCCCGGCACCGTCATGGTGCAGGCCGACGTCCAGTGGCTGGACGGCAGCGACGTCCCCGCGTCCCCCCGGCAGGTCCTCAAGCGCCAGCTCGCCCGGCTCTCTGATGCCGGCATGGCTGCCTACGTGGGCACGGAGCTGGAGTTCATCGTCTTCACCGACACCTACGAGCAGGCCTGGAGCCAGGGCTACCGCGACCTCACGCCGGCCAACCAGTACAACGTCGACTACTCCATCCTCGGGACCTCCCGGGTCGAGCCGTTGCTGCGGTCCATCCGCCTGGCGACGGCCGAGGCGGGCATGCAGGTCGAGAGCGCGAAGGGCGAGTGCAACTTCGGCCAGCACGAGATCGCGTTCCTCTACGAGGACGCCCTGCGCACCTGCGACAACCACGTCGTCTACAAGACGGCGGCCAAGGAGATCGCCGCGCAGATGGGGTACTCGCTCACCTTCATGGCGAAGTACGACGAGCGCGAGGGCAATTCCTGCCACATCCACCTGTCCTTCCGGGGCCTCGACGGCTCGACGGTCATGGCCGACGACTCCGACGAGACGCACGGCCTGTCCGACGTCGGGCGTTCGTTCATCGCCGGCCAGCTGGCGCACATGCGCGAGCTCTCCCTGCTCTTCGCGCCCAACATCAACTCCTACAAGCGATTCGCGCCCGGCTCATTCGCGCCCACGTCGATCGAGTGGGGTCGCGACAACCGCACGTGCGCCCTGCGGCTGGTGGGTCGAGGCGGATCCCTGCGCCTGGAGAACCGCATCCCCGGCGGGGACGTGAACCCGTATCTCGCCGTCGCCGGCATGGTCGCGGCGGGCCTCGACGGGATCGAGCGCGGCCTGGAGCTGCGACCGGCGTTCGAGGGCAACGCCTACGCGGCGGAAGGCGAGAAGGTCCCCTGGCGCCTGCCGGACGCGGTCGACGAGTGGACCCGGTCGGAGTGGGTCGCCTCGACCTTCGGGGGCGACGTGGTGGAGCACTACGCCAACATGGGACGGATCGAGCTCGAGGCCTTCGGCCGCACGGTCACCGACTGGGAGCGCTATCGCGGCTTCGAGCGGCTCTGAGCCTTGCGAACGACCCGGAGAGGAGCACGCACGTGAGCGCCCTGCACGAGGTGGTGAACCCGGCCACCGAGGAGGTCGTCGCCGCCGTCCCGGCCCTGTCGGTCGAGGAGGTCGACGCGGCGGTCGCCCGCTCGCGGGGCGCCTTCGAGTCGTGGCGGCACGTGTCACCGGGGGATCGGGCCAGGCTGCTGCGCCGGTTCTCCGCCGTGGTGGAGGACCACCTCGAGGAGCTCGCCCGGCTCGAGGTGGCCAACGCCGGCCACACGCTCAGCAACGCGAGGTGGGAGGCCGGCAACGTCCGCGACGTCCTCGCGTACTACGCCGGCGCGCCCGAGCGTCTCCTGGGGCACCAGATCCCGGTCGCCGGGGGCGTGGACGTGACCTTCCACGAGCCGCTGGGCGTGGTCGGCGTCATCGTCCCCTGGAACTTCCCGATGCCGATCGCCGGCTGGGGCTTCGCCCCGGCGCTCGCCGCCGGCAACACCGTCGTGCTCAAGCCGGCCGAGCTCACGCCGCTCACCGCGATGCGGCTCGGCGAGTTGGCGTTGGAGGCGGGACTGCCCGAGCACGTGTTCCAGGTGCTGACGGGCAAGGGATCCGTCGTCGGGGAGCGCTTCGTCACCCACCCCGACGTCGCGAAGGTCGTGTTCACCGGGTCCACCGAGGTGGGCATCCGGGTGGCGGAGGGGTGCGCACGTCAGGTCAAGCCGGTCACCCTCGAGCTCGGCGGCAAGAGCGCCAACGTGGTGTTCGCGGACGCTGACCTGTCGCGCGCGGCCGCGACCGCGCCGTACGCCGTGTTCGACAACGCGGGCCAGGACTGCTGCGCGCGCTCGCGCATCCTGGTGCAGCGCAGCGTGCTGGACGGGTTCCTCGCGCTGCTCGAGCCCGCGGTCCTGGGCGTGCGGGTCGAGGACCCCTCGCTCGAGAGCGCCGAGATGGGCCCGCTCATCAGCGCCGCCCACCGCGACTCCGTGGCGTCGTTCGTCCCGGAGGGTTCCCAGGTGGTGATCCGCGGCACCGTCCCCGACGGCCCGGGGTTCTGGTACCCGCCCACGGTCGTGGTGCCCTCGTCCTATGACGCGCCCCTCATGAAGGAGGAGGTCTTCGGACCGGTCGTGGCGGTCATGCCCTTCGACGACGAGGCCGACGCGATCCGCATCGCCAACGACACCGACTTCGGGCTCGCCGGCTCCATCTGGACGAGCGACGTCGGTCGCGCCCTGCGCGTGTCCCGGGCGATCGAGAGCGGCAACCTGTCGGTGAACTCGCACTCGTCGGTGCGCTACTGGACGCCCTTCGGCGGTTTCAAGAAGTCCGGCCTCGGGCGCGAGCTCGGCCCGGACGCGCTGCACGCGTTCACCGAGGTCAAGAACGTGTTCATCGCGACGGACGAGTGAGGAAGGGCGGGCGACGTGGACAGGTACGCGGGGCGGACCGTGGTGGTCACGGGTGGGGGCAGCGGCATCGGCAAGGCGACGGCGGCGCGGGTCGCGCAGGAGGGGGCGAACGTCGTCATCGTCGACATGAACGCCGAGACCGCGCAGGCGGTTGCCGAGGAGCTCGACGGCTTCGCGGTGCGGGCCGATGTGACCGATGCCGCGGACGTGGCGCGCATGTTCGCGGCGGCCCACGAGCGCTACGGCTCGATCGACGTCTCGTTCCACAACGCGGGGATCTCCCCGCCCGACGACGACTCGATCCTCGTGACCGGCATCGAGGCATGGGACCGCGTGCAACGCGTGAACCTCACCTCGGTGTACCTGTGCTGCAAGGAGGTCATCCCGTACATGCAGCGCCAGGGCAGGGGCTCGATCATCAACACGGCCTCCTTCGTCGCCACGATGGGTGCGGCCACGTCGCAGATCTCCTACACCGCGTCCAAGGGCGGGGTGCTCGCGATGAGCCGCGAGCTCGGTGTGCAGTTCGCCCGCGAGGGGATCCGGGTGAATGCGCTCTCCCCGGGTCCGGTCAACACCCCGCTGCTGCAGGAGCTGTTCGCCAAGGACCCCGAGCGCGCCGCCCGCCGCCTCGTGCACATCCCGTTCGGACGCTTCGCCGAGGCGAGCGAGATCGCCGCGGCGGTCGCCTTCCTCGGCAGCGACGACGCGTCGTTCATCACGGCGAGCAACTTCCTCGTCGACGGCGGCATCAGCGCCGCCTACGTCACGCCGCTCTAACCCGGCGGGAACGCCGTCGCGGCGGCGCGGGCAGCGGTCACGAGGGCCTCGAACAGGCGCGGGTCCTCGGCCATCTCCGGATGCCACTGGACCCCGAGCACGAACGCCGCGGAAGGGTCCTCGAGCACCTCGATCGTGCCGTCGTCGGCCCACCCCGTGACCGTCAGCGCCCCGGGGTCGGCCACCGCCTGGTGGTGGCTCGAGTTGACCGCGGCCCCGTCCCCCAGGATCGCGGCCACCAGCGACCCGGTGGCGAAGCGCGCGCCGTGCTCGGTGAAGGCGCCGGGCTGCTCGCGGTGGGTCGCGCCGTATCCGGCGGCGGGCAGGTCCTGCACGAGCACGCCGCCCTCGGCCACCGCCATCACCTGCATGCCACGGCAGATCCCCAGGACGGGGATGCCGCGGGCCCGCGCGGCCTGCCACAGTGCCCGCTCGGTGGAGTCCCGGTCGTGCCGTGGCAGGTCCGTGCTCTGGTGCGCCTCGGCCCCGTACGACGCCGGATCAACGTCCGCTCCGCCGGCGAGCACGAGCCCGTCGATCCGGGCGACGACGGCCGCTGCGGCGCCGGCGTCGTCGAGCGGTGGCAGCACGACCACGGCCGCCCCCGCAGCCTCGAGGCTGCGGACGTAGTCGCGGTGCAGCACGACCGCGTCGACGTCCCAGGCGCCCCACCGCGCCCGCTCGCCGTAGCAGCTCACCCCGATCACCGGTCGCATGTGCCGATGATCGCCGACAGGGACCCGCGGAGGCAGCACAATCGGGCGGGTGGTGCAGCTCGCGCGTCTGGTCGAGGTGGCCCCGCAGGTCTGGGTCGCGACCTCGCGGCGCTACGCGACCACCTCGACGGTCGTCCTCGACGGTGCCGGCGGCGCTCTCGTGATCGATCCCGCCTGGGACGCCGACGAGCTAGCCGCCATCCCCGCCGACCTCGCAGCCCTCGGGGTCCGCTGCGTCGCCGGGTTCTCGACCCATCGCCACCACGACCACGTGCTCTGGCACCCCGATCTCGGCGAGGTCCCGCGTTGGGCGAGCGCCGGCACCGTCGAGGCGGCGCGGACGGACCGGGACGCCGTCGTGGCGCCGCTGCAGGGCGACCTGCCCGACGAGCTGGTCGCGCTGGCGGCGCGCGACATGCGCCCGGTGGAGGGCGAGGTGCTGGCCTGGTCCGGACCCACGGTCGTGCTCCACGTCCACGACGCCCACGCACCCGCGCACGCGGCCCTCGAGCTGCCGGAGCACGGGGTGCTCGTGGCGGGGGACATGCTCAGCGACGTCGAGCTACCCATGCCCGACGAGGCCGATCCCGACCTCTCGAGGTACCGGAACGGGCTGGAGTCGCTGGCGGAGGTCGTCGGCCGCGCCCGCATCCTCGTCCCGGGACACGGGTCGGTCGGCGATCGTCCTGACGAGCGGCTCGGGGCCGACCGCCGCTACCTGGAGGAGATCCTCGAGCGGGGCGAGAGCGACGACCCCCGGATCGGGGGCGCCGGGATGGCGCAGCTGCACGCGGCCAACCTGCGCCGCGCCGGGGTCACTGCGTGACTGTCGGGGCGTAGCACGTCGCCTGGAACGCGGGGCAGGTCCGCGTGCCACCGACGATGAGTCTGATGACGAGGTCGTTGAAGATGAAGCCCTCGTCGTTGAGTGCCCTGCGCAAGGACTCGGGATCGATCTCGGGCGGCGGGCCCAGGGCGGTGACCACCACCTGCCGGTTGACCACCTGGACCGTCGTGACCTGCCAGCCGTTCTTCCCCGCCCACTCCTGGGCGAGCGGGGTCGCCTGGCGCTGAAGGAACTGGTCGTAGGCCACCAGCAGCGTGCCGACCGCCAGGGGGATGGTCACGGCGACCACGAGGAGTCCCACGGTCAGCTTGGTCCGCCACCCCAGGCCGCCCTGGACCAGCCCCTCGGCACGGGCGATGTCGCGGACCTTGTAGCGGGTGAGCACGATGGTGCCGGTCGCGATGATCGCCGCGACGTTGGTGAGGAACAGCAGCATCGCCTGCGCCGCGTCGCCGAAGCGGCCGACCTGGAGGAGCACACCGACGACCGCGAGCGGCGGGACGAGGGAGATCGCGATCGCGACGCCGGGCAGCGTGTCGCTGATGTCGCGGCGGACGAGGGCGAACGCGCCCACCGTTCCGGTCGCCAGCGCCGCCAGCAGGTCGATGAGCCTCGGGCTGATGCGGCCCGCCACCTGGGTGTTGGTCGCGTAGTCGTCGGTGTGGAACCCGACGGAACCGATGATGAACGCGATGGCCACGACCACGACCACACCCGTGACCACGAGCCCGATGCTGCGCAGCAGGTGGACGCGGTCGCCGATGGCGGTTGCCAGCGTGATGCCCAGGATGGGTGTCATCAGGGGGGCGACGATCATGGCGCCGATCACGGTCGCGGTGCTGTCCGCGATGACTCCGGCCGTGGCGATCACCGTGGCGAGGACGAGCAGGACCCAGAATCGACTCGCCGACGGACTGCGCCACCCGCTCTCGATGAAGAGCGCCGTCTGCATCCGCGAGATGTCGTCCTGAGTGACCGCCATGGTGCACCTCCGCTTCCGGCCACATCGTGAGGCTCCCCGGCACGGCGGGCACGGAGGCGCGCCGTGCGCCAGAGGCCCCGGCGACCGAAGCCGGGAGCACTGGCTCTCCGGGTCCGGGCGTGCCAAGGTGCGAATCGTCGAGCCGGGGTCAACCGAACCCGGCCTCGCGCGACTGATCCCATGACACCGAGGAGGTGGCATGAGGCAGCAGGCGGGCAGGGGCGAGGTCCCGGCGCGTGATGTCGTGGCCGACCTCTTCCACGTGCACCACCGCCGGCTCGTCGGGCTGGCGGCCCTCCTCGTCGACGACCGGGGCAGCGCCGAGGAGCTGGTCCAGGACGCCTTCGAGTCCCTGTACCGGAACTGGAGCGGGCTGCGGTCGCCGTCGGCGGCCGTCGCCTACCTGGACCGGGCCGTCGTCTACGCCGCCCGGTCGTGGGTGCGCCGCCGGGTGACCGCGCGGTCCTACGCGTGGCCGGAGGCGGGCAGCACGCCGTCGGCGGAGGCCGAGGGCGTGGGCAGGGGCGAGCGCGACGCCCTGGCGGCGGCGGTGCGCCAGCTCCCCCGTCGGCAGCGCGAGGTGATCGTGCTCAGGTACTACCTCGACCTCTCCGAGGCCGAGATCGCCGCGTGGCTCGGTGTCAGTCCAGGGTCCGTGAAGCGGCACGCATCACGGGCCACCGAGAGCCTGCAGCACCGAATGGAGGCCTGGGCATGACCGGATTCGAGGCCCAGCTCACCGAGGCGCTGCGGGCGCAGGCGGAAGGCGCGGCCATGTCGACGAGCACACCCGAGCAGTACGAGACCCTCAGCCATCGTCTCGACCAGGTCGACGACCGCCGCCGCCGGAGCCGGTGGGCGATCGGCGCGACGGCCGCCGCCGCGGCCGCCGTCGTGGTGGGCATCGCCCTCCTGATGGGCCAGGGCGGTCCCGCGGGCCCGCCCGCCGTGCCACCGGCTGCCTCGGATGCGGCCGCACCCGAGCTGCGGATCACCGGTCATTGGAGCACCCTGCTCACCGACGGGGAGGTGACCGGCGCCCTGAGCGGGACGGCGGCCGAGCCCGAGCTCACGCAGGTGCTGGCGGACCTGGCCGACGTGTCCGGCCCCGCGTCCGCCGCCGGACCGTGGCGCCTGGACCTGTGGATGGACGGACTCACCGGGAACCTGTACCTCGCCGACCCCGACGGTCGGCCCGCGCGGATGGACCAGTTCACCTACGAGGTGGTGGACGACGAGCTGGTGACCACGACGTCCATCGGGCAGGGCTCGTCGGACTCCGCCCGGTTCGGGCTGAGCGTCGACGGGGACAGGATGACGCTCGTGTGGCGGGCCGGCAGCGCCACCGGACAGGGCGAGGTCTACGAGGGGATCGAGCGGGCCCTCTACGCGGCCAGCGTCTGGGAGCGGGTGTCCTGATCGTCTCGGAATGTGGACGCCGGGTCCGGTAGGTGGACCCGGCGTCCGGGAACAAGGACCGGCATGCCACCGTTGAGGCAGACGCGCCGGTGACGCCGGCGAGCCGAGACGACCGAGGAGACGACCGTGTCCCTGCCGCCGCTGGTGGAGCCCGCCGCCGGGCTCACCGTCGACGAGGTGCGCCGCTACAGCCGCCACATCATCATCCCCGAGGTCGGGATGGCCGGGCAGAAGCGCCTGAAGAACGCGAAGGTCCTCTGCGTCGGCGCCGGCGGGCTGGGCAGCCCGGCCCTCATGTACTTGGCGGCCGCGGGTGTCGGCACCCTCGGCATCGTCGAGTTCGACACCGTCGACGAGTCGAACCTCCAGCGCCAGATCATCCACGGGCAGAGCGACATCGGCCGGTCCAAGGCCGCGTCGGCGCGCGACTCCGTCAAGGAGATCAACCCGCTCGTCGACGTCGTGGTGCACGACACCCGGCTCGACAACGACAACGTCCTCGACATCTTCAGCCAGTACGACCTGATCGTCGATGGCACGGACAACTTCGCGACCCGCTACATGGTCAACGACGCCTGCGTCATCCTCGGCAAGCCCTACGTCTGGGGCTCGATCTACCGCTTCGAGGGCCAGGCGTCGGTCTTCTGGGACGAGTACGGCCCCAACTACCGCGACCTCTACCCCGAGCCCCCGCCCCCCGGGATGGTCCCGTCCTGCGCCGAGGGTGGCGTGCTCGGCGTCCTGTGCGCGTCCATCGGCTCGATCATGGTCAACGAGGCCATCAAGCTGATCACGGGGATCGGCGAGCCCATCCTGGGCCGGCTGGTCATCTACGACGCCCTGGAGATGACCTACCGCCAGGTCAAGATCCGCAAGGACCCCCAGGCCACCAAGGTCACCGAGCTCATCGACTACGACGCCTTCTGCGGGGCGATCTCCGAGGAGGCGGCCGAGGCGGCCGTGGACTCGACGATCTCCGTGCGCCAGCTCAAGGACATGCTCGACGAGCGCGATCGGGGCGAGCGCGACTTCGTGCTCATCGACGTCCGAGAGCCCAACGAGTGGGAGATCGTCAGCATCCCCGGGGCGATCCTCATCCCGAAGGGTGAGTTCCTCAACGGCAGCGCGCTCGAGAAGCTGCCCGACGACAAGCAGGTCGTGCTGCACTGCAAGGCCGGTCCGCGGTCGGCGGAGGTCCTCGCCGTTCTCAAGGGAGCGGGCTTCTCCGATGCCATCCACGTCGGCGGCGGGGTCGTCGCGTGGGTCAGCCAGATCGAGCCGGACAAGCCCAGCTACTGAGCGTGCCGGCTACGAGTCGGCGAAGCGCTCGACGTCGTCGGGGCGCCCCATGACCATGATGTCGTCGCCGTAGGCGAGGACCGTCCCGGCGTCGCAGTGGGTGTACTGGGTCGCGTCCTTGTGCTTGACCGCGACCACCGTCACCTTGCGCTTGTCGCGGATCTTGCTGCCTCCCAGCGGGATGCCCACCATGCTCTGCGGCGGGTTCATCTTCGCCAGCACCCAATCGGGCCCGATCTCGATGTAGTCCGAGATCCGGTGCGACACGAGGTGGGCGACGCGCTCGCCCATGTCGCGCTCGGGCTGCACGACGTGGTGGGCCCCCACCCGCTCCAGGATCCGGGCGTGCTGGGTCGTGGAGGCCTTCGCCCAGATGGCCGGGACGCCGAGGTCGGAGAGCAGCGACACCGTGAGGATGCTGGCCTCCACGTTGGACCCGATCGCAACGACCGCCCGGGTGAAGTCGCCGGCTCCGAGACCGCGCAGCGCGTCGATGTCGGTGCTGTTCGTCGTCATGACGTTGGGCACGGTGTATGACGCGTGCTGCACGACGGCCTCGTCGGAGTCGATCGCCAGGACCTGCACGCCCAGCGACGTGAGCCGCCGCGCGAGGGTGAGGCCGAAGCGACCCAGGCCGACGACCAGGACCGGATCCTTGGACCTAGCCAATGCTCATCCTCTCCTCGGGGCGGCGGTGCAGACTGCTCCGGTAGCGGGCGGCGAGCGCCAGCGCGAAGGTCAGCGGTCCCACGCGGCCCACGAACATGAGCAGCGTCAGCAGGATCTTGCCCGATGTGGGCATGTCGTCGGTGATCCCGGTGCTCAGGCCGACCGTGCCGAACGCGGAGACGACCTCGAAGGCGACCTCCTCGAAACGGAACGAGGTCAACGTCATGAGCAGCAGGATCGACGCCGCGACGGTGCCGGCACTGATCACGGCGACGGACAGCGCCTGGCGCTGGGACTGCGAGCTGATCCGGCGGTGCCCGATCTCGACATCGGCGCGTCCGCGCAGCTCGGCCACCACCGCGAAGATCAGCAGGCCGGC
>JAHECT010000040.1 GCA_024641605.1 Micrococcales bacterium
GGGGTCCAGGGGCTCGGGCCCGAGACGCGACCAGCCCTGGAGCGACTCGGGGTCGCGCACGACGTAGACCGCGAGGCCCTTCTTCGTGCCCGCCTCGGTGAGATCGAACCCGCCCGCGGGCCCCCCGTCGTCGTCGACGAAGGCGACGCGGAACGCGATCGGCCCCTTGCCCGGGCGCAGCGGCGTGCTCGACAGCTCGGCCCGCCAGTGCAGCCAGCCGGCCCGCGCGAGGTGGGTGACGAGGTGGATCGGCTCGCCCGCCTCGTCGACGAGGGCAAGGTCCAGGAACTTGCCGCGGCGCCCTGCGTCGAGGACGCGGGAGCCGACGAGGGCCGTCGCCGGGGGGTCGTAGGTCTTGAGCGCGCTGATGGCCGCCAGCTCGACCCGGGCGACCCGCAGCCCCGTGGCCGCCGTCCTGAGGTAGGCGGCCAGCGACTCCACCTCGGGCAGCTCGGGCACCCCTCGAGCCTAGGGCGGCGGGGTCCCGCGCGGCAGTGCTGATCGGTCCTCGCCGTACGCCGTCAGGGGGTGACGAAGCGGTCGTGAGGGCCCGGGATGTTCGGCTCTATTGGATGAGGGTCGCCTTCATCGCATCGAGGTCGAGCGGGGAGGGGTCTGGTGGGGCGGGGAGGGGATGGGTGAGACTGGGGCCCGTGAGCCAGGAGAGCGAGGGGAACGCACCGGCCGTCGACGCCGTCCTTCCCGGCCGGATCGGGCTGCTGGTCCGGATCCCCGTGCGCGGCGGTCTGCGCCCCGCGGCGCTCGACGTGCTCAACCGTTACGTCGACGACCTGCACGAGGAGCCGGGCACCGAGGCGTTCCTCCTGTGCGTGGACCCCGACGACGCCGACGTGGTGTGGCTCTACGAGTGGTTCCGCGACGAGGCCTCGCTCGAGGCCCACCGGGAGGCGCCGCTGTTCGCCCGGCTCATGGCCGAGCTCCCGGACCTCGTGGGTGACAACCCCGGCATCATGCGCCTGGACCCCCTGCGGCTGCGCATGAGCAGCGTCCTCACCGCCCAGACGCTCTGAGGAGTCGTCCCCGGGTCAGTGGCCCTCGGTGCTGCGCAGGAACCACAGGCCCAGGATCGGCAGCACGAGCGGGATGAGCAGGTAGCCGAGGCCGTAGTAGGACCAGACGGTCGCGCGCGGGAAGTAGTCAGGGAGCAGCAGGCTGATCGTCCCGACGACGAGCACACCCACGAGCTCCACGACGATCCCCGCCCGCGCGACCCGACGGGCCGCCGGGGTGCCCCGGACCAGGGCCACCGTGATCACGACGTAGACGACCGCAGCGACCAGCGAGAGCAGGTAGGCCACCGGGGCCTCCTCGAAGCGGGTGGCGAGCTGGTAGAGGGCTCGCGTGGTGGCACCGATGGCGAAGACGGCGTAGACGGCGATGAGGACCCGCCCGGGTCCGCGTCGCGTCGCGGGGACCTGCTCGCTCATCCGATGCCTCCGGCCCAGACCTGCTCGACGCGTACGACGAGGACCGCGAGCAGCAGGAGCGCCACGGCCACCGCGCCCGAGCCCCACCGACCGGGCTCGCCGCGACCCCACCACACCATGACCGGTGGCGCCAGCAGCACGACGAGCAGGTAGAAGAAGAAGACGACCGGCTCCGCCGGCGGTGAGCCACCGACCCAGGTGAGCACCGCGAGGATCCCGAGCACGACGAGCGCGAGCTCGAGCAGGAGCAGCAGCGCCAGGGCCCAGACGGGGGTGGAGCGGTCGAGGAAGGCCAGCACGCCGAGGACGACGCCCAGGCCGACGCAGGTCCACACCAGGGCGTTCGCGAAGCCGAGATAGGGGAAGACGGCGGCGAGGGTGCTGGTCACAGGGAGGATTCTCCCCGGTGACCGCTCGACGCCGCGCAGGAGGTCGCCCGGCGCGTCACCCCCGGGCGGTGCGGATCTGGGCGGCGTGGTCCTCGGCGTGGGCGGCGTAGATCTCCAGCCAGTCGCGCAGCGTGTAGACGCCGCTGTCGGTGTGCGTCCCGGCGCGGTCGAGGTCGGCGTCGGTGATCGTGCCGAGCAGCTCGGCACTGGCAGCGCGGACGGCCCGGAACACCGCCAGGGAGGCCTCGATCGGGCGGTCGTAGTGCAGCACCTCGGCCCAGTGCGCCTCGTCGTAGCCCTGGATCGTGGTCGGCGCGGGCTCGGCGAGAAGCCGGCGCAGGCGCACGTAGGAGTTGGTCTCGGAATCGGCGAGGTGGTGCACCACCTGCCGGGCGCACCACGACCCGGGCTCCGGCGCGCGCCGGTCGAGCGCGGCGTCGTCGGCCCCGGCGAGCGCCTCCTCGACCAGGTCGACGCCGGCGCGGTAGCGGACGAGGCGGGACAGAGCGGTGGGGTCGGCCAGCATGGCGCGATCCTCCCGTGGCGCGCGGCCCGGCGCGAGGGGATCGCGCGATCAGCCGAGAGCCAGCAGCGCGGTGGCGGCGAGGGCGAGCACCATCCCGGCCTTCTGCGACCCGCGCAGGCGTTCCGCGAGCACGAAGCGGGCCAGCAGGACCGTGGTCGCGGGGTAGAGGGACCCGAGCACCGAGACGACCGACAGCAGCCCGACCCGGGTCGCGGCGAGGTAGAGCGCGTTGGCGATGACGTCGATGCACCCCGCCGCGACGGCCAGCCACACGACCTGCGCGTCCCTGGGCACCACCGGCCCGCGGACGCGCCGAGCGACGACGACGGCCAGGGCCACGAGCAGCGCGGCGGACGTGGCGCGCGCGTACGCCACAGGCCACATCCCCGCGTCGGCCGGGGCGAAGGCGAGGGCGACGTAGAAGCCGCCGATCCCGGCCCCGGCCCCGACGGCGAGGGCGAGGGCGCGCGGGGTCACCCGCTGGTGCCGCGCATCGTCGGTGGGAGCGCTGGGCTCGAGACCCACGAGCACGATCGCCACGGCTGCGACGACCATGCCGAGGTAGGCCGCAGCGCCCGGGCGCTCGCCGCGCGCCACGCCGACGACGACGGGGATGGCGGCGCCGATGACGGCAGCCACCGGTGAGACGACCCCCATGGGTCCGGCCGTGAGCGCCGCGTACAGCGCCAGGATGCCCACCGCGCCGAAGACGCCCGCGAGGACGCCGATACCGACGTCGCCGCGATCGCCGCCCACGACGAGGGCGACCGGCACGATCGCCACGAGACCGGCCGGCATCGTCACCGCGAGGGTGCGGATCGGGGTGGAGCGCCGCGACGCGACCCCTCCGACGAAGTCCGCGACCCCCCACAGCAGGCTCGAGAGGAGCGCGAGGACGGCCGGCACGCGCGTAGTCCACCACGCGGCGGGGCCCGTGGGCGCCCCCGACGACCCCCCGTCCCGCCCCCCCAGGCGGCGGGGGAGACGGCCCTCACCGGGACGGCCGCCGGGAAGCGCCCGCACGAGCGTCCGCCCGGGCGGACAATGGAGGCGGAGCAGCCGCACCGCGGCAGCGAACCGGCCACCGTGGGCGGCGCCCGGCCGGAGGTGCGCCATGACCAGGATCGTCGTCGGGATCGACGGCTCGCCCGGAGCGCGGACCGCGCTGCACTGGGCCGCGGACGAGGCCGCCCGGACCGGACTGCCCCTCGTCCTGCTCGCCGTCGTGCCCCCCACCATGTACAGCGTCGTGCCCGAGCTGGGGATCACCCCGCCGGTCGCCCCGGAGATCCCGCCGGCGTACGTCGCCGACACCCTCACCGAGGTGGCCGAGCGCTGGCCGACCGTGGACCTGACGACCGAGACCGTGGTCGACGGCGCCTCGCAGGCCCTCGTCCGTGCCAGCGAGGACGCCGCCCTCGTTGTCGTGGGGGCGCACGGTCGCAGCGCCCTCGGCCGGCTGCTGCTCGGATCCGTGAGTCAGCACGTCGCGGCGCACGCGCACTGCCCCGCCGTCGTCGTGCGCGGCACCGCCCGCGAGGGCGCTCCGGTGGCGGTGGGCGTCGACGGGTCCCCCGCCTCGGCGGCCGCGCTGGAGCTCGCCCTCACCGAGGCGGAGAGGCGCGGAGTCGGCCTCGTGGCCTTCCACGCGTGGGACGACGTGCAGGCAGTCGTCTACCCGACCGGCTACGGCGTGTGGACGGTCCCCTCCGGTGTCGACGAGCAGCTCGCCGGCGAGGCGCGGGACCTGGTCGACCGGGTCCTGGCCGAGCCGGTGTCGCGTCACCCGGAGGTGCCGGTCGCGATCCACGTCGAGCGCGGGCACCCGACGACGGCGGTCATCGAGGAGTCCCGGCACGCGCAGCTGGTCGTGCTCGGTGTGCGCGGGCACGGAGCGCTGCACCGGCTCACGTTCGGGTCGGTGTCGGCCGCGGCCATCCGGCACGCCGACTGCCCGGTGCTGGTCGCGCCCATGCCGGCGGAGCAGGACTGACCCTGCTCGTGCCCGACGCTAGGCCGGGGGAACCTCGACGACGTGGCGGGCGATCGCGACGCACGCGGTCTCGCCGTCGACGGTGGCGACCATGCGCGCGGCCACGGTGCCCAGGCCCGGCTCCGGGCCGGGCTCGGCCCCGGTGAGCTCGACGTGGAGTCCGACGACGTCCCCGGCGCACACCCGCCGGGTGAAGGACACCGCGTCGTACGCGGTCAGCGCGCGCACCCCGTTCACGAGCAGCCCGGACCGCTCGACGAGCCCGCCCATGATCAGCAGGATCGCCTGGTTCGGCAGCGGGCTGCTCGTGAACCCGCGCTCGCGGGCGACCGCCGGGTCGGTGAACAGCGGGTGGGTGAACCCCGCGGCGGTGACGAAGGCGCCCACGGCCTCCTCGGTCACCTCCGTCGACCCCGCGTCGACCCGCGCCCCGCGCCGGGCCATCGCCCAGACGCTCTCCCGATCCCGGTCCATCACCGCACCTTCTCACCGAGCCCACGAGGCCGGGGGAGAACGACGAGGGCGGCTCCTGCCGAGGAGCCGCCCTGATCGACCGAGGATGGTGCGCGAGGGGGGAGTTGAACCCCCACACCCTTTCGGGTACACGGACCTGAACCGTGCGCGTCTGCCTATTCCGCCACTCGCGCGCGCCGGAGAAGGCTAACACCCCAGGTGGGACGGCTCCGAATCCTGCCCGCGCCGCCCGGAGAGCTCCGGGGGCGACGGCGCGGAGGAGGGGTGGGCGACCCCCGCCCGGTTACGATCACCGGTGTACGCGTCGACGGCGGCCGTACGGACGAAGGAGGCACCGTGGGTCTGCTCGACCGCTTCGAGCAGCGCCTCGACCGCATGGTCAACGGCGCCTTCGCCCGTGCGTTCAAGGCCGAGGTGCAGCCCGTCGAGATCGCGGCCGCCCTCCAGCGCGAGATGGACGAGCGCGCGGCCGTGGTCAGCCGCGGCCGGACGGTCGTGCCCAACGTCTTCGCGGTCGATCTCAGCCCGCACGACCACGACCGGCTGTCGGTCTACTCCGCCACTCTCACCGACGAGCTCGCGGTCATGGTCCGCGAGTACGCCGAGGAGCAGCGCTACACCTTCCTCGGCGGCACGGAGGTCACGCTGCGGCGCGACGAGACCCTCGACACCGGCCTGTTCCGTGTGCACAGCGAGGCCAAGGCGGAGGTCGTGACGACCCCGCAGGGCGTACGGACGCCGCCGCTGGCGCCGGCGGGCGCCGGGCACCCCCGCCTCGTCGCCGGCGACGACGTCGCCCACCCGCTCACGAGGGCGGTCACCCGCATCGGGCGCGGGACAGACGTCGACATCCGCGTCGACGACCCGGGGGTCTCTCGCCACCACGTCGAGATCCTGCTCGGCCGCGAGGTCCTGCTGCGCGACCTCGGGTCCACGAACGGCACCTACGTGGACGGGGTCCAGGTGGGGGAGATCGCCCTGCGCGACGGTGCGGTCGTCCAGGTCGGCGGCACCCGCATGACCTTCCGGGCCGGGTGACCCAGCGGTGTCCGAGCTCGTCCTCACCCTGCTCCGGCTGAGCTTCCTCGCGTTCCTGTGGCTGCTCGTGCTCCTGGCCGTCGCGGTGCTGCGCCGGGACCTGCGCGCACCGCGCGACGCCCGGCCCCTCGTGGCGGCCCCCGTGCCGACCGCCAAGGCCGGCAAGGTCCCGAGGGCGCCCAAGGAGCCCAGGGCGCCGAAGGCGTCGCGCAACTCCGTGCGCAGTCTCGTCGTCGTCGAGGGTCCGCTGCAGGGGACGGTGATCCCGCTGGGCACCGCCGACATCACGATCGGCCGGGCTCCGGACTCCACGCTCGTGCTCGACGACGACTACGCCAGCAACAACCACGCGCGGATCTCGCTGTCGACCGACGGGTGGGTCGTCCAGGACCTCGGCTCGACCAACGGCACCTGGGTCGACCGCGCCCGGATCACCGCGCCCACGCCGCTCACGGTCGGTCGTCAGCTCAAGGTGGGACGCACCGTCCTCGAGCTGCGGCGGTGAGACCGGATGCCCTTCATCCTGCGCTCCGCCGCCCGGTCCGACGTCGGACTGGTCCGTCCGGGCAACGAGGACTCCGGCTACGCCGGTGACCAGCTGCTCGTGGTGGCCGACGGCATGGGCGGTCACGCCGCCGGCGAGCTGGCCTCCGCCACGGCCGTCGCGACGATGTCGGAGGTCGAGCCCGTCGGCCTCGGCGACGTCGAGGTGCTCGAACGGCTCTCCGAGGCCGTCGTCACGACGAGCGAGCGCATCGCCGACGTCGTGGCCGCGCACCCCGAGTACGCCGGCATGGGCACCACCCTCACGGCGCTCGCCTGGCTCGGCGGCGAGCCGCCCCGCGTCGCCGTCCTCCACGTCGGCGACTCCCGGGCCTACCTCCTGCGCGGGGGCGAGCTGAGCCAGGTCACCCGGGACCACACCTACGTCCAGAGCCTCATCGACGCCGGGCGCATCACGGCCGGCGAGGCCCTCGTCCACCCCCGGCGCAACCTCCTCATGCGGGCCATCGACGGCGTCCACCCGGCAGAGCCGGACCTGTCCGTGCGCGAGGTGCGGGCCGGGGACCGGTTCCTCGTGTGCAGCGACGGGCTCTCCGGCTACGTCGGCGAGGAGCGCCTCATCGACCTGCTCGGGACGCCCGACCCCACGGCCGCGGTGACCGCGCTCGTGGAGGCGGCGCTCGAGGCAGGGGCGCCGGACAACGTCACCTGCGTCGTCGCCGACGCCGTCGAGGTCGACGAGGCCCAGCCTGCCGACGGCGGCGTGGTCGTCGGAGCGGCCGGCGAGCCCCGCAACCGCGAGCAGCTGCCCGACTTCGCCTTCCCCCTCGACGCCCAGCCCGATCCTCGCTCCGCCACGGTCCTGCGCGTGAACACCCGGGCGACCGGGGGCGAGGGCACGCTCGGCGACCTCGCCGGGGTGTACCACGAGGAGACCCCGCGGCGCCGGGACCGTCGCCGCGGGATGCGCCTGATCGCAGCGGCGGCCGTGATCCTGCTCGTCGTCGGCGGTGCCGCGGCGGCGACGTACTCCTGGGCGATGCGTCAGTACTACGTCGGGGCCGACGGCGGCTACGTCACCATCTTCCGCGGGGTGTCCGGCGGGATCGGCCCCTTCGCGCTCAGCCAGGTCGACTCGGTGAGCGACGTGACCGTGGACTCGCTCCCGGACTTCGAGGCCATGCAGGTCGAGGCCACGATCGCGACGGACTCCCTCGCCGAGGCCCAGCAGGTCGTGCAGCGGCTCTCCGAGCGCGCGGACCAGTGCGTCGCGGTGCCCTCGACCCCCGGCTGCCCCGACGCCGGCCTGGACCTCCCCGCCCTCGGCTCCACACCGACGGCCGAGCCCTCGCCCTCGGCGACGGTGACCGGGTGAGCACGGCCGCCACCTCCGCTGCGCCGCGCTACCGCCAGCCCACGCGACGCTGGACCGAGCTGGGGCTGCTCGTCACGGCCTACGCCGTCGGGGTCGCCGCCTACATCCAGGTCGACCTCGCCGTGCTCGGGAGCGTCGCCGAGGACACCGTGCCGGTCCTCGCCGTGCTCGCCGGGCTCGTGCTGGTGCTGCACGGGGCCGTGCGGCTGCTCGCGCGGTGGGCGGACCCGGTACTCGTCCCGGCGGTCCTGGCCCTCAACATGCTCGGCCTGACGATGATCCACCGGCTCGACCTCGCCGACGCCCGTCGCGCGGCGCAGGCGGGCGAGCCCATCCCTTCGCCGGACGTCTACACCCAGCTGACCTGGACCACCCTCGGCGTGGTGCTCTTCGTCGCCGTGCTCGTCGTCGTGCGCGACCACCGAGTGCTGCAGCGCTACACGTACACGTTCATGCTGGCCGGTCTCGTCCTGCTCCTGCTGCCGCTCGTCCCGGGGATCGGCGCGACCATCAACGGCGCGACTCTCTGGATCCGCATCGGCGCCCTGTCCTTCCAGCCGGGCGAGCTGGCGAAGATCCTGCTCACGATCTTCTTCGCGGGCTACCTCACCGTGACCCGCGACTCGCTGGCGTTCGTACGTACGAAGATCCTGGGCGTGGAGCTGCCCCGGGGCCGCGACCTCGGGCCCCTGTTCGTCGCGTGGTTCGTCTCCCTCGCCGTGCTCGTCTTCGAGCGCGACCTCGGCACGTCGCTGCTGTTCTTCGGCCTGTTCGTGACGCTGCTCTACATCGCGACGCAGCGGCGCAGCTGGCTCGTGCTGGGCGCGGTCCTCTTCCTCTCCGGTGCCGTCTTCGCGTGGCTCGCCTTCGGCCACGTGCGGCTGCGGGTCGAGATCTGGCTCGACCCCTTCGCCGACGAGGCCTCCGCGGGCTACCAGATCGTGCAGTCCCTCTACGGCCTCGCGAGCGGCGGGATGTTCGGCAGCGGCCTGGGGCAGGGCTGGCCGCAGCTGGTGCCCTACGCCAAGAGCGACTTCATCATCTCGGCGTTCGGCGAGGAGCTCGGGCTCATCGGACTCATGGCGATGCTCGTCCTCTACGCCATCGTGGTCGAGCGCGGCCTGCGGACGGCCGTGGCGTGCCGCGACGTCTTCGGCTCGCTGCTCGCCGCGGGCCTGTCCATCGTGCTGGCGCTGCAAGTCTTCATCGTCGTGGGCGGCGTGACGCGCCTGATCCCGCTGACCGGGCTGACCACCCCGTTCCTCTCCCAGGGCGGCTCCTCGCTCATCGCCAACTGGATCGCGATCGCTCTCCTCATGCGGATCAGCGACACCGCACGCCAGCCCGACGACGCCGTGGCCCTCGAGGACGCCCCCACCCAGGTGGTGCGCCTGTGACCCGGTCCGTGCGCCGCCTCGCCGCGGTGATCCTCGTGCTGCTCCTGGCCCTGCTGGCCAACCTGACGTACCTGCAGTTCTTCGCCGCGGCCGACATCCGGGCCAAGCCGGGCAACACGCGCACGGTGCTCGAGGAGTACAACCGCGAGCGCGGTCCGATCCTGCTCGGGTCGGTGCCGATCGCCTCGTCGGTGCCCACCGACGACACGCTGCGCTACCTGCGCCAGTACTCCCGCGGCCCGCTCTACGCCCCCGCCACCGGCTTCTACTCGATCGTCTACGGCGCCACAGGCATCGAGCGGACCGAGAACTCCGTCCTGTCCGGCGGGGACGACCGGTTCATCGTCGACCGGATGCAGCAGCTCTTCGCCGGCCGCGGCATCAAGGGCGGGGCCGTCCGCCTCACCCTCGACCCCGCGGCCCAGGAGGCGGCCTACCGCGGCCTGGCCGGGCGCACCGGGGCCGTGGTCGCCCTGGATCCGCGCACCGGGGCGATCCTGGCGCTGGCGTCCTCGCCGTCGTTCGACCCGAACAAGCTCTCCAGCCACGACCCGGCCGCGGTGCGCAAGGCGTACGCCGCCTACGAGGCCGACGAGTCGCAGCCCATGCTGAACCGCCCCCTCGTCATGACCCTCCCGCCGGGCTCGACGTTCAAGCTCGTCACCGCGGCGGCCGCGCTCGAGTCCGGCGACTACACGCCCAGCACGGTCGTACCCGGGCCGGCGAGCCTGGACCTGCCGAACACGAGCAAGGACCTCAAGAACTGGTCCGGAACGGCCTGCGGTCCCGGCGGCCAGACCACGCTCGAGGACGCCCTCGCCATCTCGTGCAACACCGCCTTCGCCTCCATCGGCCTCGCGCTCGGCGACGACGCGCTGCGCGCGCAGGCGGAGAAGTTCGGCTTCGGCACCTCCTTCGAGGTGCCCCTGCGCGCCGCCGCCAGCCGCTTCCCCGAGGACCCCGACCTCCCCCAGACCGCCATGAGCGCGATCGGGCAGTTCGACGTCTCCGCCACGGCCCTGCAGATGGCGATGGTCTCCGCCGCGATCGCCAACAACGGCCAGGTCATGGAGCCCTCCCTCGTGGCACAGGTGCTCTCGCCCGAGCTCGAGGTGCTCGAGACCGCGGAGCCCACGGCGTTCGGCCAGGCCATGTCGCCTGCGAACGCCGCGGCCCTCCTCGGCATGATGGTCACCGTCGTCCAGCAGGGGACGGGGTCCAACGGAGCGATCCCGGGCGTCGTGGTGGGAGGCAAGACCGGGACCGCGCAGTCGGCACCGGGCCAGCCACCGCACGCCTGGTACGTCTCGGTGGCCCCGGCCGGCATCCCCGGTCAGGCCGAGGTGGCCGTGGCCGTCGTCCTGCAGAACGGCGGCGGTGCCGCGGAGGTCAGCGGCAACAAGCTCGCGGCGCCGATCGCGCGCGCGGTGATGGAAGCGGTGCTTCGATGAGGCACCGGACGTCGGGCGAGGGCCCGGCGACTGAGGAGGGATCGTGACCGAGGAAGTCCGCCGGCTCGGCGAGCGCTACGAGCTCGGAGAGGTCATCGGCCGGGGCGGCATGGCCGAGGTGCACGAGGGCCGCGACCTGCGGCTCGGCCGTCGCGTCGCGGTCAAGATCCTGCGCCCTGACCTGGCCCGCGACCCCAGCTTCCAGGCCCGGTTCCGCCGCGAGGCGCAGAGCGCGGCCGCCCTCAACCACCCCAACATCGTGGCCGTGTACGACACGGGTGAGGACGTGCTCGCCGGCCCCGACGGCGGACCGGGCGCGGTCGTGCCCTACATCGTCATGGAGTTCGTCGACGGGATGACCCTGCGCCAGCTCATGGCCAGCGGACGTCGCCTGCTGCCCGAGCGTGCGCTCGAGATCGCCAACGGCACCCTCGCGGCGCTCGACTACAGCCACCGGCACGGGATCGTGCACCGCGACATCAAGCCCGCCAACGTGATGCTGACCCGGGCCGGTGAGGTCAAGGTGATGGACTTCGGCATCGCCCGGGCCCTCGCCGACGCCGGACAGACCATGACGCAGGCCTCGGCAGTCCTCGGCACGGCCCACTACCTCTCCCCGGAGCAGGCGCGCGGCGAGGTCGTGGACTCGCGCAGCGATATCTACTCCACCGGCTGCCTCCTCTACGAGCTGCTCACCGGCCGGCCGCCGTTCACGGGCGAGTCGCCGGTCTCCATCGCCTACCAGCACGTGAGCGAGCAGCCGGTCCCGCCGAGCCAGCTCGACCCGTCGGTGACGCCGCAGATCGACACGATCGTGCTCACCGCCCTGGCCAAGAACGCCGAGGACCGCTACCAGACCGCCGCGGAGATGCGCGCCGACGTCGAGCGCGCCATCGCCGGGCTGCCCGTGACGGCGCCCGTGCCCGTGGTCGGCACCCAGGACACCGCCGTGATGGCGGCCGTCCCCGTAGGAGCCGCCGCTGCCGACACCCAGGAGCAGCGCAGCCCATGGTTCTGGGTCGGGCTCACCCTCGGCGTGCTGGCCGTCGCCATCGCCACCGTTCTCATCGGCCGCGCCATCTTCGGCTCGCCCGCCATCGAGCGCGTCGGGGTCCCCGATCTCTCCGGCCTCACGGTGCAGCAGGCCCAGACCGAACTCGCGAAGGCCGGGCTGGTCCTGGGCACCGAGTCCACCGCTCCATCCCCGGACCGGCCCAAGGACACGATCATCAGCCAGAACCCGCCGGCCGGGGAGCAGGTCGAGAAGGGAAGCCGGGTCGACTACACGGTGTCGCTGGGCAAGGAGCAGGTGCAGGTGCCCAACCTCGTCGGGCTCACCTCCGCCGACCAGGCGCGCGCGGCGCTCGTGGACGTGGGGCTCGCCCTCGGCACGGTCGACCAGGTGGACTCCGACCAGCCCGTCGGCGCCGTCGTGGGTCAGGACCCAGCCTTCAACGCCACGGTCGACGCGGGCAGCCCGGTGAACATCGAGGTGTCCAACGGCAAGGTCGAGGTGCCCAACGTGGTCGGCCAGAGCGAGGCGCAGGCCAAGAGCGACCTGGCCAACGCCGGGTTCGACGTCGACGTGGTGGAGCAGCAGTCCTCCAGCGCGTCGCCGGGGACCGTCCTCGCCCAGTCGCCGCGAGCCGGCACGAGCGCGGTCATCGGGACGCTGGTCACCATCACGGTGGCCGTCGCACCGCCGACACCCACCCCGACACCGACGCCGACACCCACCCCGACACCCACGCCCACGGACACGACGGCGGCCAGCCCGGCGCCGTGACGGGGAACGGCCGCCCCGGCTGACGGGGCGGTCGGCTCAGCGCGGTCCGACGACGGGGGCCAGGCCCACGCTACGCGCGACGGCACCGGGGTCGCCGCAGGCGACGAGCCAGTTGGCGAGCATGCGGTGCCCGCCCTCGGTGAGCACCGACTCGGGGTGGAACTGCACGCCCTCGACCGCCAGGGTCCGGTGGCGCACGGCCATGATGACGCTGTTGTCGGTGCGGGCGGTCACCTCGAGCTCGTCGGGCACGGAGCCGGGCTCGATGGCCAGGGAGTGGTAGCGGGTGGCGGTGAACGGGTCCGGCAGCCCGGCCAGGACGCCGCTGCCGTCGTGGTGCACCAGGCTCGTCTTCCCGTGCAGCAGCTCCGGTGCGCGGCCCACCACGCCGCCGTAGGCCTCCGCGATCGCCTGGTGGCCCAGGCAGACGCCGAAGATCGGCACCTCGCCGGCGAGCGCGTGCACCATGTCGATGCACACGCCGGCGTCGGCCGGGGTCCCCGGCCCCGGGGACAGGAGCACGCCGTCGTAGCCGCGCGCCTCGTCGGGGAGCACCGCATCGTTGCGTCGCACGTCGACCTCGGCCCCGAGCTGGGCGAGGTACTGGACGAGGTTGAAGACGAACGAGTCGTAGTTGTCCACGACGAGGATGCGGGCGCTCACCGGCCCATCATCCCCCGTCCGGACCGCCCCGTGCGTCGGGCGGTCCCTCGTGCGGACCGGGTCAGCTCGCGGAGGGCGCCGGAGACCCGACGACCGACGGGGTGACCGTGGGACCGGTGGGCGCCTCGGTGATCTCGATGACGGTGCCGTCCGGCCCGGTGATCCCCGGCACCGGGGCCTCGCTCACCGAGACGCCCGCGGTGTCGTCCACCGTCACGTCGTTGAACGGCAGGCGGGGCTCCAGCCATGGGAAGACGTAGAGGAACAGCAGGGCGACGATGGCCGCGAGACCCGCGACCGTCCAGACGAGCTTGGCCGGCCAGGGACCGGGCAGCTTGCGCCACAACGAGGCGTACACGAGGGAGATCCTGCCCGAGCCGTGTCAGGCCGTGCCGGAGAGGCCGTCGGGCGCGCCGGCCGAGGCCGGCTGCACCGAGGTCAGCTCGCCCCACCACGCCCAGCGGCCCGTCGAGCCGTAGCGGGGGGTGCACGTGGTCATCGTGATGAGCTTCTTGGTCGGCGTGGCACCGGGCTCTCCCGGGACCGGCGCGACGACCCAGACGTCGTAGGGCGTGAGGGTGGGATCGTCCTTCTGGAGCGTGTAGGTGTACCAGGCCTGCTTGGTCTGCACGTAGACCTTGTCCCCCACGCGCAGACGGTCGATGTCGGCGAACGGCTCGGCGTGGGTGGAGCGGTGCGCCGCGATCGCGAAGTTGCCCACCTCGCCCGGCATCGCGCTGCGGACGTAGTGCCCCGCCCCGCGGGCGAGGACGTCCTTGCCCGTGCCCTGGTTGATCGGGAGCGCCCACACCTTGTCCCTCATCCGGGGGATGTAGAGCAGGGCGAAGGCCTCGCCGAACTTCGGCTTGGGCTCCACCAGCTCCTCGGCCGGGACGGCGGCGACCACCGGGGTGTTGCGCCACTGCTGGGTGAGCACGTCCCGCTCGACCGCGATCGCCTGGGCGCTCTCCACGTTGGTCCACCACAGCTGGTAGACCGTCATGAGCAGCAGGAGGACCCCGAGGGTGATGAACACCTCGCCGACCCCGCGCACGACCGCACGGCCGCGCCCGCGGCGGCGGGGCGGCGGCGAGCCGGGGGTCCTGATGGGCAGCGCCACGCTGCTCATAGGGTCACGTCCTCTCGGGCACGGTCGCGTAGGCGGGCAGGACCGAGCCGGTGTACGCCGGGATGCTCACCTGGGCCTCGGTGTCGACGCTCCAGCCCAGGCCGTAGACATCGACGTACTCACGGTAGACGGCGATCTGCGGATCGTCATCCAGGGCCTCGCCCATCCGCTCGACGTCGCCCACGGCCGTCACCGTGAACGGCGGCGAGTACACCCGGCCCTGGAGGATGAGGGTGTTGCCGACGCAGCGGACGGCGGACGTGGACACGATCCGCTGGTCCATGACCTGCACAGCCGACGCCCCTCCTCTCCAGAATGCGTTCACCACGGCCTGGACGTCCTGCTGATGTACGACGAGATCGTTGGGCCCAGGGTTCCCGGGCAGGTCGGCCGGCTCGGCGGTGGAGTCGTCCAGCGCGACCCGCATGCCGGGGCCGACGACCTCCGTGAGCCCCGCCACGGGCAGGAGGGCCGCGGTCTCGGCCTGGGCCGCCACGAGCTCCCCGCTGATCCCCTGCTGGGTGGTGAGCGCGTCGACCTCGGTGCGCAGGGCGGCCACCTCCTCCTCCTGCTGCGCGACCCGCTGGGCGGCGCGGGGCACGAGGTCGCGCACCTCGGTCGCCCGGCCCGCCCGCAGGTCCGTGCCCTGCGCGGTCACCGCGCTGGCCGCGAGGAGCAGGCCCGCGAGGGCGAACACCACGGCGGCCAGCACGTGCGTGCCCCGTCCCGACGTGCTGGCCGGGACCGGCGCGATGGGCGCGGAGGTCATGGACGTTACGCTACGTCGTAGCGCGACCGGGTGCCGGTCCGCACCCCGACCGCGAACGACGCAGACGACAAAGGGGGGCCGCCGTGCCCGAGTCCCGGATCCGCCGCAAGAAGCCCTACACCCCTGAGCAGAAGGCAGCGCCGGGGCCGTCCCTGGGGTCCTCGGCGTGGTGGGCGCCGGTCATGGTCGCGTTCTTCGTCATCGGCCTGGTCTGGATCGTCACGTACTACATCAGCCAGGCCGCCTACCCGATCGGCGCGATCGGCTGGTGGAACATCGTCGTGGGCTTCGTCTTCATCGGCGTCGGCTTCGGGATGTCGACGCGCTGGAAGTAGTCCCCGCCCGACCTCGGACCCCGGGCCCGCGCGGCGGACCGGGGTCGCGTCGCGTCCGGACCCGGACGGCCTACTTACACCCCTGTCATTCGTCCCCAGGTGTGGACATACCTGTGGACAACTCCGTCCGGATCGCGGGGTAGGCGCTCAGAGCAGCTCGAGGATGGTCGCGTTGGCCATCCCGCCGCCCTCGCACATCGTCTGGAGCCCGTAGCGGATGCCGTCGCGGCGCATCCGGTGCACCAGCGTGGTCATGAGCCGGGCCCCCGAGGCGCCGAGGGGATGCCCGAGGGCGATGGCGCCCCCCTGGGCGTTGGTCAGCTTGGGGTCCGCGCCGGTCTCGATCTGCCACGCGGCCACCACGGAGGCGAACGCCTCGTTGACCTCGAACGCGCCGATGTCGGCCAGGTCGAGGCCCGAGCGGGCCAGCACCTTCTCGGTCGCGGGGATGACCCCGGTCAGCATGATGATCGGGTCGGAGCCGGAGACCGCGACGCTGTGGACCCGCGCGATCGGGGTCAGGCCGAGCGCGGCCGCCCTCTCCGAGGTCGTCATGAGCAACGCCGCGGACCCGTCGGAAATCTGCGAGGCGTTGCCGGCGGTGACCACGCCGTCCTCCTTGAAGACCGTGCGCAGCCCGGCGAGGGTCTCCAGGGTGGTGCCCCGACGGATGCCCTCGTCGGCGCTCAGCCCTGCCGTCTCGACGATCTCGGCGGAGAACAGCCCGTCGTCGGTGGCCTGAGCCGCCCGCTCATGCGAGGCGACCGCGATCTCGTCGAGCTGGCGGCGGGAGAGGCCCCAGCGCTCGGCGATCATCTCGGCGGAGATGCCCTGCGGCACCAGGCCGTTGTCGTAGCGGGCGAGCATCCGGGTCGGGAACGGCCCGTCGCCCCCCTGGGCGTTGGAGAACATCGGCACGCGCGACATGGACTCGGTGCCGCCGGCGACGACGACGTCGTAGTGGCCGGCCACGAGCCCGGCCGCCGCGAAGTGCACCGCCTGCTGGCTCGACCCGCACTGCCGGTCGATCGTCGTGCCCGGGACCGACTCCGGGAAGCCGGCCGCCAGCAGCGTGTTGCGCGCGGCGTTGAAGGCCTGCTCGCCGACCTGGGAGACCGTGCCCCAGATGACGTCGTCGACGACGGCGGGGTCGACCTCGGCCCGGGCGACGAGGTTCTCCAGCACGTGGGCGCCGAGGTCCCCGGGGTGGACGCCGGAGAGGGCTCCCTTGCCCGGCTTGCCCACGCCGACCGGCGTGCGGACTGCTTCGACGATGACGGCGTCGCGCTGGCTCATGAGCGGCACTCCCGGGGTCGGCGCTGCGATGTTACTGAACAGTAGCCCCGGGCTCGGGGCCGCCGCCAGCGGGGCCGGCCAGCAGCCGACCGGCGTCGACGAGCGTCTCGGTGAGCTGCTGGTCCCGCACGACGACGAGGACTGTCAGGACCCCGACCACGGCCAGCACCCCGAGCACCTGCCACACCATCCGCCCGCGGGTGGGCGCGTAGGCGAAGACCGCCGCCACGAGCGCCCCGACGACGAGGCCGCCCAGGTGGGCCCGCCAGTCCGTGTTGGGGATGACGAAGCCGATGACCACGTTGATGGCGATGAGTCCGACCACCTGGCTGATGTCCGAGCGCAGGGC
>JAHECT010000041.1:0-14993 GCA_024641605.1 Micrococcales bacterium
CCGCCGAGCTGGCCGCGGCGGCGGTCGACTCCCCGCACACCCCCGGCGAGGCCGCCGGGCGCCGGCTGGCGCGGACGCAGCTCGCGAAGGCCGCCTCCGCGCTGCCCCCGACGCCGGACCAGGCCGTCGGCATGGCCACGGACGGGCTCGAGGTCCTCGGGTTCTCGACCGAGACCGACCGCCTCGGCGACCGGCTCTACCTCGACCACTGCCCGTTCGTCGAGCTCGCCCGCGAGGACCGGGCCATCTGCCGGCTCCACCACGAGCTGCTCACCGGCTTCTTCGACGAGCTCGACTCGGGCGTGTCCGTCCGCCGGCTCGACGTCTTCGTCAAGGGCGACCTGTGCGTCGCCCATCTCACCCGACCCGATCTCGATCCGGCCCCGCAGCCGGCCACCGGCCCCAGCGAGGGAGCAGCGACGTGAGCGACACCCAGAGGCTCGACGACCCGATCATCGACGGTCTCATCTCCGCGAGGTCGTTCCTGACCCGTCGGGACGTCTCACCCGACAAGCGCGCCGTCTACGAGGTCGGCGGCCGGGAGGGCGACGTCTTCTACCGCGACCGGTGGTCCCACGACCGGATCGTGCGCTCGACGCACGGCGTGAACTGCACCGGATCGTGCTCCTGGAAGGTCTACGTCAAGGACGGGATCATCACCTGGGAGACCCAGCAGACCGACTATCCCAGCGTGGGCGCGGACTCCCCGGAGTACGAGCCCCGCGGCTGCCCGCGTGGCGCGGCGTTCTCCTGGTACACCTACTCGCCCACCCGCGTGCGCTACCCCTACGTGCGTGGCGTCCTGGTCGAGATGTACCGCGCGGCGAAGGCGAAGCACGGCGGCGACCCGGTGGCGGCCTGGGCGAGCATCGTCGAGGACCCGGAGTCCCGTCGGCGCTACCACCACCAGCGAGGCAAGGGCGGCCTGGTGCGCGCGTCGTGGGACGAGGCGCTCGAGATCGTCGCGGCCGCGCAGGTCCACACCATCCAGACCCACGGGCCGGACCGCGTCGCGGGCTTCTCGCCGATCCCCGCCATGTCGATGGCCTCGCACGCCGCCGGCGCCCGATACACCTCGCTGATCGGCGGCACCATGCTGTCGTTCTACGACTGGTACTGCGACCTGCCGATCGCGTCACCGCAGATCTGGGGGGACCAGACCGACGTGCCCGAGTCCGCGGACTGGTGGAACGCGAGCTACCTCATCATGTGGGGCTCCAACATCCCCACGACGCGGACGCCCGACGCCCACTTCATGACCGAGGCGCGCTACAAGGGGCAGAAGGTCGTCACCGTCAGCCCGGACTACGCGGACAACACCAAGTTCGCGGACGAGTGGATGGCCGCCGCGCCGGGCACCGACGGCGCCCTGGCCATGGCCATGGGGCACGTCGTCCTCAAGGAGTTCTACGTCGACCGCCAGGTGCCGATGTTCGTCGACTACGCGCAGCGATTCACCGACCTCCCGTTCCTGGTCACCCTGAGGGAGCGCGACGGCGCCTACGTCCCCGACCGGTTCCTCAACGCGGCCGACCTCGGCCAGCAGGTGGAGGCGGCGGAGTGGAAGCCGGTGCTGGTGGACGGGGCGAGCGGAGCTCCCGTGGTGCCCAACGGCGCCATCGGCTTCCGGCACACCGAGTCCGGCATGGGCAAGTGGAACCTCGACCTCGAGGGGATCGAGCCCGAGCTCACGATGCTCACCGGGGAGCACCAGTCGGTGAGCGTCGACCTTCCGCGCTTCGACGTGGGGGAGTCCACCGAGCGCGGCTCGGCGATCCGCCGCGGCGTCCCCGCCCGCCGGGTCGGCGAGCACCTGGTGACCACGGTGTACGACCTGCTGCTGGCGCAGTACGGCGTCGGTCGCCAGGGGCTCCCCGGCACCTGGGCCTCGGGCTACGACGACACGGCGAGCCCCTACACGCCCGCCTGGCAGGAGGAGATCACCTCGGTCCCCGCAGCCACGGTCGAGCGGATCGCCCGCGAGTTCGCGGCGAACGCCGAGGACTCCGGTGGTCGGTCGATGATCACGCTGGGGGCCGGGACCAACCACTGGTACCACTCCGACACGATCTACCGGGCGATCATCAGCCTGGTCATGCTCACCGGGTGCCAGGGCAAGAACGGCGGCGGGTGGGCGCACTACGTCGGCCAGGAGAAGGCGCGTCCGTTCACCGGCTGGGCGCAGCTGGCGTTCGGCCTGGACTGGGCCCGCCCGCCGCGTCAGATGGCGGGCACCTCGTTCTGGTACCTCAACACCGACCAGTGGCGCTACGACGCGTTCGGTGCCGACGAGGTCGCGTCGCCCTTGGGCAACGGGCGTTGGCGCGGTCGGGCGATGGCCGACACCCTCGCTCAGGCAGTCCGGCTGGGCTGGACGCCGTCGTACCCGACCTTCGACCGCAACCCGATCGAGCTCGCCCGACAGGCCGATGAGGCCGGCGTCACGGCGGCGGAGTACGTCGTCGACCAGCTCAAGTCCGGCGACCTGCGCTTCGCCTGCGAGGACCCGGACTCGCCGGAGAACTTCCCCCGCGTGCTCACGGTGTGGCGGGCGAACCTGCTCGGCAGCTCGGGCAAGGGCAACGAGTACTTCCTCCATCACCTGCTCGGCGCGGACGGCGCCCTGGAGCGCGCCGTCGAGACGCCGGAAGGCCTGCGTCCGACCGACGTGACCTGGCGCGAGGAGGCCCCGGTCGGCAAGCTCGACCTCCTGGTCTCCCTGGACTTCCGGATGACCTCCACCACGCTGTTCTCCGACGTGGTGCTGCCCGCAGCGACCTGGTACGAGAAGTACGACATCTCCTCCACGGACATGCACCCCTACGTGCACGCCTTCAACGCGGCCATCTCCCCGCCGTGGCAGGCACGCAGCGACTACGACACGTTCCAGCGCATGGCCGAGGTCTTCAGCGGGCTGGCCGGCCCACGGCTCGGCACGGTGCGCGACGTGGTGGCGGTTCCCCTCCAGCACGACACCCCGACGGAGGTGGCGCAGCCGCTGGGTCGGGTCCTGGACTGGCGGGCGGGGGAGTGCGAGCCGATCCCGGGTCGCACGATGCCCAACCTCGTCGTGGTGGAGCGCGACTACGCCGCGATCGCCGCAAAGATGGGCGCCCTCGGCCCCAACGTCGAGAAGCTCGGCACGGTCGTCAAGGGCATCACGCTGCAGCAGCCCGCCACCGTCGAGCACCTGGCCAGGGTCAACGGCGTCGTGCAGGACGGCGTCGCCGCCGGCCGACCCAGCCTGCTGACGGCCGAGCAGGCCTGCGAGACCATCCTCGCGCTGTCCGGAGTGTCGAACGGCAGCGTCGCCGTGGCCGGCTTCGAGGCGCTCGAACGGCGTACCGGTCAGCCGATGGCCGACCTCGCACGGGACCACGAGGGCAAGATCATCACCTTCGCGGACACTCAGAGCCGTCCGCAGCCCGTCATCACCTCGTGGGAGTGGTCCGGGAGCGAGCACGGCGGGCGTCGCTACTCGCCCTTCACCATCAACGTCGAGCGGCTCAAGCCGTGGCACACCCTCACGGGTCGTCAGCACTTCTTCCTCGACCACGAGTGGATGGCCGAGGTGGGGGAGTGGTTCCCGACCTACCGGCCGCCGCTCAACCTGCACGCCATCTCCGGGTACCCGCGCCTCGGCGAGCACGACGACACGCAGGTGGTCGTGCGCTACCTCACGCCGCACTCGAAGTGGTCGATCCACTCCGAGTACCAGGACAACCTGTTCATGCTCGCGCTCTCGCGTGGCGGTCCGGACATCTGGATGAGCACCGAGGACGCGGCCAAGATCGGGGTGAAGGACAACGACTGGATCGAGGCGGTCAACCGCAACGGTGTGGTCGTGGCCCGGGCGGTGGTGAGCCACCGCATGCCCGAGGGCACCGTCTACATGTACCACGCGAAGGACCGCACGGTCGGGGTCCCGCGGGTCGAGGCCACCGGCAAGCGCGGCGGCATCCACAACTCGCTGACGAGGCTGCTGCTCAAGCCCACGCACCTCATCGGCGGCTACGCCCAGCTGTCATACGGCTTCAACTACTACGGCCCCACAGGTAATCAGCGCGACGAGGTCACCACGATCCGCCGCCGCTCGCAGGAGGTTCAGTACTGATGACACGCGTCATGGCCCAGGTGGGCATGGTGATGAACCTCGACAAGTGCATCGGGTGCCACACCTGCTCGGTCACCTGCAAGCAGACCTGGACGAACCGACGGGGGGTCGAGTACGTCTGGTTCAACAACGTCGAGACCCGCCCCGGCCTCGGCTACCCGCGTCGGTACGAGGACCAGGAGGAGTGGAAGGGCGGCTGGCGGCGTACGAAGCGCGGCAAGCTCGCGCTCCGCTCCGGCAGCCGCTGGCACCGCCTCACGCAGATCTTCTCCAACCCGAAGCTCCCCGGCATCGACGACTACTACGAGCCGTGGACCTACGACTACGACACGCTGATCTCCGCGCCGCCGATGGACACCACGCCGGTCGCCCGGCCCAAGTCGATGATCACCGGCAAGGACATGGACATCCGCTGGGGCGCGAACTGGGATGACGACCTTGGCGGCACGGCCGAGACGGGGCACGCGGACCCGATGCTCAAGGGCATCGAGGACCAGGTCTCGTTCGAGTTCGAGAAGGCCTTCATGTTCTACCTGCCGCGCATCTGCGAGCACTGCCTCAACCCCAGCTGTGTGGCCTCCTGCCCGTCCGGCGCGATGTACAAGCGCACGGAGGACGGCATCGTGCTGGTCGACCAGGACCGGTGCCGCGGCTGGCGGATGTGCGTGTCGGGCTGCCCCTACAAGAAGGTCTACTTCAACCACCGCACGGGCAAGGCCGAGAAGTGCACGCTGTGCTACCCGCGCCTCGAGGTCGGCCAGCCGACGGTCTGCGCGGAGACCTGCGTGGGCCGGCTGCGCTACATCGGCCTGTTCCTCTACGACGCCGACCGGGTGCTGGCCGCCGCGTCGGTGGAGAAGGACACCGACCTCTACGAGGCCCAGCTCGACGTGCTCCTCGACCCGAACGACCCCGAGGTGATCGAGCAGGCCCGCCGCGACGGCATCGCCGAGGACTGGATCGAGGCGGCGCAGAAGTCGCCCGTCTACACCCTCGCCAAGAAGTACCGGATGGCCCTGCCGCTCCACCCGGAGTACCGCACCATGCCGATGGTCTGGTACATCCCGCCGCTCTCGCCCGTGGTCGACGCGCTGAAGAACTCCGGCCACGACGCGGAGGACGCCGGCAACCTGTTCGGCGCCATCGACGCCCTGCGCATCCCGGTCGGCTACCTAGCCAACCTGCTGACCGCGGGCGACACCGACGTGGTCGACGGCGTGCTCCGGCGCCTGGCCGCCATGCGGTCCTACATGCGCGACATCAACCTCGGCCGAGACACCGACGAGAGCATCGCCGAGGCGGTCGGCATGACCGGCGAGGACCTCTACGACATGTACCGGCTGCTCGCCATCGCGAAGTACGAGCACCGCTACGTCATCCCGGCGGCGCACCAGGAGGCCGCCTCCGCGCTCGAGGAGGCTCCCGGCTGCTCCCTGGACTTCGAGGGCGGTCCCGGGATGGGGCAGACGACCGCGGTCGGCGAGGTGCGGCCGGTCCCGGTCTCCATCGAGAGCTTCCACCTCACCAAGCAGCGCGCGCTCGCCGCCGAGCACGCCGAGCTGCCCGAGGCGGGGGGTGACCGCGCATGAGGACCGTGACTGACGCCACCGCGGTCCGGCGGTTGCTGGCGACCTGCTCGCTGCTGCTCAGCTACCCGGACGAGACCGTGCTGGCCCGGGTCCCTGCGGTGCTCGCTGCGATCGACACGCTGCCGCGCGAGGCGCGGGAGGAGATCAGCGCGGCGGCTGTGTGGCTCAAGGATGCCGAGCCGTTGAGGGCGCAGACGCACTACGTCGAGAACTTCGACCGTCGCCGTCGGGCCTGCCTGTACCTCACGTACTTCCTCAACGGCGACACCCGCCGCCGGGGGATGGCCCTGGTGGAGTTCAAGGAGGCCTACCAGGCCGTGGGCTTCGACCTCACGACCGGGGAGCTGCCCGACTTCCTCCCCGTCGTGCTGGAGTTCGGCGCCGTCGGCGACCTGGCAGCCGCGCTCGAGATGCTGGCCGTCCACCGCAGCGGCCTCGAGGTGCTCGAGGCCGCCCTGGAACGGTTCGACTCGCCGTACTCGCAGGTCGTCACGGGCCTGCTCACGGTCGTGCCGCCCGCTCCGGCCGGCCCGACGGCCGAGGAGCTGGCACTGGCCGGACCACCGGTCGAGCAGGTGGGCCTCATGCCGTTCGTCCCCGTCGAGTCGCTCACGATCGGAGCCCGGTCATGACCGCGCTGCAGAACTTCGCCTTCGGGGTGGTGCCCTACATCGCCGGCGCCGTCTTCCTCGTCGGCATGTACTGGCGGTACCGCTACGACGCGTATGGCTGGACCACGCGGTCCTCGCAGATGTACGAGTCGCGACTGCTGCGCATCGGCAGCCCGCTGTTCCACGTGGGCATCCTGCTGGCGCTGGCCGGGCACGTCCTGGGGCTGCTCGTGCCCGCGTCGTGGACCGAGGCCGTGGGCGTCTCCGAGCACGTCTACCACGTGGCAGCGGTGACCTTCGGCGTGATCGCGGGCCTCATGGTGGCGGTCGGGCTGTCGATCCTGATCTATCGTCGCCGCACGGTCGGCCGGGTCTTCCAGGTGACGACGCGGATGGACAAGATCATGTACGTCGTGCTCGTCGGCACGATCGTGCTCGGACTGTTCAACACCTTCGCGATCAACTGGCTCAACATCACCGGCGAGTTCCCGGACGGGTTCAACTACCGCGACTCCGTGGCCATCTGGTTCCGGAGCCTGTTCGTCTTCCAGCCCGACGTGGCGGCCATGACGGTGGCGCCGCCGTCGTTCCAGCTCCACGCGGTGCTCTCGGTCCTGCTGGTCGCGCTGATCCCGTTCACCCGTCTCGTGCACATCTTCAGCGCGCCGCTGGGCTACGTCGCCCGCCCCTACCTCGTCTACCGGAGCAGGGACCCGCAGCAGGCGGGTGCGCGCGACCCCCGCCGCGGCTGGGAGCCGGTGCGCCGGTCGTGACCGCTCTCGCCGCCGCAGGCACGACGGCGGCCGTGCTCCCGGGCCCGCTCGACCCTCTGGTCGACGGGTTCGGCCGCGTGCACCGCGACCTGCGGGTGTCGCTCACGGACCGCTGTCAGCTGCGGTGCACCTACTGCCTGCCCGAGGAGTTCCAGGACTGGCTGCCCGGAGGACGGCTGCTCTCCGCCGACGAGATCCTCGAGGTCGTGGCCACGGCCGTCCCGCTGGGAATCCGGACGGTCCGGCTCACCGGGGGCGAGCCACTGCTGCGCCGCGACGTCGTCGAGATCGTGCGGAGGATCGCCGAGCTGCCCCACGCTCCCGAGATCGCCATGACGACCAACGGGCTCCGCCTGGCCGGCCTCGCCGCCGATCTCGCGGCCGCGGGACTGGACCGGGTCAACGTCAGCCTGGACACGCTCGACCCCGAGACGTTCCGTCGGATGACCGGGCGGGACCGCCTCCGCGACGTCCTCTCGGGGCTTGCGGCGGCGCGTGACGCCGGGCTGCGTCCGGTCAAGGTCAACGCGGTGCTCGTGCGGGGTCGCAACGAGCACGAGGCGCCTGCCCTGCTGCGCCGAGCGCTCGTGGAGGGGTGGTCGCTCCGCTTCATCGAGCAGATGCCGCTCGACGCCGGTCGCACGTGGTCGCGCGAACGGATGGTGAGCGCCGAGGACACGGCCGCCCTGCTGTCGGAGGCCTTCTCGCTGACGCCGCTCGCGGAGCGCGGATCGTCACCGGCCGAGGAGTGGCTCGTCGACGGCGGGCCAGCCACGGTGGGCATCGTGGCGAGCGTGACGCGTCCCTTCTGCGGCGACTGCGACCGCGTGCGGCTCACAGCGGACGGGCAGGTGCGCGGCTGCCTGTTCGCGCGGCACGAGTCCGACCTGGTCCCCGTGCTCCGCGACCCGGCCCTCGACCGCCGAGGACGACGCCACGCCGTCGAGGCAGTCCTGCGCGGAGCCATCGGGCGCAAGCAGGCTGGGCACGGGATGGGGGAGGCGGGGTTCGTGCCGCCACTGCGCCCGATGTCGGCCATCGGCGGCTGACCGTGCGTCCGGCGTACGTCCCGAACCAGCACGGGGCCTGGGCCTTCCTCGGTCTGCCGCTCGTGCTCGGCGCGCTCGTCACCGAAGCCGGTCCCGTGCTGCTGCTGCTGGCGGTCGTCTGGGTCGCCGCCTACCCGTTCTCGTACGCGCTCTTCGGGCTGCTGCGCGGTGGCCGGGCGCAGCGGTTCCGCGGTCCGGCGCTGCTCTGGGCGGCGGTCGTCGTCCCCGCGGCGGCGGCTCTCCTGGTGGCGCGTCCGTGGCTGCTGTGGCTCACGCCTCTCATCCTGGTGCTGGGCGGGACCAACGCGTCCTTCGCCCGAGCTCATGACGAGCGGGCGCTGGCCAACGACCTGGTCTTCGTCACCGAGTGCGCCGTCGTCACCTGGGTCACCTGGGCGGTGGGCTCGACGACGACCGCCACGACTGCGCCCCCGCTCGCCGAGACCCCGCCGGAGGTCTGGGTGCTGGTGGCGGTGACCTGGCTGGTGCTCACCGGATCGACGCTGCACGTGAAGTCGCTGATCCGGGAGCGTCGGGACCCCCGGTACGCCCGCGCGTCGCGCGCCTACGCGGTGGCGTGCGTGGCCCTGTCGGTGGTGCTCGCGCGGAGCTGGGGCCCGGGAGGCGGGTGGCTGGTCGTTCCGTTCGTCGTGCTCGGCGTGCGGGCCTTCCTCGTCGGTCGCACACCGGTTCGGCCCGGCGCCATCGGTGCGGTCGAGCTCGTGGCCGTGCTGGTCACGGTCGGCGCGGCTGCGCTCGCCGTCGCCGCGTCCTGAGCTCGACGTACGGACGACGGGTGCGACGTCGGCGCATCCCCCTGCAACCGGTCGGGTTCGGTGCTGGGATGGAGGTGTCGGCCGAGGTCGGCCGCACTCTCGAGCGAGGAGTGGTCATGGACATCGCGGGCAAGGTCTTCGTCGTCACCGGTGGGGGCAACGGCATCGGGCGCGAGGTGGTGCTCGAGCTCCTGCGCCGCGGAGCGCAGGTGGCCGCCGTCGACCTCAGCGCGGAGGGACTGGCCGAGACCGCCCGGCTCGCAGCCGCGCCGCAGGGTCGGCTGAGCACCCACACCGTGAACGTGGCCGATCGGGGTGCCGTGGAGGAGCTGCCGGAGCAGGTCATCGCGGCGCACGGACAGGTCGACGGACTGCTCAACGTCGCTGGCATCATCCAGCGCTTCGTCAGGGTCGCGGACCTCTCGGTCGAGGAGATCGAGCGCGTCATGGCGGTCAACTTCTGGGGGACCCTCTACACGACCAAGGCGTTCCTGCCGCACCTGCTCGCGCGACCGCAGTCGAGTCTGCTCAACGTGTCCAGCATGGGGGGCCTCGTGCCCGTCCCCGGCCAGGGCGCCTACGGAGCGAGCAAGGGCGCGGTCAAGCTGCTCACCGAGTGCCTCTACGCGGAGCTGCGCGACACCTCCGTGGCGGTCACCGTCGTCTTCCCCGGCGCCGTGGGCACCGACATCACGGGCAATTCCGGGGTCGAGGCGCCCGTCGTGCAGGGCGGCACGACGCCGAAGGTGACCGCACCGGACGCGGCTGGGCGCCAGATCGTCGACGCGATCGCGTCGGGGACCTTCCGGGTCCTCATCGGCTCCGACGCCCGGATGCTCGACCGGCTCTCCCGCGTCGCGCCCACCCGTGCCATCACGACCGTCGCCGACCAGATGAAGAAGCTCCTGGGCGTCTAGCGGTCTGCTCGACCCGTCTCTCTGTCGGCCAGAGCGGCGCGCGTAGGTCCGAGGATGTCCTCGCGGGCGGTCAGCAGCGTGGGCCCGTACCAGGTGAGCGCTCGCCCGGGGATGAGAGCCGTGCGGGTGCTCATCGCCTCCGGCCCGTCGTCGGGCCCGAACTCGTAGGGCTCGTCCGGGAGCAGCACGACGTCGACGTCGGCCGCCGTGATCGCCTCGAGGGGGACCTTCGGGTAGCGCTCGGTCGCGTCTCCGAACGCGTTGGTCAGCCCGGCCCGGGTGATGAGGTCGTGCGCGTAGGTGTGCGGCCCGACCATGAACCACGGGTCGCGCCACACCGGGATCGCGACCCGGATCCCGGTCGGGGGCGCGGCCTGGGTCCACAGAGCCGACGCCTCGGTCAGCCAGTCGGGATCCCTGCGGCCCAGCCCCTCGCGGACGAGCCGCGACATGGACGCGAGGGCCTCGACCACCGTCTCGATGCGCGTCACCCACACCGCGACGCCCGCTTCGCGCAGCCGGCGTACGTCGAGCTCGCGGTTCTCCTCCATGTTGGCCACGACGAGGTCCGGTGCCAGGTCCACGATTCGGCGGACGTCGGGGTTCTTCGTACCGCGCACGCGAACGACGTCGAGGTCGGCCGGGTGCGTGCACCAGTCGGTGGCCCCCACGAGCAGCGAGCCGTCGACGGTGGCGATCGCCTCGGTCAGCGACGGCACGAGCGATACGACGCGGCGCACCTCAACCGGCGGCGTCACCTCGGCCCCGAGGTCGTCCGCCAGCACCCGTGTCGCCTCGCCTCGTCCGCCGGTCACCGTCGTCCCCTCCGCGTCCGCCAGGGCTACCGCCGCTGCCGGTTCGTCGCTCGTCCGGCCATCCTGGCCCGCACTGCTCAGTCCTGTCGCGAGCCGTGAGACGCGGTCGCGCTCCGAGGATCGGGGGCCGGCCACGGGGGCGCCACGGCTGCGAGTCCGGACGGGCAGCGCCGCGACGCTGAGCGGCCGCGCCTTGGCTGGGCATGTGGTGGACGGCTCACGTCGACGACGGAGCCGGGACGTGACTCACGCAGAGCGCGCGACGGGTCCTGCGCCCTGGCCGCCGACGTCGGTCGGTCAGGGCTGGCGTTCGCGTGGCGGTGGGGCCGGTGTGAGCTGCCAGTGGTCCGGGTGGCCGGGCGGGTGCTCGGGGTCGCGGGCGATCCGCATGCGGCCTTCGTGCACGGCGTGGTGGTGCCGGGTGCAGAGCAGTATCAGGTTGTCGAGGTCGGTGGCTCCGTCTCGTTCCCACTCTTGGACGTGGTGGGCCTCGCATCTCGAGGGGTCGATGCGGCAGCCGGGGGCGGCGCAGTGCCGGTCGCGGATCTCGAGGGCCTTCCGCAACCTGGTTGGTGCGGTGCGGTGGGCGCGTCCGACATGGAGGACCTCTCGGCCGTGGTCGGCGATCACGTCGGCGAGGCGGTCGAGGTCGATGCCGTCGTCGGACCGGTCGCTGCCGGCGCCGGTGCCGGTGTCGCGGCTGCGGGTGTCGCGGGAGTCGGCCGCGCCGTCCGCGGAACGCGGGGTGGGTCGGGTGAGGACGGTGGTGAGGTCGGCGTCGCACAGGATCCGGGCGACGGATGCTGGGGGGAGGAGCTGTTCGGCGTGGCCGGGCAGGCGCAGGGTCCCGCCGATGCCGTGGACGAGGTCCTCGACGTGCACGGTGAGGGTGACGTGGGGGCGTTGGTCGTGGCGGGTGCCCAGCGACCCGGAGTCGAGGCAGCGACGGGCCAGGTCCGCGATCGCCAACGCGTTGAGGTGGTCGCGGCGGTGGCGTCGGCGGAGCCGGTCGGTGCCGTCGTCGCCGGTGGGCTGGTCCTCGGGGTGCAGTGTCCCGGTGCGGTACCAGCCGTCGACTGTCTGGTCGAGGCAGGTGAGCAGCGCGGCGGCGGTCTCGCCGGTGAGGAACCCGGCCACGTCGACGCCGTCCCCGATGGGGGTGAGGCGCAGGTACTGGTCGTCGTGGGCGCCGACCTGTGCCTGGGCGCCACCGTCAGGATCCACGTAGACCCGCAGCCGGGCGATGCCGCGCTTGAGGTCGGCGATCGTGCCCGAGCTGGCGAGGGGCAGCAGGATCGCCTCCGCCTCGGACCGGACCCGGTCGCCGTGCTCGACCGGGACCCGGCGCAGCGCCCGCGTCACCCCGGTCGTCAGCTCCCGAACGGCGTCGCCGGTGACCTCACCGGCCAGCCAGGCGGACCGGGTCGCGGCGTAGTCGGTCTCGAGGTCCCGGCCCCGGGCGAGCAACGCCGCCGCCGTCGGCCCGGCGACCTTCGGCCCCGTCTCGAGCCAGCGCTTCGTGGACACGTGCCCGTCGGGCAGCACCCCGGCCACGTGCACCGCCCGGACCCCGTCGACTGCGACGGCGTCGAGGAGGTCGCGCTGCGCGAGCACCGTCGTCACCAGGTCCGCCGTGCAGGCTGTGGGGACCTGACCCCACACCCCACCGGCGGAGAGGTCGGCCAGCTCGCCCAGCAGCACCCCGACACCCTCGATCAGCTCGGCCGCACGAGCGGCCGGGTCGAGGATCGGGGTCGAGGTCATGGCACGACCCTACGCAGGGGGTCTGACAGTGCCGACCCCCTGAAACCCCAGTGGGGACAACTACTTTCAGCGATCCGATTTCACCCGATGCGACCGGACCGGGTTCGTGACGCGGGGTCAGGATCCCACCCCTCCGTCCGACTCCCGAGGGGTCATGACTGGCCGGTGTCGTCGTCTGCACGGGCTGAGCAGCCGCTGGTTGCGCGCTGGTCCGCGACGCGACGCACGAGCCACGTCGCTCGCCTCGTTGGGTGGACGTCCGGGACGGGAATGCGCGAGAGGCCCGGGGAAGCGCGCTCCCGGACCTCTGCGACGTGGGGTGAGTGACGGGACTTGAACCCGCGACCACCTGGACCACAACCAGGTGCTCTACCAGCTGAGCTACACCCACCATGACCTCGCGGTGATGTCGGCGTACGCCGATCCGCCGGGAGGCCGAGGAGAAGTGTACCCGGGGTAGCGGGGTGCCCCGAACGGACGAACCGACGCCCGCCGGGTGCTCAGCCCGCGGGGGGCGCGAAGGGCGCCAGCGCGTGGCGAGCCGCGATGGTGCGCGACGCGTCGGTGTCGGGCCCGGGTCGTGGCACGAGGACGGCGTCGCGGTAGTAGCGCAGCTCGGCTATCGACTCCCGGGCGTCGGCCAACGCGCGGTGGTTGCCCACCTTGGGCGGGGCGTTGAAGTACACGCGCGGGTACCAGCGCCGGACGAGCTCCTTGACCGAGGAGACGTCGATGAGGCGGTAGTGCAGCCAGGCGTCGAGCTCGGGCATGTCGCGGGCCAGGAACCCGCGGTCGACGTAGACGCTGGACCCCGCCAGCGGGGCCTTGCGCGCCTCGGGGACGTGGCCGCGGATGTAGTCGAGGACGTGCGTCTCGGCCGCGCTCAGCTCGATCCCGTGCGGGATCTCCTCGATGAGGCCCGAGGCCGTGTGCATGTCCACGACCACCTCGGGCATGGCCGCGAAGGCGGCGTCCGGGGGCCGGATCACCACGCTGACGCCGGCGTCGAGCTCGACCAGGTCCGCGTCGGTGACCACGCAGGCCACCTCGACGAGGGCGTCGGAGCCGAGGTCGAGACCGGTCATCTCGCAGTCCACCCACACGATGCGGTCGCCCGCCTTGGCCGATCCTGCTGTCGCGTCCGCCATGCGGCCACCCTAGGGCTCGAGCACCACCATCACCCGTTCGGAGTACCGATCGTGCGGGCGAGGGGCCGATGCACTTCTCATGGAGTCGCTCGCACCGGTCATCAGCACGCCTCGGGGGCGTGGCGTGGCGTTCCGGTCGGGACTTCGTACGGCCGTGGCCTGCGCCGCGGCCGCCGCCGTCCTCGTGGGCGTGGGGATCCCGAGCGCGGGGGCGCTCGGATCGCAGGGACTCGACGCCGCGAGCGGCGCGTCCACCACGGTCGTCGGGACGGTCGAGCGGCTCCATCTCGACGTGTTCGGCTCACAGACGCCCGCCGACGAGGACGAGGCGACCTTCATCAACACCGGCACGACCGCTATCCAGGTCCCCACCGAGGACCTCGAGAACGTGGCCGACGGCGCCGTCGTGTCCGCGGCCCTCGACGTCAGCGGGTCCGAGGCGGACGTGGACCGGGTGCAGGTCATCTCCGAGCCGGCCGCGGGCACCGTCGACACCGGGACCGGCCAGGCCATGGCCTCCGCGGCGCTCGAGTCGGGCACGGCCGTCCACCAGGTGTACGTCGTCGTCGTCACGCCGGCCGGTGGCTCCGCCTCCTCCGTGAGCGCGACGAGCGTCGCCTCGACGATCAACAACGGCGTCAACAACTACTGGTCCACGGTCACCGGCGGAACCGTACGGTTCTCGGCCACCGCCCACCCCTCCGTCGTCACCACGACCTCCGCGCCGTGCGCGAACGGCAGTGTCTCGCCCTCGTACAGCTTCTGGAACGAGGTCGCGCAGAAGGTCGGCTGGGTCCAGGGCGCCGGCAAGCACCTCGTCGTCTACATCAAGTCGCTCTCGGCCTGCGGCGGCATCGCCGGCCTCGGGACCGTCGGCAGCGGCATGTCGTCCGGCGGTCTGGTGTGGAGCAACGGCTACAACACCACCGGAGTGATCGGCCACGAGCTGGGTCACAACCTGGGCCTCGGGCACTCGCAGGAGCTCGACTGCACGTCGGGCGGCGTGCGGGTCACCGAGTCGTCGTCGTGCACCAAGCGCTCCTACTGGGACACCAACGACATCATGGCGGTGGCCTGGCAGCACCAGGGCTTCCTCAACGCCTCCCACCTGCGCACCCTCGGCCTGCTCGACGCCTCCTCCGAGGCCACCCCCGACGTCTCCGGCCAGGCCACGCTCAAGCCGCTCGCCTCGGGCGCCGGACAGCGCGTCCTGACCCTCGCCGACGGCACGACCCGCTACGTCCTCGAGTACCGCACCGCCACCGGGATCGACTCCTGGCTCTCCTCGGCGCCCGGCTGGGGTTCCCTCGGCGTCACCGTGCGCAAGGAGTTCGACCCGACCACGGGATGGTCGGACCGCGAGACCTACCTGCTCGACGGCCACCCCGCCTCCGCGGACTCCAACTTCGGACAGCTCAAGGCCGCCCTGCCGGTCGG
>JAHECT010000041.1:15093-16909 GCA_024641605.1 Micrococcales bacterium
CATGCGCGCCTCCCGGACCAGCATGAAGATCGCCTTCGCCCGGTCCTGGGCGTCGACCGGCAAGCACCGGATCGTCGTGGTGAACCTCGGCTCCGGCTGGCGCGGTCGGCTCGGGTTCGACGGCGTCGTGGTGGCTCGCTGACCGCACCCGATCCGCCTGGGTCATGATGGGCGTCCCCAGCCCTGGACGAGGATGACCTGATGAGCGGTGCCAGCTTCGCGAGCGACAACCACGCCGGCGTCCACCCGGACGTGATGGCCGCCATCGTGGAGGCCAACGTCGGTCCGGCCCCCGCGTACGGCGAGGACCCCTGGACCGCCCGGGCCGAGGGTCTGCTCCGCCGGGAGTTCGGCGCGGACGCCGGGGTCTTCATCGTCTTCAACGGCACCGGCGCCAACGTCGTCGGCCTGCAGGCGATGATGCGGCCGTTCGAGGCCGTCGTGTGCGCGTCGACGGCGCACATCAACGTCGACGAGTGCGGCGCCCCCGAGCGCTTCCTCGGCTCCAAGCTGATCGATGTCGCGACACCGGACGGGAAGCTGACGCCGGACCTGGTCGAGCAGGCCGTCTGGGGCGTGGGGGACCAGCACCACGTGCAGGCGCGCGTCGTGAGCATCACGCAGAGCACCGAGATGGGCACCGTCTACACGGTCGAGGAGATCCGCGTCCTGGCCGACCTGGCTCACGGCCTCGGCATGCTCCTGCACCTGGACGGCGCTCGTATCGCCAACGCCGCCGTCTCCCTCGGTGTCGGACTCGGCGAGCTCGCCCGCGAGGGCGACGTCGACGTCCTGTCCTTCGGCGCGACCAAGAACGGGGCCCTCGCGGCCGAGGCCGTGGTCGTGCTCCGTTCCGAGCTGGCCGTGTCCGCCCCCTACGTGCGCAAGCAGTCCATGCAGCTGGCCTCGAAGATGCGCTACGCCTCCGCGCAGTTCGTGGCGCTGCTCGAGGACGGCTTGTGGCGGCGCAACGCCGCCCACGCCAACGCCATGGCGACCCGACTCGCGGCCGGCGTGCGGGAGGAGCCGGGCGTCCGCCTCGGCCTGCCGGTGCAGGCGAACGGACTCTTCCCGATGCTCGACCCCGACGTGACCGCCCGGATCCAGGAGCGCTACCCCTTCTACGTGTGGGACGAGGGCACGGGCCAGGTCCGCTGGATGACCTCCTGGGCCACCAGCGTGGAGGACGTGGACGGCTTCGTCGCGCACGTGCGCGAGGTCACGGCGGCCGGCCCGTCCAGCGCGCCTACGATGGCGGAGTGAGCTGGCAGCACGTGCGGGGCGGCCGAGCGGCCTGGGCCGCCGCGGCCGGCGTGGTCGTGGCTGCGGCGGGCCACGCTCTGGGGAGCGGCGCGGCGCTCGAGACGTCCGCACTGCCGGTCGTGCTGGCTGTCTCGGCCGCCTCGGCGGTGGCGACGACACGCATCCGGTGGACGGTCGCGCGGGTCGCAGGTGCCCTGCTCGCGACGCAGGTGCTCGTCCACCTCGCGCTCTGGATCACCTCGGCGCCCTCGTCCGCCCACCCCCGGCTTGCGGGGGTCGCACCCGGAAGCGTCGTCGAGGCGCATGCGCACACGGCCATGGCCGGTCTTACCACCCGCATGCTCACCGCCCACGTGCTGGCGGCCGTGGTCACCGCCGCCGCGCTGGTCGCGGTCGACCGGCTCGTGGCGCTCGTGCGCGCGGTCGCGGCGCGGCTGTCGTTCCTCCGTAACGTCCCCCCGCCGCTCGCGAGGGCGCCTCGCGCCGCGATCACCGGCCGACACGCCGTCGTGCCGCGCCTGGTGCACCTCGAGGCGATGCGCAGCAACGCGCC
>JAHECT010000177.1 GCA_024641605.1 Micrococcales bacterium
GAGCGGGGACGCGACCGTCGTGGGGCCGCTGGTGCTCCCCGGCCGCACGGGGTGCCTGTGGTGCCTCGAGCGCGGGCTCGCCGACACCGACCGCGCATGGCCCGCGCTGGCCGACCAGCTCCGGGCCCGGCACGACGTCGCGCGCTCCGGCGACGGTCCGCTGACCGCGCTCGCCGCCGGCTTCGCCGTGACCCAGGCGCTCCGCGTCGTCGACGGCATCGATCCCGCCGACCCGCCCGCCTGCCTCGGGGCCAGGCTCGTGCTGCGGGGTCCCGACGGCCTGCCCGAGCGACGGCCGGTGAGCGCCCACCCCGTCTGCGGGTGCGACTGGAGCGGGATCGGCCCCACAATGGCCGGGTGAGCGACCTCCCCCGCCGCGCGATCACGCGCGGCGCACGCCTCGCCGCGTTGCCCATCGGCTACGCGGGCCGCACGGCGCTGGGGGTCGGCAAGCGGGTCGGCGGCAAGCCCGCCGAGGCCGTCGCCAACGAGATCCAGGCCCGGACCGCCGAGCAGGTCTTCAAGACCCTCGGCGAGCTCAAGGGCGGGGCGATGAAGTTCGGCCAGGCCATGAGCATCTTCGAGGTCGCCCTCCCCGAGGAGATCCTCGCGCCGTACCGCGCCACCCTCACCAAGCTGCAGGACGCCGCCCCGCCGCTGCCGGCGGCGACCGTGCACGGGGTGCTGGGCGAGGCGCTGGGACCGGACTGGCGCGATCGGTTCACCTCGTTCGAGGACACCCCCGCCGCCGCCGCCTCGATCGGCCAGGTCCACCGAGCCGTGTGGCACGACGGGCGCGAGGTCGCCGTGAAGATCCAGTACCCCGGCGCCGGCAAGGCCCTCATGAGCGACCTCAACCAGGTCTCCCGGATGGCCCGGATGTTCGCCTCGCTCTCCCCGGGCATGGACATCAAGCCCCTGCTCGACGAGCTCAAGGAGCGCGCGGCCGAGGAGCTCGACTACCTCATCGAGTCGCAGTCCCAGCGCCAGTTCGCCGCGGCCTACGAGGGCGACGACGAGTTCGTCGTGCCGCACGTGCTGGCCGCCGCACCCATGGTCGTGGTGTCGGAATGGCTTGAGGGCCGCTCCCTCGCCACCGTCATCGCCGAGGGCACCCAGGAGCAGCGCGACCACTACGGCACCCTCTACCTCCGGTTCCTCATGTCCGGCCCGCTGCGCGCCGGGCTGCTGCACGCCGACCCCCACCCGGGCAACTACCGCGTCCTCGACGACGGGCGCCTCGGCGTGCTCGACTTCGGGGCCGTCGCGCGGCTGCCGGACGGGCCGCCCGCGGCCATGGGTCAGCTGCTGCGCCTCGCCATGACCGGCGACGCGGACGCGGTCGTCGAGGGCCTGCGCGAGGAGGGGTTCATCAAGCCCGGCGTCGAGGTCGACACCGAGGTGTTCTTCAACGCGCTCATGCCCTTCGCCGAGCCGGCCGAGCACGAGACCTTCCACTTCTCCCGGGACTGGATGCGCAGCCACTTCAACCGGCTCAACGACCCGCGCAACCCCGACTTCACGGTCGGCTTCAAGATCAACCTGCCGCCGTCGTACATGCTCATCCACCGCACCTGGCTCGGCGGCATCGCGGTCCTGTCCCAGATGGACGCGACCGTCCCCATGCGCGGGGAGCTCGAGCGCTGGCTCCCGTCCTTCGTGGCCTGAGCCGCTCGCGGGTCCCGGCCGCGCGCCGGCCTGTCATGCTCGGGCGGTGACCGACCGCGTACCCGCCTGGATGCTGGCGGTCACCGCGATCATGTCGGTGCAGCTCGGCGCCGCGCTGTCGACCTTCCTGTTCGACGACGTCGGCCCGGCCGGTGCCGCCTGGCTGCGCCTGCTCGCCGGGGCGGCGATCTTCGTGGTCGCGGTGCGGCCCCCGTGGCGGACCTGGACGTGGACCGAGCTGCGGGTGCCGATCCTGCTGGGGCTCGTGACCGCGCTCATGACCGTGTGCTTCCTCCAGGCGATCCAGCGCCTGCCCCTCGGGACGGCCGTAGCCATCGAGTTCCTCGGGCCGCTGGGCGTCGCCGTCGTCCGGAGCCGCTCGCGCCGCGGGCTCCTCTGGCCGGTGCTGGCGCTCGCCGGCGTGACGCTCCTGACCGAGCCCTGGCAGGGCGAGGTCGACCTCGTGGGGGTGGCCTTCGCGGGGACGGCCGCGCTCGGCTGGGCGTCCTACATCGTGCTCACCCAGTACGTCGGGGACCGCTTCTCCGGCCTTCAGGGGCTGGCCATCACGATCCCGGTGGCGGCCCTGGCCGCCACGGTCGTCGGTCTTCCCCAGGCCTGGGGGGCGATCACCCCGCTCGTCGTCGCGCAGTCGATCGGCCTGGCCGTGCTGCTGCCGGTCATCCCCTTCACCCTCGAGCTGCTCGCCCTGCGCCGCCTCACGACCGCGGCGTTCGGGACCCTCATGGCCCTCGAGCCCGCCGTGGCGACCGGCTGGGGGGTGCTCCTGCTGGGCCAGGTGCCCGTGGCGGGTCAGGTGCTCGGCGTGGCGCTGGTCGTGACCGCGGGGATCGGGGCCGAGCGCAGCGGGCACCGCTGAGCACTCACCACAGGTCCGAGTCGAGCTTGCCCTCGATCGCGCGCAGGTTGTCCCGCGCGCAGGACGGGCAGAAGCGCAGCTCCCGTCCACCCTCGACCGAGGACACCCACGCGAGGGCGGCCATGCCGGACTGCTCGTCGGCCTCGGAGTCCAGCGCGGTCCCGCAGCGGGCGCACACGAGAACGGTCACGGTCCCATGGTGGACCGGTGCCCGGGGCACCACCACGACCTCCGGGTCACGTGTCGAGGTAGAGGAACCCCGGGCCCTCGTCGCGCCAGCCGACGCCGAGCGGGTCGAGCGCCGCGGCCAGCGCGTCGGTCCACATCCCGCGGACGGCCGGGTCGGCGGCCTCGAAACCGTGGTCGGCGGTGAGCAGGATGAAGGAGTCCTCGAGCAGGCCGCGTGAGTCGAGCTGGTCGAGGAACGCGCCGAGGCGCCTGTCGCAGTCGCGCAGCGCGTCGGTGGCGATGCCCGATCTCGGCCCGCCCGCGTGGTGCCCGGCGTCCGTCGTGTACTGCGACCACCACGCCACCGCCGGCACCTCGTCGGCCGGCGCCGAGAACAGACCGCTCATCGTGGCCAGGCCGAGCAGGTCGATCGCGCTGTAGAAGGCGTAGTCGTCGTCCTCGAGGCACCGGCGCGTGGTCACGAAAGGCGACACGAGCGGGTCGGGCAGCAGGCGGCGGACCACCGAGACGAAGTCGCGCGACTCGGGCGTCCCCGGGTCCCCCGCGTGGGCCGCACCGGACTCGAGACCCGCGCGCACAAGACCGAACGTGGACGCCCAGGCGCCGCGGTCGGTCATCTCGTTGACGCTGGCGGTGCGCGCACCGGGGCGCGCCGCGGCCACCACCTCGAACAGCGTCTCGACCCCGGGTCGGTAGAGCTCGGCGGTCCGGTGCCACGTCGACGCGTCGTTCGGCACGACCCGACGCTCCTCGTCCCGGTCCCAGTAGACGTTGCCCACGACCCCGTGACGACCGGGTCCGACCCCCGTCAGCGCACTGGTGTGGTTGACCAGCGTCAGGCTCGGGAACTCCGCCACCGCGCCGCCCTCGAGCGCGCAACCGCGCGCGAGCAGGCGGGCCACCGCGGGGAGCTCGCCGCGCTCGGCGAGGTCGAGCAGGGACCCCGGGTGCCCGCCGTCCCAGAGCAGCCCGATGACGTGCGTCGCCCCGGGCTCGACCAGATCGTCGAGGCCGCGCCCGTCCAGGCCCGCGAGGTGCGCGGCCGGGACCCCGGCGGCGTGCGCGAGGGTGGGCATGACGTCCACGAGGCGCGCGTGGGTCGCGAGCCTGCCCCGGGCCGTGACCCCCGCTCCCGACAGCAGGAGGGGCGCGCGCGACTGGATGACGTCGAGGGACCCGTGCTCGCCCCGGTGGCCGCCGACCTCAGGGAAGTAGTGCCCGGCCGTGTGCACGATCGCCACGTCGGGGCTGCGCCGATCGGCGAAGAACGAGGACAGCCGCAGCCAGGGCAGCGGGTAGGCGTTGCGTTCGTGGTCGGGCGAGGGGTCGGCCACCTCCTGCTCGTACGGCAGGAAGGCCAGCGGATCGGTGCTGGCGAGCGGGTTGCGCCCGGTGAGGACCTGTCCGTCCGGGTGCTGCTCGTCCAGGCGGGCACGACCGCCGTGGTCGGCGACGAGGACGGCGGCCGGACGCCCGTCGGGCAGGCGGCCCGCTTCCGGGTCCGGCCAGGCGACGAGGGCGACGACGTGCGCAAGGTCGGCGGCGGTGAGGGCCGCGACGGCGAGGTCGCGCGGGTGCGGGGCCACGGGTCGATCCTGCCGCACCGGAGGCCCGCACGCGCCT
>JAHECT010000178.1 GCA_024641605.1 Micrococcales bacterium
GCGGCCTTGGCCACGTCGTAGACCTCGCCGTCGACGTCGGCGGCGTAGCCCTGACCGACCTCGGCCCCCAGCACCGTCAGCTCGATCCCGAACGGCATCGCCCGCTGCAGGTGCTCCACCACCATCCGCTGAGCCTCGGCGGGATCCTGCTCCGGGTGCACGCGGACGTTGAGCTTCGCGCGGGCGCGCGCCTGCACGGCGTTGAGGGCTCCGTCGACCGTCGGGGTGTCCATGCCCACCACGGTGATGGCGGGACCGGACCACACCCGGGAGCCGAGTGTGCCGGTGCCCACGAGCGGCATGCCCTCGGCCAGGCCGGCCAGGGCGCGGAACTCGTCCTCGTCGGGGCCGCCGCCGACCCACTCGTCGCGGCGCAGTCCCGGCACCGCCACGTCCCCCGCGTCGTCGTGCAGGGTGGCGAGACCGCGCAGGAGAGCGAGCAGGGCGTCGGGCGCCGCACCGCCGAACTGGCCGCTGTGCCGCGCGGACTCCAGGGTGCGGGCTTCCACCAGCACGTTCGCCATGCCGCGCAGTCCCACGGTGAGCGTGGGGACGCCCGGACGCACGTTGCCGACGTCGGCGACCACCATGACGTCGCACGCGAACCGCTCGGGATCGGTCGCCGGGTAGGTAGAGAAGGCCGCGCCGCCCACCTCCTCGAGTCCCTCGACCACCACGCGCACCCCGACGGGCGGGCGACCACCCCAGGCCCGCAGCGCCCCCGCGATCGCCACGATGTTGCCCTTGGTGTCGGCCGTGCCGCGTCCGTACATCTCGCCGTCGAGCACCGTGGGCTCGAACGGCGGCGTGTGCCACAGGCTCTCGTCACCGGCGGGCACCACGTCGTAGTGGCCGTAGAGCAGGACCGTGGGCGCGCCGGGGGGAGCGGGGATCTCGCCCATGATCACCGGCGCGGTGTCGGGGAGGTCCAGGAGCGTGATCGTCTCCACCCCGGAGTCACGGAGCAGCTGCTGCACCCGCTCGCACGCCAGAGCCAGAGCGGCGTGAGTCGACGCCGGATAGCCCGGAAGCGAGATGGACGGGATACGGACGAGCGATGCGAGCTCCTCGGTGAGCTCGGGCATGAGCGCCCGCGCCGTCGCACGCAGTCCTGGCGCGCTCGTCGATGCTTCTTGCGTCGTCATCGCAACCCCCGGTGAGTCGAATGGGGTCAGAGTGCCCCAGCACCCGTCGGTGCGCTCGCCGAAAGGTGGAGGTGGCGCCTGGCGGCGTGTCCGGAGCCGACGCGGTCGGCGCCTGCGGCGCGGGGGGCTCCTCCCGATTCCCGACGCTCCTCCAGGACCGAAGACACCGATGGCCCCCGCGAAGAGCATGCGGGGGCCATCGGTGTCTTCGGAGCGGGTGACGGGATCCGTCGCGGATGGCGCCTGCGGCGCGGTGGCTCCTCCCGATTCCCGGCGCTCGCCCAGGACCGAGACGTCGATAGGCCCTCCGCGAAGAGCGTGCGGAGGGCCTATCGACGTCTCGGAGCGGGTGACGGGAATCGAACCCGCGCTGTCAGCTTGGGAAGCTGATGTTCTGCCATTGAACTACACCCGCGCAGCCCGGGGACCGGGCGCCGGATGCCGATTATGCCCCACGCCGCGACGGCGGTGCACATCGCTGCATCACTCCGCCGGGGGCAGGTCCGTCGCCGCGGGGATGGCGACGTCGACGACGCTGCCGTCGGTGAGCGTGAGCGTCACCGTGGTCCCGTACGGCGACCGGGTGGAAGGAGCGGGCGCCTGGTCGGCGACCACGCCCGTCGGCAGCTGCGGGTCGGGAGGGTAGGTCTCGGGAGCGAGCTCCACGGTGTAGCCGGCACGGAGCACCGCGGTGATCGCCGCGTCGCGCTCGAGGCCCCGCACGTCGGGGACCGAGGGCGCCAGGCCGGTGAGGGCGGCGATCGAGGGCGACACGAACGCACGAGCGGGCAGCCCGCGGTGCAGCCCGGTCATGGTCTCGTTCCAGATCGGCCCCGCGATCGAACGGCCGTAGACGGTGCCGAGCGTCCGGCCGTACGCGGTGACGTTGCGCAAGGGGTAGCGCTGCCCGCCCCGCGGGTCGCCGATCCACACCGCGGTCGCGTACTGCGGGGTGAACCCGGCGAACCAGGTGGCCGCGGAGCTGTTCGTCGTTCCGGTCTTGCCCGCTGCGGACCGTCCGTCGAGGCCGAGCCCGCTGCCGGTCCCGCCGCTGCGGAACGCCCCCGTCATCACGTCGGTGACGGCGGCCGCGACGTAGGGCGTGATCACGCGCGTGCAGTTCGCGCTGGGCACCGGCAGCTGGCGCGCCGACCGGTCGCTCATCGCGGTGATCACGACGGGGCGGCAGGCGATGCCGCCGCTCGCGAACGTCGCGTAGGCCGAGGCCATGTCCAACGGCGACACCTCGAACGCGCCGAGGGTGAGGGAGGCGGTGCGCGGAGTGATCCGGCGCGGCCCGTCCAGCGGGAGGCTCGAGATGCCGAGGCGGGTGGCCATCTTGGCCACGGGCACGACGCCGGTCCACTCCTGGAGCTGGATGTACCAGGTGTTCACCGATCTCGCCGTCGCCTGGTAGGCGTCGAGCACGCCGTTGTTGCGGTTGTTGTCGTTGTGGAACCCGCCCGGCGGGTAGTCCTGGCGGGCCGGCTTGTAGCCGTCCGGCGTGTCGAAGCGCGTGGAGAGCGAGAACCCCTTCTCCAGCGCCGTCGCCAGGGTGAACGGCTTGAACGTCGACCCCGGCTGGTAGGCAGCACGCACCGGGAGCACGATCTGCGTCTGGCCCTTGGCCTTCGAGCGGCCCCACCGCTTGTTGGTGGCGATCGCCACCACCTCGCCCGTGCCCGGGCGCACCACGGCGATCCCCGTGGCGACCCGGTTCGTCGCCGCGAGCGCGCGGTCCGCCGCCCGTTGGGCCGTGGCCATGGCGCGCCGGTCCAGCGTGGTGCGGATCGTGAGACCACCGCGGTAGAGCAGCTCCTGGCGCGCCTCGGGTGTGGCGCCGAAGGCGGGGTCCGCCGCCATCACATCGAGGACGTGCTGGCAGAAGAAGGGGAAGCGCGAGGCGCCGCAGCCGCGCTGCGGGTCGGACAGGTCGAGCGCGACGTCCTCCGCGCGTGCGGCCTCGTGCACCCCGGCGGTGATCCGGCCGGTCGCGAGCATGCGGTCGAGCACCACGTTGCGTCGGACCAGCGCCGGGCCGGGGTTGTCGACCGGGTTGTAGTTGGTGGGCGACTTGAGGATGCCGACGAGCAGGGCGGCCTGCGCCACGGTCAGCCGCGCGGCGCTGGTGCTGAAGTAGTGCTGGGCTGCCGCCCCGATCCCGTAGGCGCCGTCGCCGAAGTTCACCGTGTTGAGGTAGCGCTCAAGGATCTCGTCCTTGGTCAGTGTCTCCTCGAGCGCGGCGGCGTAGCGCAGCTCCCGGATCTTGCGCTGGATCGTCTGCTCGGTGACCGCGCGCTGCTGCTCGGGCGTCGCTGCTTCGCTGAGGAGCAGGTTCTTCACGTACTGCTGGGTGATGCCCGACCCGCCCTGGACGGTGTCCGTGGACGTGGTCCGCACCAGGGCGCGGGCGAGGGCGGTGAGGTCGAGTGCACCGTGCTCGTAGTAGCGGTCGTCCTCGGTGGCGAGCAGCGCGTCCACCACCGCGGGCGACACCCGTTCGAGCGCCACGGGCACGCGGTTCTGGCCGTAGAAGATCGCGAACCGCTTGCCGGAGGAGTCGAGCATGACGCTGCGCTGGGGCAGCTCCGCCGTGAGCGGGAGCTCGGCCGGCAGGTCCTCCCAGGCGTAGACGGCCTGCCTCGTGGCGTACGCCGGTGGGAGCACGAACGGAGCGACGAGGGCGGCGGCCAGCACGCCCACGAGCGCCGACCAGCCGAGCAGGCGGGGGAACCGGGACAGCCGCCGACCGGCCGAGGCGCGCCGTGGCGTCGCGACCGCCGACGGCAGTCCGCCGTCGAACAGGTCGTCGAGGCCACCGCGACCTGGTCGCGGTGCTCCGGCGTGTCGTGCGCTCACGGGGTCGGGTCGTCCTCTCATGGTGGGTCAGGTCACCATGATGCGGTGTGGGGTCGTTCGTCCCCGCCCCCCGGTGCCGGGTGTCGGCACCCAGACGTGAGAGGCGGTGCGCGGTGAGCAGGCACCTGCAGGCGACCCCGCCGCCTCGTCGCTCACCTGCGGGGACCGACGCGACGCGCTCGTCGCAGGCGCGCCGCGCCCCCACCCCGCCGAGCAGCCGGGTCGCCGGGGCCGTCGTGGTCGCCCTCTCGGTCGGCCTGCTCGCGCTCGCCCTCGTCGCGCTCCTGGTGGCGGGCGTGGACCTGCGCGCTCGCTCCGCCGAGGCGGCCGCCGCGGAGGTGCCGCC
>JAHECT010000179.1 GCA_024641605.1 Micrococcales bacterium
TGTAGTGCATCTGGACGACGATCCGCCCGCCGGCGCTCAGCGGGACGCCGAAGCCATCGGCGAAGACGTTCTCGGACCCACCCGGCGCCCACCCGGCCAACCATGGCGCCGCGTCCAGGCCTGCCAGCCGATCTCCGTCGGGTGCCGGGAGCCCGGGGCCCCCGAAGCACTCCCAGCCGGGTCCGTCGTCGGCCGCGTCGTTCTGCTCGGCCAGCGACACCTGCTCGGGCTCGACGCGGTAGAGGATCGAGTGGTGGACGACGGCGGGGTTGCCCGGGAGGAAGGCCACACCCGTCACGAAGGCGTCGGCGGTGAGAGCGGGGTCGACGAGGAAGCAGCGGTAGTCGTCGGTCGCCCCGTCGGGAGCCGTGGGGCGGTAGACCTCGTCCGCGATGTCGTCTGCCACGCCGACGGTGAGCAGGCGCTCCCCCGCCCTCAGCGGCGCCGGCGGCGCCGGAGGCTCGGTGCTGACCTCGTGACCGGAGCTGGCGTGGGACGAGGTCGCGCCGGCGCGCTCGCCAGGCGGGTCGATCACGGCGCAGCCGGCCAGCAGCACGGCGGAGGCCGCGACGACGGCGAGATGAGGACGCACCTGACGACCCTACGTCCTCGCGGACGGCGCGCCACCGAGGGATGATGGGGTGGTGAGTGGTGACGAGGAGCTCGAACGGCTGCTGCGCGAGGTCGACGCGACCCTGAGCGGGAAGCCCGCGCCAGCGGCGGGACCCCCCGCTGTCCCTGCGCGCGCCGACCAGGCGCCCGGGCGGGGCGGACGCGCCCTGCGGACGGGTGTCGTTGCAGGGGCCGTCTGCGGAGCCGGCGTGGGGACGATGACCTTCCTGTTCGCGTGGCTGCCCTTCGTGGAGAACCCGGTGAGCAGCGGGCTGGGCGCCTTCGTCGGCGCCTTCCTCACGGGCTCCGTGCTGACCCTTCGGCGCGGCTGAGCCGCGCGACCGCAGGACCCCTCCCCGTCGGGCTGGCGGATCAGCGACGAGCTCGCGCGGCTCCCGGGCCCAGCGCGTAGAGGACGACGGCGCTGGCGGCCGCGACGTTGAGGCTGTCGACGCCCTCCGCCATGGGGATACGCACCCGGTCGTGGCAGCGCGACAGTGCCGCCTCTGTGAGCCCCTCCCCCTCCGTCCCCAGCAGGACGGCGACCCGGTCCGGTGGCCTCAGCGTCCGGAGGTCGGTTCCGCCCGGATCCGGGCTCGTCGCCAGCAGACGCATGCCCTCGGCGGCGAGGTCGTCCAGGGCCTTCGGCCACGTCGTCGCGCGGCTCCACGGGAGGGTGAGCGCGGCGCCCATGCTCACCTTGATGCTGCGTCGGTAGAGCGGATCGGCGCACCCCGGGCTCAGGAGGACCGCGTCGAACCCGAGCGCCGCCGCGTTGCGGAACACCGCCCCCACGTTCGTGTGGTCGACGAGGTCCTCGAGGACGACGACCCGGTCCGCTCCCGTCACGAGGTCCGCCGGGGTCGGCAGGGGTCGCCGGTGCAGGGACGCGAGCGCCCCCCGGTGCACGCGATACCCGGTCACGGCGGCGACGGTGGCGTCGTCGGCGAGGAAGACCGGGCAGTCGTGGTCGGCGAGCGCCTCGGCAAGGCCTGGGTACCACTTCTCCGCGAGCAGGACCGAGCGCGGGCGGTAGCCCGCGGCCAAGGCCCGGCGGATCACCTTCTCGCCCTCGGCCAGGAACAGGCCCTCGGCGGGCTCCTTCGCGCTGCGCATCGCGACGTCGGTGAGGTCGACGTAGTCGGCCAGACGGGGGTCTGCGGCGTTGTCGACCCGGACGAGGTGGCCCATGTCAGTACCTGAGGAACCCGGCGACAGCGGCGACGAGGCCGATGCCCACGACAAGAGCCCGCAGCGCGCCCTGCGGCAGACGCCGGGTGGCCGGCGCTCCCAGGAGCCCCCCGGCCAGGGCGCCCACGCCGACCGCGAGCGCAGCGCCCAGGTCGACTGAGGCCGCCGCGACGAAGACCGCGGCGGACATGACGTTCGCGACGGCGGCGAGCAGGTTCTTGACCGCGTTGGAGCGCTGGAGGTCGTGGTCATGCAGCGTGCCCAGCACCGCGAGCAGGATCATCCCCTGGCCGGCGCCGAAGTAGCCGGAGTAGACCCCCGTGCCGAGCAGGCTCGGCAGCAGGGCCCGGTGACGGGAACCGTCCGGGGCTGCCGAGGCGAGTCGTCGCGCCACCCAGGGCTGCACGATCACCAGGACGCAGGCCGCGAGGATGAGCCACGGAACGACCACGACGAACGCCTGGGGCAGGCGCACGACGGCGAGGGCGCCCACGAGGGAGCCCGCCATGATGGCGACGCAGAGCGGAACGAGGAGCCGGACGCGGCCGGCCAGCTCGCGCCGGTAGCCCCAGGCTGCCGCGGCCGATCCCGGGATCAGCCCAAGTGTGTTCGTGCCGTTGGCCACGACCGGAGGCAGGCCCGACGCCACGAGGATCGGGTAGGTGAGCAGCGTGCCGCTCCCGACCGCGCTGTTGACCGCCCCGGCGAGCACTCCTGCTCCCCCGAGCAGGAGCAGGTTCACCCCTGGCCCTCGCCCCGCTTGACGAAGGCAGAACTCAGGTTGTCCATGGCCTTGGACAGCTCGGCGGGCACGACCCACACCTTGTTCGCGGTCCCGTTGGCGATGCTGGGCAGCGCCTGCAGGTACTGGTAGGCGAGGACCTGGTCGTCCGCCCCGCCGGCGTGGATCGCGTCGAAGACCTTCTGGATGGCCTGGGCCTCGCCGTCGGCGCGCAGGATCTGGGCCTGCGCGTCACCCTCGGCACGCAGGATCGCCGAGGTCTTCTCACCCTCGGCGGTGAGGATCTGCGACTGCTTGAAGCCCTCGGCGGTGAGGATCGCGGCTCGCTTCTCGCGCTCCGCCCGCATCTGCTTCTCCATCGACTCCTGGACGCTCGCGGGCGGGTCGACCGCCTTGAGCTCCACGCGGTTGACGCGGATCCCCCACTTGCCGGTCGCCTCGTCCAGCACGCCCCGGAGCGCGTTGTTGATCGACTCCCGGGAGGTCAGGGTCTGCTCGAGGTCCATGCCACCGATGACGTTGCGCAGCGTCGTCACGGTCAGCTGCTCGATGCCGCTGATGGGACTGGCGATCTCGTACATCGCCGCCTTGGGGTCGGTCACCTGGAAGTAGATGACCGAGTCGATGTTGACCACCAGGTTGTCCTGGGTGATGACCGGCTGCGGCGGGAACGAGACCACCTGCTCGCGCATGTCCACGAGCGGCTTGAGGCGGTCGATGTAGGGGATGAGGAGGGACAGCCCGGGGTTGAGCGTGCGGCTGTATCGCCCGAGGCGCTCCACGATGCCCATGCGGGCCTGCGGCACGATGCGGACCGCCTTGGCCAGGGTCACGAGCACGAGCACGATGACGATCAGCCCGATGATGATCGAGGCGACGGTGCCGCCCGAGATCCCGTCCACGTGGAGTCCTTCCCTCGGCCCGGTCAGTCCACCAGGGCGGTGGCGCCGGAGATGCGTACGACCCGGACGGTCGCACCGACGTCGTGCGTGCGCTCCTCGTCCATGGAGCGGGCCGACCACACCTCACCGGCGAGCTTGATGCGCCCGTCGAGACGGGTCACCGCCTCGAGCACCTCGGCGTCGGAGCCGACGAGCGCGTCGACGCCGGTGCGGATGGACCGCGGGATGCGCACGTGCCGGCGAGCGATCGGACGGACCACGAGCACGAGGACGCTGGAGACGGCGGCGAACGCGCCCACCTGCAGCGGCAGTCCCCCGCCGGCGAAGGCGACGGCTGCGGACGCGACAGCACCGCCCGCCAGCATCGCCAGCACGAGGCTGGTCGTGAGCACCTCCGCGATCACGAGCAGCCCTGCTGCGATCAACCACCAGACCCAGGCGTCCATGGCCCGATCCTACGTTCGTCCGCGCTCAGGCGCCGCTCATGATCCGATCGCGCGCGCGGCGAAGCGGCCGCCGACGTGGACGACAGCGATGGGCAGTCCGAATGCGGCACTGAGGATCGGACCGGTGATGGTGTGCTCCAGCTCGCCGGCCGCCACGACCCGTCCACGCGCCAGGACCAGGCCGTGGGTGAAGCCAGGCGGGATCTCCTCCACGTGATGGGTCACCAGCACCGTCGTCGGCGCGTCGGGGTCCTGGGCGATCTCCCCCAGCCGGCGGACGAGGTCCTCGCGGCCGCCGAGGTCGAGCCCGGCCGCGGGCTCATCGAGCAGCAGCAGCTCGGGGTCGGTCATGAGCGCTCGGGCCACCTGGACGCGCTTGCGCTCCCCCTCGCTCAGCGTCCCGAAGGTCCTGCGGGCCAGGTGGCCCACGCCGAGCTGGTCGA
>JAHECT010000180.1 GCA_024641605.1 Micrococcales bacterium
GCTCCTCGACGAGCGCGGCCGTCTGTGCCCGCTGCCGATCATCGCTCTGGCGCGCGCCTTCACGGCCGACCCGTCTACCGCCCGCGTCCTGCTGCTGTCCGACGACCCGGCCGCGGGCACCGACGTGCCGGCGTGGTGCTCCCTGCGCGGCCGGGTGCTCCTGCGCACGTCGCCGGCTCCAGGAGGCGGCACGGCGTTCCTCGTGGCCCGGGACTAGGTTCGCGCCCATGGGCGGAGTCATCGGCGTCAACCACATCGGCGTCTCGGTGCGCGACCTCGGGGCCGCGGCGGCCTTCTGGTCGGCCGTGGGCTTCACCGGGCACCTCGAGTTCGCCTGGCCCGCCGGGACCCGGCCCGCCGACGAGGCGCTCGGGCTCGTGGACTCCGCGGCGCAGGTCGCGGTGCTGCGCTCGGCGACGTCCTACCTGGAGCTCTTCGAGTTCTCCGCGCCCGCGCCGGCCGCCCGGCCCGAAGGCGCTCCCGGGGTCTGCGCCGTCGAGGTCGCCGTGGCGGACGTGTCGGGAGCGGTCGCGGTCCTGGAGTCGCTGGGTCACACGGTCGCCGACGACGGCGGGACCCGGCAGGTCCGGTGCCCGGACGGGACCCCCGTCACCCTGCGCGAGGGCCCGGTCGCGGGGCTGACCGCCGTGCGTCTGCGGGTGGCCGACCCCCGGCGCTCGCCGTTGGCCCGCCTCGTCCCCTCGGGGGCGGTCGCCCTGCGGCTCGAGCCGGGAGCCTCCCGGCCGCCGAGCGCGCCGTGCGACCTCGGTGCCAACCACGTGTGCCTGGACGTCGACGCGATCGCCGACGTCCGCTCCGGGCTCGGGGACGGCGTCGCGTGGCACCACGAGGTCACCGCCTCCAGCGGTGGTAAGGCCTCGGTCTGCTACGGCACGACGCGCGACGGGGTCGTCGTCGAGCTGCTCGAGAGCCACATCCCCGACGCCGCGCTGGCGCGGGCCCGTCTCGAGGCCGTCTGACTCAGAAAGCCGGCGGGAGCGGCAGGGCGCGGGCCAGGAGCGCGACGTAGCGCTCCCGCGGGATATCCACGACGCCGAGTGACGCCAGGTGGTCGGTGCGCCACTGGACGTCGAGGAGCCGCCTGCTGCCCGGACGGTCCTGGTCCCCCGGCGCCGCGGAGAGGATGCGCACGAGGTCGAGGAGCGCGACCTTGGACGCATCCCGCGCGTCGCTGAACATCGACTCCCCCGCGAACAGCCCTCCGACCTCCAGCCCGTAGAGGCCACCGACGAGATCACCCTCGGGCGTCCGGGTCTCGACGGAGTGCGCCCAGCCGAGCCGGTGCAGCTCGAGGTAGGCCTCCTGGATCCGGGCGTCGATCCAGCCGTGCGGACGGCCGGGGTCGGCGCACGCGCGGACCACCGCGGCGAAGTCCGTGTCGACCGTGGTCCGCAGCCGTCGTGCCGACTGGCGCAGCGACCGGCTCACGCGCATCCCGACGAGCGGCAGGACCCCGCGCGGATCAGGTGACCACCATCCGATAGGCCCGCCGCGGTCGACGGGCATCGGGAACAGTCCTCGACGGTAGGCGGCGAGCACCGTCCCGGGCTCCAGGTCCGCGCCGACCCCCAGCAGCTCCTCGCCGGAGCGGGCTGTGAGCGGGTCGGGCAGCTCCCAGGCGCAGGGCGGCGGCTCGACGGGCACGGCGACAGGGATCTCGCGCGTCAGGGCCGGGGGCAGCGGACCAGCGCGCCGACCTCGTCAGCGGCCGCGGCGCCGTAGGTGGCGGCGAACCGGGACAGGAAGTGGCGCTGGGCCAGGTCGTACTCCTGGGTCCCCACGGTCTCGATCACATAGGTCGCGAGCAGCGACCCCACCTGCGCGCACCGCTCGGGCGAGATCCCCCAGGCCAGTCCGGCGAGGAAACCCGCCCGGAACGCGTCGCCCACGCCCGTGGGGTCGGCCTTGACCTGCTCGGGCGGGGTCGACACCTCGATCGACGGCTGCCCGGCGGCCTCGATCCGTGCGCCCTTCTTGCCCAGCGTGGTCACCTTGACCCCGACCCGTCCGAGGATCTCCTCGGCGGACCAGCCGGTCTTGTGCTCGATCAGCTCGGACTCGTACTCGTTGCTGAAGAGGTAGGCCGCGCCGTCGACGAGCTGCTTGATGCCCTCGCCGTCGAGCCGCGCCAGCTGCTGGCTGGGGTCGGCCACGAACGGGATCCCGCGGAAGCGGCACTCCTCGGTGTGACGCAGCATCGCCTCCGGGTCGTTCGCCCCGACGAGGACGAGGTCGAGCCCTCCGACCCGCTCGGCGACCGGGCCGAGCTCGATCTCGCGGGCCTCGCTCATGGCGCCCGGATAGAACGAGGCGATCTGGCACTGGTCGAGGTCGGTGGTGCACACGAAGCGGGCCGTGTGCCGCACGTCGGACACCCGGACCGACGCGGTGTCCACGCCGTGACGGTCCAGCCAGCTGCGGTAGTCCGCGAAGTCCTGGCCGGCCGCGCCGACGAGGATGGGGCGCAGCCCGAGGACGGCCATGCCGAAGGCGATGTTGGGGCCGACGCCCCCGCGCCGGATGTCGAGCTCGTCGACCAGGAAGGACAAGGACACCGCGTCGAGCTTGGACTCCACGAACGAGTCGGCGAACCGTCCCGGGAACGTCATCAGGTGGTCGGTCGCGATCGATCCGGTGACGCAGACGCGCACGGCGCTTCACTCCTCGTGGGGCGGCCGGCACTGACACCGGGCTGACGGGCGCCGAGACTACCCGCAGCCGGCGAGGAACCGGAGCGCGAGCGGACGCGTCCCAGCGCACAGGGGAAGGAGGCGGTCATGATCGGACGGCACGACGGGGCACGCGCGGTGATCACCGCGGCCGTCCTCGTCCTGACGCTGGCGGCCTGCGGCAGCCTGCGCCCCGGTCCGGGCGCGCAGGAACCTCCCCCGCTGGCCATCGGCTCGGTCGGCGGCCTCCCCGTGTCCGACGCGGCGTCCGGGACCTCGGGCGGGTACGTCCTCGCCGGGGACCTCCCGAGCGGCCCCGCGAGCGCGGGCGTGCTGCGCTACGGGACGCGTGCCGCCGACGAGGGGACCGCACGCTCCCTCGCGGCCGCCCTGGGGATGGCCGGGGTGCCCGAGCGTCGGTCCCACGGCTGGGAGCTGGCCGGCGCCGGAGGGCTGCTCCGGGTCCGCGACGACGGGGAGTGGTCCTTCTCGCGCGAGGGTCTCCCCTGCCCCCGTTACGCCGTCGACGTCACCTCGGCCGACGGTGGCGGCGGCGTCGCCTGCGCGGACGCCGGGGACACCGCCACGCTGCGCCCGGTCGGCCGCGACGCACCGACCGACCCGGAGGGTGCCGCAGTGGCGGTCCTGCTGGCGGCCGGCATCGGGGACCAGCCCCGTGTCCTCGGTCCCGGCGGCACCGCAACGGTGACGGTCGTGGTCGACCCGGTCGTGGCCGGCCTGCCGACGAGCGGTGTCCGCACGGTGGTCGACGTCGACGCCGACGGCGTCCTCGGCGCGCTCGGCCGGACCGGGACCCCGACGGCCGGAGAGGACTACCCGATCCTGTCGGCGCGGGACACCCTCGACCGGCTCACCGCGCTGCCCGTGCCGCTGCCGGCCTGCCCCGAGACCGTCGGCGACGACGGCTCGGACCCCTGCCCGCAGCCGTCCCCGGTCACCATCACCGGGGCCCGGCTCGGCCTGGCGCTCGCATTCGACGCGGGACGTCCGACCCTGGTGCCGGCCTGGCTGTACGACGTCGAGGCCGCCGAGGAGCCGATCGCCGTGGTGGCGGTGCAGGACGCCTACCTGACCGAGCCGGGCACGGGGGTCGAGCCGACGGACGGCGCCGGGGCGGGCAGCGCTCCCGGCGCGGGCGGCGGCACCGACACCCCCGTGGCGCCCCCGTCGGACCCGGGGCTCTCACCCGAGCCCCTGCCTGGCAGCGAGGAGGTGAGCGCCCCGGTGGAGAGCGTGCGGGCGGACGGACGGACGCTGACCGTCATCGGCTGGGGCGGGGTCTGCGCCGACTACCGCGCCGTGGCCGAGGAGTTCGCCGGCACGGTCGAGGTGCGCCTCGTGGGGCGGGCCACGACGGACCGGGCCTGCATCGAGATCGCCGTCCGGCTCGAGCTCGAGACGACCCTCACCGCGCCCCTGGGCGATCGGGTCGTCGTGGACGCCGGCACCGGAGAGCCCGTGCCGGTCGAGCGCTGAGGACGCCTGGGCCCGGGAACGCGTACGGACCGCCTCCCCGTGGCGGGGTGGCGGTCCGTACGGACGAGGCAGGTCAGCTGAAGGAGTCGCCGCAGGCGCACGAGCCCGTGGCGTTGGGGTTGTC
>JAHECT010000042.1 GCA_024641605.1 Micrococcales bacterium
CGAGGCGGCCGGCTTCGCCGGCCTGCACGACGTCCGAGCAGCCCTGCTCGGCGATGAGGAGCTCGCGCGGCTGGAACGGCTGGTCGGGGATCACGACGAGGCGCGGGCCGCGGCCGAGCGCGAGCTGCGCGATCCCGACGTCGCCGGGGCCGGTGACGAGGCCCCCGACGTGGACGCCGCCGAGCAGGCCCTCGCCGAGGCCGAGACCCACCGGGGCCGCGACCGGTCGTCCGGCGACGCCGCACGCGAGCGTCTCCGGACCATGCGTGCGCGCCGGGCCAGCCTCGAGCAGGTCGAGGCCGAGACCGGGCGGATCCGCGACGACGTCCGCGCGGTCCTCCGCGTCGCCGACGCCGCGACCGGTCGGCCCACGATCAACCCGCGACGGATGACGTTGTCGACCTACGTGCTGCGCGAGCGGTTCGAGTCCGTCGTCGCGGCCGCGTCCCGACGGCTGCAGTCCATGAGCGACGGCCGCTACGTGCTCGTCACCGACGAGAGCACGTCGGGGAACCGGCGGGCGGGTCTCGGGCTGGCCGTGGCCGACCAGTGGACCGGGCAGCAGCGCGACACTGCCACGCTGTCGGGAGGGGAGTCCTTCTACGCCTCGCTGGCGCTCGCGCTGGGCCTGGCCGACACCGTCCGCGACGAGGTGGGCGGGGTGGAGCTCGAGACGCTGTTCATCGATGAGGGGTTCGGGTCCCTGGACCCCGACGCGTTGGAGCAGGTGCTCGACGTCATCGACTCCCTGCGCGACGGCGGACGCGTCGTGGGCATCGTCAGCCACGTCACTGAGCTCAAGGAGCGGATCCCCGACCGCATCGAGGTGCGGCGGCTCACCGACGGGAGCTCCGCGCTGGCGGTGCGCGCCTGACGGCGCGGGGCAGCTCTCGGGATCAGACCGGCTCGGCCGCCTCGCGCGGGTTCGTCCCGTAGGTGGCGAACACCGCGGGCAGCTGCTCGGCGGGCAGCGGCCGGGCGTAGAGGAAGCCCGGGGCCAGGTCGTAGCCCAGCGCGCGCAGACGTTGCGCCACGTCGTGCTCCTCGACCCCCTCGACCACCGCGACCTTCTCGAACTCGTGGGAGAGGTCCGTGACGGACGTGACGAGCACCTGGCCGTGATGCGGGCCAGGGCGCTGGCGGGCCCGGGGGATCAGCTGCCGGGAATCCGGACGGTGAGCGATCCGGGGAGGACCCTCGCCTCGAGCCGACGCCCGGGCGCCACGACGTCGCCGTCCACCTGGCGGGGCTGGTCCCAGGTCGTGAGGATGAACGCGGAGCGGCCGGTCAGGTGCAGCGCTGCGTCCCCACCCCGCCCACGACGCGTGACGAGCCCGACCGCCGCGCGGGCCCAGTCCCGCGGCGTCCCGAGGCGCAGGACCACGACGTGGAGCAGCCCGTCGGCGGCATCCGCGTCCGGCGCGACGTCGAGGGGGCCGATGAGGCCGCCCACGTTGGCGACGAGCACGCTGCGCGCCCGCATCCACTGCGGCGGAGCCCCGTCGAGGGAGACGGCCACCCGCATGCGCTCGTGGGTGAGGGCCCGCGGCGCGTTGAGCACGTAGGCACCCGGACCGAGCACGTCCTTGAGCTGGTCGGGGGCGTCGACGAGCGCCGCGTCCAGGCCGATCCCGGACATCACCGTGCAGATCTCGACGCGGCCCCCGAGGCCCACCTCGAGGACGTCCACCACCCGGTCGTCGCCGGTGAAGGCGGCGCGGGCGGCTCGGTCCAGGGAGAGCGGCAGGCCGAGGTTGCGGGCGAGCAGGTTTCCCGTCCCCCCGGGGAGCAGGCCGAGCGGCACCCCGGTGCCGACGAGGCCGGCCGCGACGGCGCGGACGGTGCCGTCACCGCCCCAGGACAGGACCAGGTCGGCCCCGGCGTCCACGGCGCGCCGGGCCTGATCGGTGCCGGGCGAGTCCGCCGTCGTCGTCACCACGTGCGGGGCGGAGCAGCCGTACCGGTGGGCCCAGGCAGCCAGCTGCTCCCGAGCCGTCCGAAGGTCGGAGACCTTGCCGGGGTGCACGACGGCCACCGACTCCGTGCCGTCCATAGACCCTCCCGCGTCGAGGTCCCCGAACCCGATCGTCCACCATGGTGGACGATCGCGGACGCCAGGACGCGGCCGAGGGAAAGGTCGACCCGTGCCCGCTGAGCCTCGATCAGACGCGCCCGTCGCACCGGAGTCCTACCCGACCCGGTGGAAAGCGCTCGTCGTCCTGGCGCTCGCGCAGGTCGTGCTGACCCTCGACAACACGGTCGTCAACGTCGCGCTGCCCCAGATCGCCACGGACCTCGGGTTCGAGCCCGCGAGCCTGGCCTGGGTGGTGAACGCCTACGCCCTGGCGTTCGGCGGACTGCTCCTCCTCGGGGGCCGGCTGGCCGACATCGTCGGCCGCCGACGCCTGTTCATGATCGGGCTCGCCACGTTCGCGGTCGCCTCGCTGCTCGCCGGTCTCGCCTGGACCCCGGCCCTGCTCGTCGCGATGCGCTTCCTGCAGGGCGCCGCGGCCGCGGTGGTCGCGCCCTCGGCACTCGCCCTCATCTCGCTCATGTTCGTCGACAAGCGCGAGCGCTCGCGCGCGCTCGGCGTGTGGGGCGGGCTGGCGGGGATCGGCGGCGTCCTCGGGGTGATCATCGGCGGCGTGCTCACCGAGTTCGCCGGCTGGAGATGGGTGTTCCTCATCAACGTTCCCGTCGCGATCCTGGCGATCGTGCTGGCCCCGCGGTTCGTCCCGGAGAGCCGTCGCCCGCAGGAGGGCGGTCTGGACTACGTCGGAGCCGCGCTCATCACCGGCGGCGTCGGGCTCGCGGTGTACGCGCTGCTGGCGAAGGGCGAGGCGTCCTGGACGAGCGAGCCCTTCGTCGTCCAGATGGTCGTGTCTGCGCTGCTGCTGCTGGCCTTCGCCCTGCGTCAGCGCTTCGCCGCGGACCCCCTGATCCCGCTGGCCGTGTTCCGCAGCCGCAACCGCGTCGCCGCCGCATCCGTGAGCGTGCTCGTGGCGGCAGCGCTCGGCGCCTTCTTCTTCTCGCTGACCCTTTACATGCAGCTGGTGCTGGGCTGGTCGCCCCTGCAGGCCGGGCTGGCGTACCTCCCCTTCGCCCTCGGTGTCATGACGGGCATCGGGGTGCTGTCTGCGCTCGTCCCGCGCATCGGAGTCCGGCGGATCCTGCCGCTCGGACTGACCCTCGCCGCCTTCGGGATGTGGTTGCTCTCGCACATCCCCGTCGACGGCGTCTACACCTCCGACATCCTGCCCGGGATGCTGGCCCTCGGGATCGGTGTCAGCACCGGCTTCATCGGCTCGACGATCGCCGGCGTCGACGGCGCGACGGAGGACTACGCCGGGGTGGCCAGCGCCGTCGTGAACGCCTCGACCCAGATCGGCTCCGCGCTCGGGCTCGCCACGATCGTCGCGTTCGCCACGGACGTGACGCTCGATCGCCTCGCGGGCGGCTCGGCCCTCGACCAGGCGGCGGTGGACGGGTATCAGGTGGCCTTCGTCAGTGCCAGCGTCTCGCTGGCACTCGCCGCGGTGGTCGGCGCTCTCTTCCTCACCAGCGACGTCGGGCGCCAGGACCAGCACCCCGAGGTGACCGACGCCGTCACGGGGTGACGGGCGCCTCGCCGAGCCGGTCGCGGGCCTCGTCGAGGGTGAGCTGGGCGAGGCCACCGCGTTCCACCTCGGCCCAGTCGCGGGGGACGGCCACGAACGGACGCTCCAGCCCGCGCAGCGACCACGGCGCGATCGTGGTCTTGCGCCCGTTGTTCTGGCTCCAGTCGATGAGCACCTTGCCCGGGCGCAGCGCCGTCGCCATCCGCCACTCGATGTCGGCCGGATGCTGGGCGGTCAGCTCCCGGGCGACGACCTTCACGTACTCCGAGACGATCTCGTCGCGCGCGCCGTCCAGCGGCGTGCCCGCGAGCGGCGCGTAGAGCTGCATGCCCTTGGACCCGCTCGTCACCGCGACGAGGGCGAGCCCCTCGGTGGCCATGCGCTCGCGGACGGCGAGGGCCACCTCGGCGCAGGCGTCGAGGCCGACGCCAGGGCCGGGGTCGAGGTCGACGACCAGCCGGTCGGGCGGGGCGGGCTCGCCGTCCACGATCCGCCATTGCGGCACGTGCAGCTCGAGCGCACCCGACTGGGCGAACCACGCGAGCGTCGCCACGGCGGTCGCGGCGTCGTCGGGGACGAGCGGATAGGTGATGTCGCGCTCCGTGTGAGGCAGGCTCGCCCGGGAGACCCAGTCCGGCGTCCCAGCGGGGAGGTTCTTCTCGAAGAAGGACGCCTCGGCGACGCCGTCGGGCCAGCGTCGGCGGGTCACCGGACGGTCGTGCACGGGGGGCAGGAGGGTCGCGGTCGCGTCGGCGTACCACCGCACCACGTCCGACTTCGTGGTTCCCGTGACGGGATAGAGAACCTTGTCGAGGTTCGTCAGCCGCAGCTCGTGCGCGCCGATCCGAACGGCGGCAGGGCTGGCGCTCGGACCTAACATGGCGTCATCCTCGTGTGCATGCAGGCGATCTGGAAGGGCTCCGTCGCGTTCGGGCTGGTCAACATCCCGGTCAAGGCTTTCGTGGCGACCGAGTCCAACGACGTGAGCTTCCGGCAGGTCCACGCGGCCGACGGCGGGCGGATCCAGTACCGGAAGGTGTGCTCCGTGTGCGGGGAGACGGTGCAGCACGCCCAGATCGCGAAGGGCTACGAGACGCCGACCGGCGAGATCCTCGTGCTGGATGACGCCGACTTCGCGGACCTGCCGGTGCGCACGGCCCGCGAGATCGAGGTCGTCGAGTTCGTCCCCACGGACCAGGTCGACCCGATCCTCTTCGAGCGCACCTACTACCTCGAGCCGGAGGGTGCGGCTGCCAAGCCCTACGCGCTGCTGCGCGAGGCGCTGACCGCGACGGACCGCACCGCCATCGTCCTGGTCACCCTCCGGCAGAAGACCCACCTGGCCGCCCTGCGGGTCGCGGGCGGGGTCATCACCCTGCAGACGCTGCTCTGGCCCGACGAGGTGCGCGCGCCGAGGCCCGCGTCGCCCGCCGAGGACATCGAGCTCAAGCCCCAGGAGCTGGCGATGGCGGCCAGCCTCGTCGCCAGCATGGCCTCGGACTTCGACCCGGGCGAGTACACCGACGAGTACCGCACCGCGGTCCTCGCCATGATCGAGGACAAGCTCGCGGGCGGCGAGGGTGTGCGGGCCGCGGCTGGGCCCGACGAGGGCACGTCCGAGGTGCTCGACCTCATGGCGGCGCTCGAGGCCTCGGTCGCCCGGGCGCGGGAGAACACGGCCGTGAAGGCCACGACGGACAAGGCGCCCGCGGCCGAGCCCAAGCAGGACAAGGTGAAGAAGGCGGTCAAGTCGACGGCGCGTCGGTCGCGGCCGGCGAAGGTGAGCTGACGCCGGTCAGCCGGCGAGCCGCCAGGTGACGTCGCCCTCGGCGTTGTCCTGGCGCACGACGACGGTGCCGACGCTGCCGTCAGCGGTGCTGGTCCGGCAGCTCATGACGGCGCCCTCCTCGAGGAGAACGTCGTCGGGACACTCCACCGTCACCGGTACGCCCTGCTGCTGCGTGAGCACGCGGGCCACCTCGCGCTCCACGACAGCCGTGTCGAGGCGGACCGCCGCGCGGGTCCCGCCCCACACGGCGAGGGCGGCGGCTCCGGTCGCCAGGACGAGCACGACGACGAGCGCGAGGGCGACGGCTCGTCTCCAGGTCGGGGTCCGCCGGGCGGGCTCGGCGTGCACCTCGTCGGTCCAGGAGGTGCCGTCCCACCAGCGCAGCGCTGCGATCCCGGCCGGGTCCGGGTACCAGCCCGCGGGAGCGGCGGGTGCCTCGCGCTCGTCGGTCACGCGTCGAGACGCTATCGCCTCAGGCGGTGGCGACCCGGTGCTCGCCCGCGGCCCGCTCGCACTCGCGCACCGAGTGGAAGCCGGACTCGTAGCCGCAGTCGTGGCACACGGCGATCGACGCGCTCCCCAGGTGCACGACCTCGACGGCGTGCGGGTGGCAGCACGTCCCGTCGTGCTCGTGGTCGCGACGGTGGACCGCCGCGAGCATCGCGCGGACCACCGTCTCGGGTCCCTTGGGCGTCATGCCCCGGTATCGGCGGGATCGCCGGGGCACCTGAGCGGGTCCGGGCGCTCGGCGTGATCCGAGCCACACACGGTGGCGGGGCCGTGCGTGGCTGTTACTCTCCGTGATCGCTGACGCGACGGATGGTGACGGGAGTGAGGTGCGCCGGGGTCGGTGGCGTCGACATCGCGGCCCTCCCTCGGTAGCGTCCCGCAGGTCCCGGTCAGATCCGGCCGGGCGCCACGGGCGGACCGCCGAGTCCCGTCCCCGTCCGTGGCCCGAACTCCTTGGACGGGAGTGGGGGACCCACCTTCGGCCGGCGCCAGCCGGCCTCGGGGTGAAGCCGCGGCAACGCGGCAGGCCAGTCCTTCGGCCTAACCCGACAGCTCACCTCGCAGGCGGCGGAGGACCCAGCATGACCCTTCGAGTCCTGCGCGCCTCGATCGCCGGCGCGCTCGCCCTCGGCCTGATGACCGTGGCGGCTCCCGCCGCCCCCGCAGCTCCCGTGGCGTCCGCCGTCGTGGTGAGCAGCGTCGTCCCGGCCGCGATCCCGCTCACCTACGGGGAGCGCAACCGCCACGTCAAGCGGGTGCAGCGCATCCTCGGCGTGATGCAGACCGGCTACTACGGACCGCTGACGCGCAAGGCCGTCAAGCGGTTCCAGCGACGGTCCGACATGCGGGTCACCGGGAACGTGAACGCCCGCACCTGGTTGAGGCTCCTGCGTCTCGAGGCACGGCAGCGTGCCGCGCGCTCGGTGCTGCCGACCGGCGACCCGACGATGACCACCGCCGCCCGCGGCTCCCGCAGCGCCCGCGAGCTCGTGCCGTTCGCGACGTGGCGGGTCTCGCCCCACGGCGCGATGATCGTCAAGCGCGAGTCCGGCGGCAGCTGCACGATCACCTCGCCCAGCGGCGCCTACCGCGGCAAGTGGCAGATGAGCTCGGCCTTCTGGCGGGCGTACGGCGGCCTCAACTACGCCAGCTCGGCGGACCGGGCCACCTGTCTGCAGCAGGACCGCGTGGCCTACCGCGGATGGCTCGCGTCGTGGTGGTACCCCTGGGGCGGGTGAGCCCCTACACCCGCACGAACACGAGGTCGCGCACCACGTGACCTCGGTCCACGCCCTGGAGCTCGAACTTCGTGACGGGACGCTCCAGCCGCGGTGCCCAGCGCTCGTACGCGTTGGTGAGGCGTGGCTCGTCGCCGAGCACCTCGAGCATCGCCTCGGCGTAGGGCTCCCAGTCGGTGGCCAGGTGGAGACGGCCGCCCGGGCGCATCCGTGAGGCCATGAGCGCGACCAGGTCCGGGCGCACGAGCCGACGCTTGTGGTGGCGGGCCTTGGGCCACGGGTCCGGGAAGAAGGCGCGGATGCCCTCGAGGCGGTCCTCGGGGACGCGGTCGCGCAGCAGCGTGACGGCATCGCCGTGCTCGACCCGCACGTTCGTGATGTGCTCGCGATCGAGCGCCGCCAGCAGCCGCGCGACGCCGGGCGTGTGCACGTCGGCCGCCACGATCGTCGTCGCCGGGTCGGCGCGCGCCATCTCGATCGTGGCGTGACCCAGGCCGAACCCGATCTCGAGGACGACCGGCCCCGCGATCCCCAGCGGCCCGTCCGGCAGCCCGAGCACCGGGATGAGGAGATCGACGGTCGATCGTTGCGCGGGGCTCATGCGGCCCCGGCGCGGGTGGTAGGTACGGATGTCGGACATCCCGACGAGCCTAGACGGGGGAGCCGCCGGCTCCACGAGGACGGATGCGCACCCGTGGCAGCTCGGGCGCGGGGAGGCGGTCCTCGTAGGTCCAGCCGGGCACCTCGCCGTAGCGCGACGAGCCGGCCGCCCAGTCCTCGCGCATGGCCACCACCTCGTCGTGGGTGCGGGCGACGAAGTTCCACCACATGACGATGGGCTCGGCGAACGCCGTCCCGCCGAGCAGGACCACGCGCGAGGGCTCGGCACCCGCGTTGGCCAGCGTGATCCGGCCCGGCCCCGGCTCGAGGTAGCCGAGCTCGCGGGCGTGCAGGACCGCGTCCACGAGGCGCACCTCGCCGGTGTCGACGAGGACCGCGTGCTCGAAGGACTCGTCCACACCGAGGTCGAGGGTGGCGTGCGGTGCGAGGACGATCTCGGCTCCGAGCAGCGGCGAGTGGACCACGGCCGGGGACCGGACCCCGGCGAGCTCGCCCACGAAGACGCGGACCTGCGCGCCTTCGAGATCGGCAGCGGGGGCGCTCACGTGCTCGTAGGACCGGGGCACGTCGCGGGCCGCCGACGGGAGGGCGGCCCAGAGCTGGATGCCGTGCAGGACCCGGGTCGAGGGCGTCGACACCTCCGAGTGGGCGATGCCGTCCCCGGCGGTCATGAGGCTGAGCTCGCCGGGTCGGACCATGGCGTGGCCGTCCGCGCTGTCGCGGTGCTCGACCTCGCCCTCGAACAGCCACGTCACCGTCTGCAGCCCGCTGTGCGGGTGCGGACGCACGAGCATGCCGCCCGAGCTGTCCACGTCGTCGGGGCCGTAGTGGTCGAGGAAGCACCAGGCGCCGACGAGCGGGCGCAGGCGCGTGGGCAGCGTGCGGTGCACGACCATCCCGCGCTGGCCCCCGAGGGGCACGGCGCGGGGCTCGTGCACCTCCACCTGAGGACGTCGTTCGAGCCCGGGACCCATGGCGCCACTCTGCCTGATGCTGGTGCGTCGCGCGCCCCGTGACCGGCCCTGGCCGGCACCGCCGCCCGGCGACGGGCGCGGCTGCGAGATGGGTGCCCCCGGCAGGATTCGAACCTGCGCGCATGGCTCCGGAGGCCACTGCTCTATCCCCTGAGCTACGGGGGCCAGGAGTGCGGTGACCTTATCAGCGGCGGTCTCGCGGTCCGAAATCCGAGGCCGGTCCCGGGGCCTGGCAAACCGCCGCGAAGACCCGTGGGCCACGCCGATAGGCTCGCGCGCATGACGCCCGAGCAGCTCGCCGCCACCGTCCGTGGTGCGGTCGTGGACGCCATCGCCGCGGGTGAGCTCGCGCTCGACCCGGCCGTCGTCCCGACCGAGGTCGTGGTGGAGCGCCCGCGCAACCCCGAGCACGGTGACTACGCGACGAACATCGCGCTGCAGCTGGCCAAGCCCGCCGGTGTCCCGCCACGGGCGGTCGCCGAGCTCCTGGCGAGCCGCCTGCGCACGGTCGCGGGCATCGCCTCGGTGGACATCGCCGGGCCCGGCTTCCTCAACCTGGTCCTCGACGCGGCGGCCCTCGGTGAGCTGGCGCGCACCATCGTCGAGGCGGGGGAGGACTTCGGACGGGTCGCTCGCTATGCCGGAACCGCGGTCAACGTCGAGTTCATCTCGGCCAACCCCACAGGCCCGCTGCACCTCGGCCACACGCGCTGGGCGGCCGTGGGCGATGCCATCGCGCGCGTCCTGGAGGCCGCCGGCGCCACGGTCGCCCGCGAGTTCTACGTCAACGACCGCGGCGTGCAGATGGACAAGTTCGGCCAGTCCATCGAGGCGCGCGCGCTCGGCACGGAGGTTCCCGACGGCGGCTACTTCGGGGAGTACGTCGAGGAGCTCGCCCGCGAGGTGGTGCGCGCCGACCCGTCGATCCTGGAGCTTCCCGAGCCCGAGCGGTGGCAGTCGTTCCGCGAGGTCGGCTACCTCCTGCAGCTCGCGCAGCAGAAGGCCGTCCTCGACGCGTTCAACACCCATTTCGACGTCTGGTACTCCGAGCGGACGCTGCACTCCTCGGGTGCCGTCGATCGCGGCTTCGAGCGCCTGCGGGAGCAGGGCCACATGTTCGAGGCGGACGGGGCCGTGTGGCTGCGGACGACCGACTTCGACGACGACAAGGACCGGGTCCTGGTCAAGGCCGACGGCGAGCTCACCTACTTCGCCAGCGACACCGCCTACTACGTCGACAAGCGGCTGCGCGGTTTCGACGTGTGCATCTACCTCCTCGGTGCCGACCACCACGGTTACGTCAACCGGCTGCGCGCGGTCGCGGCCTGCGCCGGCGACGATCCCGACATCAACATCGAGGTCCTCATCGGTCAGCTGGTCAAGATGGTCAAGGGTGGCGAGGAGGTCCGGCTGTCCAAGCGCGCGGGCAACATGATCACCCTCGAGGACCTCGTGGACGAGGTCGGCGTCGACGCGGCGAGGTACTCCCTCATCCGCTACCCCGTCGACAGCCCCCTCACCCTCGACCTCGACCTGCTCGTCCAGCGGAGCAACGACAACCCGGTCTTCTACGTCCAGTACGCCCACGCCCGCATCAGCTCGGTTCTGAGGAACGCGTCTGACCTCGGGATCGACTGGAGGGCAACGGGTTTCGACGCGTCGCTGCTCTCCCACGAACGCGAGGCCGCGCTGCTCGGAGTCCTGGGCGAGCTCCCGCGGGTCATGACGGCGGCGGCCGAGCTGCGGGAGCCGCACCGGGTGGCCCGCTACCTCGAGGAGCTAGCGACGGCGTATCACAAGTTCTACGACGTCTGCCGGGTCCTGCCGCCTGCCGATGCCGAGCTCGAGCCGCTCAACGTCGCGCGCCTGTGGCTGTGCGCAGCCGCCCGCCAGACGCTGGCCAACGGATTGGGCGTGCTCGGCGTGGGCGCCCCCGAGCGGATGTGACCGTGCGCGCCCACCCCGCCGGTCCACGCCACGGCGAGATCCTGAGCCCCCACGGGACGCCGCAGGCGCCGACCGGTCCCGAGGCCCTGCACGAGCTCGACCCGGCCGTCTGGCCGCTGTCCGCCTCACGGCCGGACGCGCCGCCGCTCGCCGCCCGCTCGGTAGTCGTGGCGGGCGTCGACGTGCGCGATCTCGTGGCGGAGCACGGATCTCCGCTCTACGTCCTGGACGAGGCCGACTTCCGCGCCCGCGCCCGCGCCTTCCATGACGCGTTCGCCGACGAGGAGCTGCCCGCCGACGTGTTCTACGCCGGAAAGGCGTTCCTGAGCGTGCGCGTCGCCCGCTGGGTCGCGGAGGAGGGCCTCGGGCTCGACGTGTGCACCGGCGGTGAGCTGCTCACCGCGGCTCGTGCCGGCTTCCCGATGGCGCGCGTGGCCTTCCACGGCAACAACAAGTCCGTGGACGAGCTCGACCTGGCCCTCGAGCACGGGGTCGGACGGTTCGTCGTCGACTCCTTCGAGGAGGTCGCCCGGCTCGCCGCGGCGGCGCAGGACCGCGGCGTCGTCGCCGACGTCCTCGTACGGGTGACCGTCGGGGTGGAGGCGCACACCCACGAGTTCATCGCGACCGCCCACGAGGACCAGAAGTTCGGCCTCTCGCTCGCCACCGGCGCCGCGCAGGAGGCGGTGCGCCGCGTCGTCGCGCTGCCGTCGCTGCGGCTCGTGGGCCTGCACTCCCACATCGGTTCCCAGATCTTCGACGCGGCCGGCTTCGACGTCGCCGCCCACCGGATGGTCGAGCTCGCCGTGCGGCTGCGCGACGAGGAGGGGGTCGCCATCGAGGAGCTCGATCTCGGGGGCGGGATGGGGATCGCCTACACCGCCGGGGACGACCCGATGGCCCCGGACGAGATGGCCGCTCTGCTGCGCGGCATCGTCCGTCGCGAGTGCGCCGCCGCCGGACTGGCCGTCCCGCGGCTGGCGGTCGAGCCCGGCCGGGCGATCGTGGGTCCCTCGATGGTCACCGTCTACACGGTCGGCACGGTCAAGCCGGTGGACCTCGGCGGGGGCCAGGTCCGCGTCTACGTCAGCGTCGACGGAGGCATGAGCGACAACATCCGTACCGCGCTGTACGACGCGGACTACACCGTGCGCCTCGTGTCGCGCGTCTCCGACGCGGAGCCCGTGCTCTCGCGCGTGGTGGGCCGCCACTGCGAGTCCGGTGACGTCGTCGTCCGCGACTGCTGGCTCCCGGGCGACCTGGCACCGGGAGACCTCATCGCCGTCGCGGCGACCGGGGCCTACTGCCGTGCCATGGCGTCCAACTACAACCAGGTGCCCCGGCCGCCCGTCGTGTCCGTGCGCGACGGCCGGTCCTCGGTCGTCCTGCGCCGGGAGACGCCCGACGACCTGCTCGCGCTCGACACGGACGCCTGACGGGGCGCTCCCTGGCCCTCTCGGGCGCAATGGGATGCTGGCCCCCGACCGACGAGAGAGGGACCCTGCGATGAGCACGCCGGACGCGGCCGACCGCGAGCTGACCGTCGCCCTGCTGGGCGGCGGCACCGTGGGCAGCCAGGTCGCGCGGATCCTGCGCGAGAACGCCGACGACCTCGCCGCCCGCGCGGGCGCCCGCCTCCGGCTGACCGGGGTCGCGGTGCGGGACGCGGGCCGGGCCCGCGAAGGTGTCGACCCCGACCTCGTCACGACCGACGCGGCGGCCCTGGCCGCCGGGGGTGCCGACGTCGTGGTGGAGCTCATGGGCGGGATCGAGCCGGCGCGGTCGCTGATCCTCACGGCCATGCGGGCGGGGTCCTCGGTGGTCACCGCCAACAAGGCCCTCGTCGCCGAGGACGGTGCGACCCTGCACGCGGCCGCCGAGGAGAACGGCGTCGACCTCTACTACGAGGCGTCGGTCGCCGGGGCCATCCCGCTCCTGCGCCCGCTGCGGGAGAGCCTCGCCGGGGACAAGGTGCGACGCGTGCTCGGCATCGTCAACGGCACCACGAACTTCATCCTCACCAAGATGGACGAGGAGGGCGCCGACTACGCCGAGGTCCTCGCCGAGGCGCAGGCGCTGGGGTACGCGGAGGCCGACCCGACGGCCGATGTCGAGGGTCACGACGCCGCGGCCAAGGCCGCGATCCTGGCGGGGCTGGCCTTCCACACGAGGGTGCGCCTGTCCGACGTGACGTTCGAGGGCATCACGCGCGTGTCCGCACAGGACGTGGCCGCCGCGCGCGACATGGGCTTCGTGATCAAGCTGCTGGCCGTAGCCGAGCTGAGCCCGGACGAGTCCGGTCTCGTGGTGCGGGTCCACCCCACGATGGTCCCGCGCACGCACCCGCTGGCCGGCGTGCGCGGCGCGTTCAACGCCGTGTTCGTCGAAGCGGAGGCGGCGGGTCAGGTGATGTTCTACGGACGCGGCGCCGGCGGCGCGCCCACCGCCTCGGCCGTCCTCGGCGACATCGTCGCCGCGGCGCGCAACCGCGTCTCGGGCACCCGGGGGCCGGGGGAGTCGACCTATGCGGACCTGGAGGTCCTGCCGATCGGCGCGGCCGTCACGCGCTACTACGTCAACCTGCACGTGGCCGACCGGCCCGGTGTCCTGGCGGCGGTGGCGCAGGCCTTCGCCGACCACGACGTGAGCATCCAGAACGTCCGGCAGGACGGCAAGGGCGAGGAGGCCGGGCTGGTGGTGCGCACGCACACGGCCCGGGACTCCGCCCTGTCCGCCACCATCGAGGCGCTGCGCTCGATGGACGCGGTCCGCAGCGTCGTCGGGGTCATGCGGGTCGAGGGCGAGGAGGGCCGATGACGGTGCACCAGTGGCGCGGGGTCATCGAGGAGTACCGCTCCCGGCTGCCCGTGTCCGACGCCACCCCGGTCGTCACGCTGCGCGAGGGCGGCACGCCGCTCGTGGCGGCGGGGCACCTGTCCGAGCTCACCGGGTGCGAGGTGTGGCTCAAGGTCGAGGGCCAGAACCCGACCGGGTCGTTCAAGGACCGCGGCATGACCATGGCCATCTCGAAGGCCGCCGAGGAGGGCGCGAGGGCGGTCATCTGCGCGAGCACGGGCAACACCTCGGCGTCCGCCGCCGCCTACGCGGGCAAGGCGGGGATGATCTGCGCGGTCCTCGTGCCGCGGGGCAAGATCGCGATGGGCAAGCTGGCCCAGGCGCTCGTCCACGGTGCCCAGCTCCTGCAGGTGGACGGCAACTTCGACGACTGCCTGACCCTGGCGCGCAAGCTCTCCGAGCACTACCCGGTCGCGCTCGTGAACTCGGTCAACCCGACGCGGATCCAGGGACAGAAGACCGCGGCGTTCGAGATCGTCGACTTCCTCGGCGACGCGCCCGACATCCACTGCCTGCCCGTCGGCAACGCCGGCAACATCACGGCGTACTGGAAGGGCTTCAGCGAATACGCGGCCGACGGCCTCGCCACGCGGCGCCCCCGGGAGTGGGGGTTCCAGGCGGCGGGTGCGGCTCCGATCGTCCGAGGTGCCCCGGTGAGCGCCCCGTCGACGATCGCCACGGCCATCCGCATCGGCAACCCAGCGTCGTGGGACAGCGCGGTGGCGGCCCGCGACGAGTCGGGCGGCCTCATCGACGCCGTCACCGACCGCGAGATCCTCAGCGCCTACCGGCTCCTCGCCGCTCGCGAGGGCGTGTTCGTGGAGCCGGCGTCCGCGGCATCGGTGGCCGGGCTGCTCAAGTCCCACGCGGCCGGGCTGCTCGACCCCGGCCAGCGGGTGGTGTGCACGGTGACCGGTCACGGCCTCAAGGACCCCGAGTGGGCCATCGCCGGCGCGCCCACACCGCGCAACATCGAGGCCGACGCCCACTCCGCGGCCGTCGCCCTGGGGCTCGCGTGAGCGCGGCTCCCACCGGGCGACCGGTCTTCCGGGCCGCGCCGACCCGGGTGCGGGTCCCGGCCACGTCCGCCAACCTCGGCCCCGGCTTCGACGCCGTGGGCCTGGCCGTGACGCTCTACGACGACGTCGTCGCCCAGGTGTCGGACACCCCGGGCACGCGGGTCGACGTCCACGGTGAGGGTGCCGACTCGGTCGCCCGCGACCACCGTCACCTGGTGGCGAAGGCGATGCTCCGGGGCTTCGACGCCCTCGGCGGCCGTCCGCGGGGCCTGGATCTCGTGTGCGCCAACCGGATCCCGCACTCGCGAGGGCTGGGGTCCTCCGCCGCCGCGATCGTCTCCGGACTCATGCTCGCGCGCTCCCTCGTGGTGGGCGGCGAGGACCGTCTGCCCGGGGACCGCCTGCTGGCCCTCGCGGCCGAGATCGAGGGACACCCGGACAACGTGGCGGCGGCGGTCCTCGGCGGCGCGACGCTGGCCTGGACCTCGTCCCAGGGCCCGCGTGCTGTGCGGCTCGACCCGTCGCCGGACATCGTCCCCGTCGTCTGCGTGCCCTCGACCGCCGTGGCGACCAAGAAGGCGCGCGGCCTGCTTCCCGAGTCGGTCCCGCACGTCGACGCCGCCCACGCCGCCGGACGTGCCGCGCTCCTCACGGTGGCCCTCACCACGTCCCCCGAGCTCCTGCTCGAGGCAACCGAGGACCGCCTGCACCAGGACTACCGCCGCTCGGCGTACCCGCGGACCCTCGCGCTGGTCGCCAAGCTGCGCGACCACGGCATCGCCGCGGCCGTCTCGGGCGCCGGTCCCACGGTCCTCGTGCTGGCCACCTCGGCCGAGCAGGCGGACTCCGTCGCGGCCCTCGCCGGGGCCCGGTTCGCGACCTCGGTCCTCGAGGTCGACCGCTCGGGGGCACGGATCGTCGCGCTCGACTCCTGACCCGCCTCGGCGGGGCAGGGGAAGGATGGGGCGGTCCGAGGTGTTAGGGTGAGCACGCACCTGGGCCCCGCACCGCTCCGGCTCGACCGGACGGGATGCGTTCGGTGGGAGCTTCCCCAGCCAGACACTCGGCGCCGTCCCAGGCAGGTTCACCCTCCGTCCCGACCGGCCACGTCCGGCGGTCCTGACGGTCCGCGCCACCTCGTTCCGCAGGTGCGCGGGATCCCCTCGGAAAGGTTCACTCGGTGACCGAGACCACCCAGAACGACACCTCCGGCGCGCGCGCTTCCACGGGACTGCGCTCCATGCTGCTGCCGGAGCTCAAGTCCCTCGCCGGCCAGCTGGGCATCAGCGGAGCGTCGGGCATGCGCAAGGCCGACCTGATCGCGGCGATCAGCGCCCGCCAGGTCGGCGGTTCCCCGGAGTCGGGCCGCCGCGAGCGCTCCGAGCGCTCCGAGCGCGCTCCGCGCGGCGACTCCGACGCGCGTCAGCAGACCAGCGACCGCGAGCAGACCAGCGACACCGACCAGGGTCGTGACCGTCAGTCGGGCGGTGACCGTCAGCAGGGCGGCGAGCGCGCGCAGCGCGGCGACCGGCAGGGTCGTGACCGCCAGCAGCGCGGCGACCGTCAGCAGGGAGAAGGCGACCAGCGGAGCGACCGTCAGCAGGGCGGCGACCGCCAGCAGCGGGGCGACCGCCAGCAGGGCGGCGACCGTCAGCAGGGCGGTGACCGTCAGCAGGGCGGTGACCGTCAGCAGGGCGGCGACCGCGACCAGGGCGACCGCTTCGACGACGACGACCGCCCCGGACGCAGCCGGCGCCGTCGGCGCGGACGCGACCGCGGCCCCGACCGCGGCCCCGACCGCGACCGCGGCCCCGACCGC
>JAHECT010000181.1 GCA_024641605.1 Micrococcales bacterium
CGGGCCGATCTCCTGCACGAGCACGACCCCGTTGTCGGTGTGGTCGCCCGGGCGGCCCTTCCCGATGTCGTGCAGGAGCGCGCCGACGAGCAGCAGGTCCGGGCGCCTCACCTCACGGGTGCGCGCCGCGGCCTGGACCGCCGTCTCGACGAGGTGGCGGTCCACGGTGAAGCGGTGCACCGGGTTGCGCTGCGGCGCGCTGCGCACCACCGACCAGGCCGGGATGAGCCGGCTCCAGAGGTCGGCGGCGTCGAGGGCCTCCCAGACCGGCACGGCGGGTCGGCCGGCGCCGAGGAGCGAGACGAGCGCGTCACGCGCCGGCGCCGGCCACGGGACGGGCATCTCCGCCCCGTCGCGGGAGAGGCGCTCCACGGCGTGCGGAGCCAGCCGCAGACCCGCCTGCGCCGCCGCGGCCGCGGCCCGAAGGACGAGGGCGGGATCGCGCTCGGGCCGGGCGTCGGTCGCCAGGACGGCCTCGCCCTCCTGCACCACAACCCCCTCGGCCAGAGGGGCACGCTCGGGCTTGCCCGGGCGCAGCCGCCGGGCCGTCGCCGCCAGGCCGGAGCGCAGGCCCTGCCGACGGGTCAGGCGCTCGACCCGGTGCCAGGTCGCCTCGGAGGCGTAGGCCACGGCTCGTCCGGCCGACGCCACCGAGCGCAGGAGCGTGTCGTCGGCGTCGGGGCCGGCGAGCTCGAGCCGCTCGCACACCGGCATCTGCTCCTGCTGGAGGAGTCGGTCAAGGGACCGGCCGGCGACCAGGTGGAGGGCGTCGCGCACGTCGAGGAGGAGGTCGCGCTGCTGCGCGAGCGCCGCCACGGGCGCGTCGGTCACCCACGAGGCGGCGATCGAGCGCAGCACGACGACGTCGCGCAGGCCGCCGTAGGAGTCCTTGAGGTCGGGCTCGAGCAGGTGGGCCAGCTCCCCCGCCCGCTCGACGCGCTCCTGCACCGTCCACCGCAGCTCGTCGAGGCGGCGCGGCGCGAGGGCGCGCCAGTCCGCGAGGACGGACTCGCGCAGGGATCGGGTGAGCGCGTCGTCGCCGACGACGGTCCGCGCGTCGAGCAGCCCCAGGACGACCTTGAGGTCCTGGGCGGCCAGCCGGCGCGCCTCGGCGGGCGCCCGCACCGAGTGGTCGAGCTTGAGGCCGGCGTCCCACACGGGGTACCACAACCGGTCGGCCACCTCGGTCACCTCGGCGGCGGAGACGCCCGGCGGGTGCAGCAGGAGCAGGTCGAGGTCGCTGCCCGGTGCGAGGTCGCCGCGTCCGAGGCCGCCGACGCCGACGAGCGCGGCACCGATGTCCCCCGCCCCGGCCGCGACGTAGAGCGCGTGGAGCCAGTCGTCGGTGAGGCCGACGAGCGCCCGGCGCCGTGCGGCGCCGGGCGCTCCCGGTCGGGCGAGGAGCTCGGCCCGGGCCTCGGCGTACGACGTGGTCGCCTCGACCGCCGTGACCCGCACCGGGCGCTCCCCTCCTTCGGTGATCGTTCGCCTACAGTGCGTCGGGCCCGCGCTCCCCGGTGCGGACCCGGGCGACGGTCTCGACGGGCGAGGTCCAGACCTTGCCGTCGCCGATTCGACCTGTCTGGGCCGCCTTGACGACGACGTCGACCACGGAGTCTGCGTCGTCGTCCTCGACGAGGATCTCCAGGCGCACCTTCGGCACGAGGTCGACGGTGTACTCAGCTCCCCGGTAGACCTCGGTGTGACCGCGCTGACGGCCGTAGCCGCTCGCCTCGGACACGGTCATGCCCTGGATGCCGAAGGCCTCGAGCGCCGACTTCACGTCGTCGAGCTTGAACGGCTTGATGATGGCTGTCACGAGCTTCATGCCGAGACCTCCTCGTCCTTCTTGACCGACACGGGGGACTTCGCCTTGGCGGCCGACCCGACGAACCCGCCGCCCGACACGCTGTCGAGCTCGTACGCCGACTCCGCGTGCTGCGTGAGGTCCACGCCCTCCATCTCCGCATCCTTGCTCACCCGGAAGCCGATGGTCTTGGCGAGGATGAAGCCGAGGACGAGGGTCACGACGAAGGAGTACGCCAGCGTCGAGAAGGCGCCGATGGCCTGCTTGCCCAGGAGCTCGGCGCCGTCGCCGAAGACGAGACCGCCCTCGGTGGCGAAGAACCCGATGAACAGGCAGCCGACGAGACCGCCGACGAGGTGCACGCCGACGACGTCGAGCGAGTCGTCGTAGTTGAGCTTGTACTTCAGGCCAACCGCGAGGGCGCAGAGGGCGCCGGCGATGAGGCCGAGCAGCACCGCCGCCCACGGGTCCAGCGAGGCGCAGGCGGGGGTGATCGCCACCAGTCCGGCCACGGCGCCCGAGGCCGCGCCCAGGCTGGTCGCGTGCCCGTCGCGCAGCCGCTCGACGAGAAGCCAGCCGGCCAGTCCCGCCGCCGTGGCCACCTGCGTGTTGAGCAGGGCCAGGGCGGCCGTGCCGTTGGCGCCCAGCGCCGAGCCGGCGTTGAAGCCGAACCAGCCGAACCACAGGAGACCGGAGCCCAGGAGGACCAGCGGGAGGTTGTGCGGACGGATCGGCGACTTCTTGAACCCGATCCGACGGCCGAGCACGATCGCCAGCGCGAGTCCGGCGGCACCGGCGTTGATGTGGACGGCCGTGCCTCCGGCGAAGTCGACCACACCGAGGTCGGCGAGCCACCCCGAGCCGGTCACGTTGCCCTCGGCGTCCGCGGTCCCGAAGTCGAACACCCAGTGCGCGACCGGGAAGTAGACGACCGTCACCCAGATCGCGGCGAAGATGCCCCACGTCAGGAACTTCGCGCGGTCGGCGATCGCGCCGCTGATGAGGGCGACCGTGATGATGGCGAACATGAGCTGGAACGCCGCGAAGGACAGCAGCGGGATGGGGTACTCGCCGCCGTTGTTGGCCAGCGAGTCGATGCCGGCGCTGAGGTCCGACCACGCGAAGGCTCCGTAGAACCCGCTGCCCGAGTCGCCGAAGGCGAGCGAGTAGCCGTAGACGACCCAGAGCACGCTCACGATCGCGATGGCCGCGAAGGACATCATCATCATGTTGAGCGTGCTCTTGGCGCGGGTCATCCCGCCGTAGAACAAGGCCAGGCCTGGCGTCATGAGCAGCACGAGCGCCGTGCTGATCAGCACCCAGGCGGTGTCACCTGAGTTCAACTCCATGAGTGGCTCCCTCCGGTTTGAGACGACGCGGGGCGCGCCGCGCTGCACCCGACGCGCCGGTGCGCCGAACAGGAGGGATCACATCGGGCGCGTGTTGCCCGCGGCGGCACGCTTCGTTTCAGTCCCGTGACGATCGCGGCGCCGGTGTTACGTCTGTGTTTCGCCTCAGTCGAGCAGTGCCGAGACGAACGCCTCGGGATCGAAGGGGGCGAGGTCGTCCGGGCCCTCGCCCAGCCCCACGAGCTTCACCGGGACGCCGAGCTCGCGCTGCACGGCCACGACGATGCCGCCCTTCGCCGTGCCGTCGAGCTTCGTGAGGACGATTCCGGTGACGTCGACGACCTCCCGGAAGACCTGGGCCTGGCGCAGGCCGTTCTGCCCGGTGGTGGCGTCGAGGACGAGCAGGACCTCGTCGACCGGCGACTGCTTCTCGACCACGCGCTTGACCTTGCCCAGCTCGTCCATGAGGCCGGTCTTGGTGTGCAGCCGTCCCGCCGTGTCGATGACGACGACGTCGGCGCCCGCCTCGATGCCGTCCCGGACGGCGTCGAAGGCCACGGCGGCCGGGTCGGCCCCCTCGGGCCCGGTGACGACGTGCGCCCCCACCCGCTCGCCCCAGGTCTGCAGCTGCAGGCTGGCGGCCGCCCGGAAGGTGTCCGCGGCGCCGAGCACGACGGTGCGCCCGTCGGCGACGAGAACGCGGGCCAGCTTGCCCGTGGTCGTGGTCTTGCCCGTGCCGTTGACCCCCACCACGAGGACGACCGCGGGCCGGTCCCCGTCGGGCTCCACCGTCAGTGACCGATCCATGCCGGGGTCGATGAGGGCGAGCAGCTCCTCGTGGAGCAGGTCTCGGGCGCTGCCCGCGTCGGTGACTCCTTCGGACCTGGTCCTGCGCCGCAGCGCCGCCACGAGCTCCTGCGTGGGTGCGACCCCGAGGTCGGCCGCCAGCAGGGTCTCCTCGATCTCGTCCCAGGTCGCGTCGTCGAGGTGGGAGCGGGTCAGCAGCGCGAGCAGCCCCTGGCCCACCGCGGTGTTGGAGCGGGCGAGGCGGGCCTTGAGGCGCGCGAGCCGACCGACCGTCGGGGCCGGCGCCTCGAGCTCGGGCGCGGCCGGCTCCGCCGGGACGGGCG
>JAHECT010000043.1 GCA_024641605.1 Micrococcales bacterium
CCGGGCACGACCTGCACCAGCTCCCACCCGTCCTGGCCCCACGTGTCGAGGATCTGCTTGGTCGCGTGCACGAGCAGCGGCACGGTCGCGTACTCCCACTGAGTCATGGGTCCGACCCTAGGCCGCAGACGGTGCTGCCCGCCATCGGCGAGCCGTGCCGCGCTGCACGCCGTACCCTGGCGCCGTGCCCACCGAGCGAGCAGCCGACTGGCCGCACGTCCGGCTCCACGTCGTGACGGGCAAGGGCGGCACCGGCAAGACCACCGTGGCCGCCGCGCTCGCCCTCGCGCTCGCGACCGGGGGACGCCGCGTCCTCCTCCTCGAGGTCGAGGGCCGTCAGGGGCTCGCTCAGCTCTTCGACGTGCCGCCCCTGCCCTACGAGGAGCGCCGGCTGGCCGTCGCGCCCGGGGGCGGCGAGGTCTTCGGCCTCGCGATCGACCCGGAGGAGGCCCTGCTCGAGTACCTCGAGATGTTCTACAACCTCCGGCGCGCGGGCTCGGCGCTCAAGCGCATGGGCGCGATCGACTTCGCCACGACGATCGCGCCGGGGGTGCGCGACGTCCTTCTCACGGGCAAGGCGAAGGAGGCCGTGCGTCGCAAGCGGGACGGTGCGCACTCCTACGACGCCGTCGTCATGGACGCTCCCCCGACCGGTCGGATCGCCCGCTTCCTCAACGTCAACACCGAGGTGGCCGGCCTCGCCCGCACCGGGCCGATCCGGTCCCAGGCGGACGCGGTCATGGAGGTGATCGGGTCCCGGCTCACGGCCGTGCACCTGGTCACCCTGCTCGAGGAGATGCCCGTCCAGGAGACCGCCGACGGTGTCCGTGAGCTGCGCGCTGCGGGGCTGCCGGTCGGCGGGGTCGTGGTCAACCAGGTGCGGGCTCCGCTCCTGTCGCCGGCCGCGCAGGGCCGGGCGCGCAAGCGCCAGCTCGACGCCGAGACGATCACCCACGACCTCGCCAAGGCCGGGGTGCTCACCGGTGCCGGGACCCTGGCGGGCAGACCGCACATCCCGGCCGCCGAGGTGGTCGCCGCGCTCGTCGAGGAGGGCGCCGACCACGCGGAGCGGGTCGCGCTCGAGCAGTCGCAGCGCGACGACATCGCGCTGCTCGAGCGCCCGACGTACGAGCTGCCGTTCCTGCCCGAGGGGGTGGACCTCGGGGCCCTCTACGACCTCGCGGAACGCCTCCGGACCCAGGACATGGCATGACCGGCGCGCAGGAGGTCGCCCCGCGCAGCCCGACCCTTGACGTCGATGCGCTGCTCGACGACCGCGAGGTGCGGGTCGTCGTGTGCACCGGCGCGGGCGGGGTGGGCAAGACCACGACGGCCGCCGCGCTGGCGCTGCGTGCCGCCGAGCGCGGACGGGCCGTCGTCGTCCTCACGATCGACCCCGCTCGACGACTCGCCCAGTCCTTGGGCCTCACCGAGCTGGACAACGATCCGCGCCCGGTCGAGGGGGTCGAGGGCACGGGCTCGCTCGCCGCGATGATGCTCGACATGAAGCGGACCTTCGACGAGTTCGTCGAGGCGAACGCCGACACCGAGCGAGCGGCCACCATCCTGGCCAACCCCTTCTACCAGTCCCTGTCGAGCTCCTTCGCGGGCACGCAGGAGTACATGGCCATGGAGAAGCTGGGGCAGCTGCGCCGCCGCGCGGGGGCCGAGTGGGACCTCATCGTCGTGGACACGCCGCCCTCGCGATCCGCCCTGGACTTCCTCGACGCCCCCCGCCGGCTCGGGTCCTTCCTCGACGGACGGTTCATCCGGCTGCTGGCGGCGCCCGCCAAGGCCGGCGGGCGCGCCTACCTCCGGGTCATCTCGGCCGGCTTCGGCGTCTTCACCTCCGTGCTGTCCAAGCTCCTGGGCGCCCAGGTGCTCACCGACGTGCAGACCTTCGTCGGCTCGGTCGACACGCTGTTCGGCGGCTTCCGGGAGCGCGCGGAGGAGACCTACGCGATGCTCCAGGCGCCCGACACCCGCTTCGTCGTCGTCGCAGCGCCGGAACGCGACGCCCTGCGGGAGGCGTCGTACTTCGTGGAGCGGCTGGAGGCGGACGCGATGCCCCTCGCCGGGCTCGTCCTCAACCGGGTCGCCACCACGGACGCGCCCGATCTCGACGCCGCGACGGCGCTCGCGGCCGCCACCCGGCTCGAGGCCGTGGGACGGCCCCCCGTCACGGCCGCCCTCCTGCGCATCCATGCCGACCGCGTCGCGACGCTGCACCGGCAGCGGCGGCTGGCCGACCGGTTCACCTCGGCCCACCGGGCGGTGGAGGTGGCTGTGGTGCCGGCGCTCGCCCGCGACGTCGTGGATCTCGAGGACCTGCGCGCCGTGGGTCGTCATCTCGCCACGCGCGACTAGGGGGCGGGCCGACGTCGCGCCCTGTCGTCGTGACGGCCCCGCGCCGCCCACAGGGGCAAGCGTCCCGACCTGCGGACTTACCCCGGCGTTACCGCCACCTGACCTCCTGTACGCATCAGTCCTCAGCAGGAAGGATGCAGACCATGTGGCGAGTTGTGGTGGCCGCGGCGACGGTGGCTCTGACGCTCGGGGCGTGCGGAGGGGATGGCGGTGCCCGGCCCGAACCCTCCGCCGACACGGTCCAGGTCGTTGTCATCGGCGACTCCCTGATCAACCCCAAGAACGGGTGCCCGGAGGGATGCACAGGCTTCGCCGAGCAGTTCACTGACCACGTCGCCTCGGTGGTGGGCACCCCCGCTGAGTACCAGACCGTGCCCGCCGGCGGCGTGCCAGAAGCGGTCGAGGCGGTGTCCGAGACAGGCACGGAGTCCAGCACGCTGGCGGCTGCCGACGTGGTGGTCGTCGAGGTGGGGTTCAACAATGCGCTGCCCGACCCGGGCACCGGCATCGGCTGCGGGACCTGGTTCCTCGACACCGAGCCGGGGTGCCTGGCGGAGGGTGTCGCCACCTACGGCGACCTCTACGACGAGGTCTTCTCGGGGCTCAAGTCGCTTCGGGGGGACCGGCCCACCGTCTACATCGCCACGACCACGATCAACGGCAACATCACCCCGGCCGAGTCGTTTCCCGACGGCCTCTTGGCGCTGGACCCGACGCGTGAGCCCGAAATGAGGCAATGGGCGGTCGATGCCTACAACCGCTGGGACACCATGCTCACCGAGCGCGCGAGGGCCGCGGGCTTCCAGATCGTCGACCTCTACCACGCGATGAACGGACCCGACGGCACGAAGACCAACTGGCCTGAATACACCGACGACGGCGCCCACCCGAACCGAGCCGGCCACGACCTCATCGCGTCGTTGCTTGCGCGGGCGGACCTGTCCGCCATCAGCAGGTAGGAGCGTAGGGGCGCTCGCCGACGTACTCCCGCCACTCATCCTCGGTCAGCGACCGCCCGGCGAGCCCGCAGGCATACTCGATCCAGGGCGCCACCGACGGGTCACGGACCGAGAGCACGAGGCGACCGGTACGGAAGGCGACGGGATCTCCGTCCGTCGTCCGAGCCAGTGCGTGCGACGACGTGAGATCCCACTGGTGTATCCCATCGGCGCCGTAGGACCACACGGACGTCCCGTCGGGAGCGAACACGTGCGCATACACGGCCCCCTCGCCGGAGTCGAACGAGGCGATCCGAGCGCCACTCCCCAGATCCCAGACGACCGTCGACCCGGTGGGGGCGAAGCCGAGCTCGCTCATTCCCGCAGCCAGGTAGCGACCGTCGGGGGAGAACGCCAGGGCCGTCGGGTCGTTGGTGGGCGTCGTCAGCCGCCTGGCGGCCCGGCCGTCGACCACGATCTCGATGGAGGCGGGGTGGGCGATCGCCGTCGTGCGGCCATCCGGTGACTCCGCCGTCGAGGCGGCCGTGGGCCACGCCTGCGACGGAGCCCGGCCCGTGCTCAGCAGGTCGGAGAAGTTGCCCAACGTGGTGAGCGCGCGGGACCGGACGGCGGCGGAGTCGTCGAGCGACAGGGCTTGCGCCGCAAGTGCCAGGGCCACGGACGGGTCCTCCTGGGTCGAGGCGAACTCGCCGACGCGAACGGCGACCGTCGCGTCGCGAGCTCCGGCGGCCTCCTCCGACGCACGCGCAGCCACGCTCCTCTGATGAAGCGCACCTCCGATGGCAAGGAGGGCGACGACGGCCAGCGCAAGCGCGGCGAGCTGGCCGGCCCGGGAGAAGAGCCATCGTCCGCTCCTCAGCGAGGACGGAAGCTCGAGCGAGGGGTCGTTGCGCAGGATGGCCGACTCGAGCGCCGCGATCTCGGGCAGCGGATCGATGCCGAGCTCGTCGGCCAAGGTGGCACGCAGCATCCGCAGCGACGACAGCGCGTCGGCCTGGCGCCCTGCGGCGTACTGCGCACGCGCGAGCAAGGCCCAACGCTCCTCGCGGTAGGGGGTCTCCATGGCCAAGGCCTCGGCGCGGGCCGCGGCTGGTGCCGCGCGCCCGATGCGCGACATCGCCTCGATCTGCAGGTCCTCGACGCTCATCCTGAGCTCGGTCAGGCGCCGGGCCTCGGTGATCGCCGGGGGCCACTCGGGGAGCTCCGGAAGAGGGTCGCCACGCCAGAGCTCCAGGGCTTCGTCGGCGAGCGCAAGGGTTCGCCGGTGGTCGCCATCCTCGGCCGCGGCGTGCGCCGAGTCGATGAGCTGCTCGAACCTCGTCGCGTCGATGTCGCCAGCTGCGGCGGAGAGGCAGTATCCGCCGGTGCCGGTGATGATCGCGTCGCCGCCGAGCCCGCGACGCAGCCGGACCACGCAACCCTGGACGACCTTGCGGTAGGTCGCGGGTGGCCGCTCGCCCCAGATCGCGTCCGCGATGTCATCCAGCGAGACCTGGCCCCCGGCCCGCACGACGAGGACGCCGAGGACCGCCCGCTCGCGGAGGGGCACGTCGTCCCTCGCCGCGACGACCATGGGCCCCAGCACCCGGATCCGCATGGCTCATGGTGGTCCACCTGCGGACCGCGGGTGGGTACTTGGGCCGAGAAGCCTCGATGAGGCCCGGGTGACTCAGTGCCGCAGGCACGGGAGCGGAGCGCGGAGCGCAGGGTGGCCCGTCGCCAGGAGTCCTGGGCTGGGGCGAACGACGTAGGGCTGGTCAGCCCGCGACGGACGCGCTCGTGCGCAGGTCGACCGTGTGGTCGTACTCCTCGCGGGCGGTCTCGAGCAGGCGGCGCCAGGACGTGACGGTGGGACGTCGACGCAGGAGCGCGCGACGCTCGCGCTCGGTCATGCCGCCCCAGACGCCGAACTCGATGCGGTTGTCGAGGGCATCGGCCAGGCACTCCGTGCGCACCGCACAGGCCAGGCACACGGCCTTGGCGCGGTTCTGGGCGGCACCCTGCACGAACAGCGCGTCGGGGTCGGTGTTGCGGCAGGCGGCCGACGTGGTCCAGTCCGAGGTCCATGTCATCTCAGGACACGCTCCTGTGCTCGCCCGGAGCGATCTGCGGGCCCGCTGGAGCCGTCCCGAGACGCCGGGACGGACCCGTCGAACCTGCCGATCGTTCGCCGGGGCGTGCTGCCCCGACACCTGCCAACCTACGACGACCAAGATCGTCCGGATAGGCTAGGCATGACTATTAGTCCTAGTCATTTCGTGCTATGGCTCTGGTCCGGTGGAGCGCCCTCCCCCACGCGCGTCCCGGGCGGCGCCCCGTGCCGCCCGGCTCCCGTGAGGGCAAAACCGCCGAGGCGGCTTACCATCGATGGGCCATGAGCACCTCCGTCCCGAGCCGCGCCCCGCGGCGCAGTGCCTCGGCGGTCGTCGTACGCCTCGGGCTCTTCATCCTCGTCAGCGCCACCGCGGGCATCCTCCTCGCGGGGGCGGCGCTGCCCTTCGTCGGCGGTGCGGGCGTCGCGACGCGGTCGGCGATCGAGAGCTACGAGGCCCTGCCCTCGACCCTCATCACCCCACCGCTGCCCCAGCGCACCCGGATCCTGGCCAACGACGGCTCGGTGATCGCCGTGGTCTACGAGCAGAACCGCATCGAGGTCCCCCTGGCCAAGATCGCCCCGGTGATGCAGCAGGCCATCGTCGCCGTGGAGGACGGTCGCTTCTACGACCACCGCGGGGTGGACCCGCGCGGTCTCGTGCGCGCGTTCGTGGGCAACACGACGAGCGACAACGGCATCGTCCAGGGCGGCTCGACGCTGACCCAGCAGTACGTGAAGAACGTCTTCGTCAACGCCGCCAGCACCCCCGACGAGGCGCAGGCGGCCACCGAGCGCAGCTTCACCCGCAAGCTCAAGGAGATGCGCTATGCGCTCGCGCTCGAGACGCAGCTCAGCAAGGACGAGATCCTCGAGCGCTATCTCAACATCGCCTACTTCGGCGCTGGTGCCTACGGCGTCGAGGCTGCGGCTCGTCGCTACTTCTCCAAGCCGGCGGCCAAGCTGACCCTGGTCGAGGCGACCACGCTGGCGGGAGCCGTCCAGCAGCCGGTGGCCTACGACCCCACGCGCAATCCCAAGTCCTCGCAGAAGCGCCGGGTGCAGGTGCTCAACCGCATGGTCGACATGGGCTTCATCACCGCCCCCGTCGCCAAGAAGGCGGCCGGCATCCCGACCGAGGACTTCCTCGACCCGTCCCGGCCGGCCAACGGGTGCACCACGTCGTACGCGCCGTTCTTCTGCGACTACGTGTACCGGATCGTGAAGTCCGACCCCGTGTTCGGCAAGACGCCTGCGGAGCGCGAGGCGCTCCTGCGCCGCGGCGGCCTCACGATCCGCACGACGCTGGACCCCGCGGCCCAGAAGGCGGCCCAGAAGGCGGTCGACTCGGCGATCCCGCGCAAGGACCCCAGCCGCAAGGTGGCCGCCGTGTCGATGGTGGAGCCGACCACAGGCGAGATCGTCGCGATGGCCCAGAACCGCTCGTGGGGCACCAAGGGTCGCGGCGTGACGACCTACAACTTCAACGTGGGGACCAAGTACGGCGGATCCCAGGGCGCGCAGGCCGGATCGACGTTCAAGGCCTTCACGATGGCCGCCGCGCTGGAACAGGGGCTCGACCCCTTCGAGCGGATCGCCTCACCGTCGCGCGCGACCTTCGACAAGTTCACCAACTGCGAGACCGGCGCCACCTTCCCCGAGTACACGGTCAACAACTCGACCGGCTCGGGCACGTTCACCATGGTCCAGGGCGCGGCCTACTCGGTGAACACCTACTTCATGAAGCTCGAGGAGAAGACCGGCATCTGCGCGCCGGTGGACGTCGCCGAGCGGCTCGGTGTCCGCCGCGGCGACGGCTCCGCCCTCGAGCGGGTGCCCTCCTTCACCCTCGGCACCCAGGAGGTCACCCCGCTCGCGATGGCCTCGGCGTACGCCGTCTTCGCCAACCACGGGGTCCGCTGCGAGGACGTCGCCATCCTGCGGGTCACCGACCGGGACGGGAAGGACCTGCGCATCCCGCAGGCCGACTGCGCCCGCGTCCTCGAGCGCGACGTCGCCGACTCCGTCGCCGGCATCCTCAGCCAGGTGATCGACGGCGGCCTGCCGGGCCGCACCGGACAGGCGATGTCGCTGGGACGCGACGCCGCCGGCAAGACCGGAACGATCAACGACTCGGCGGCCGTGTGGTTCGTGGGCTTCACACCCAACCTCAGCGCCGCCGTCGCGACGTACGACCCGCGCGGGGGCTATGGCTTCCCGATGAAGAACATCACGATCAACGGTCGCTTCTACGAGCAGGTGTTCGGGTCCTCGCTGCCCGGGCCCATCTGGAGGGCAGCCATGCTGGGCGCGCTCAGCGGCACCCCCGAGGTCGAGTTCGACCTGCGCTCCCGCGATGGGCTCGGGACCTACGTCCCTCCCCCGCCGAAGCCCAAGCCCCAGCCCTCCGCGTCGGCGTCGGAGTCGGAGTCGGGCAAGCCCGATCCCCAGCCGGGCGGCGCCTCGGCCGAGCCGACGCCCGCTCCGAAGCCCTCGACGCCGGCACCGGCCCCGAGCCCGTCGCCGTCGGGCTGACCCGGCTCAGCCACCCAGAGCGGCGCGCACGGCGGCGGCGACCCGCCCCCCGTCGGCCCGGCCGGCGACGCGCGGTGTCAGCACCTTCATCACCGCGCCCATCGACCGCGGGGAGTCCGCGCCCGTCTCGGCGACCGCCGCCGCCACGAGCGCGCCGAGCTCGTCGTCGCCCAGCTGGGCGGGCAGGTAGCCCTCGAGCACGGCCAGCTCGGCGCGCTCGCGCTCCGCGAGCTCGGGGCGCCCGGCGTCGTCATAGGCGGTGGCGGACTCACGGCGCTTCTTGGCCTCACGGCCCAGAACGGCGATCACCTCGTCCTCGCCCAGGGTGCGCGCCTGCTTGCCCGCCACCGACTCGTTGGTCAACGCCGTTAGCGCCATGCGCAGCGTGGACGCGCGCAGCTCGTCCCGGGATCGGATCGCGTCGGTGAGGTCGGCGTGCAGGCGCTCGTCCAAGGTGGTCATGACCCCAGTGTGGCAAGGCTCGCGGTCGGCCGCGACGCCGTGGGATCCTGAGCGGGTGAGCCGGACCTCGACCGCCCTCGTGGGCATGGCTGCCCTCGGCGCCGCCGGCCTGGCGTGGTCGCTGGCCGAGGCGCACCGCTACGTGCTGCGGCGCGTCGAGGTGCCGACACTGCCGCCGGGGCAGCCCTCCCTGCGCGTCCTGCACGTCTCCGACCTGCACCTCACCCCGCGCCATCGGGGGCGGGTGGAGTGGACCCGGTCGCTGGACGCGCTCGATCCCGATCTCGTCGTCGTCACCGGGGACTTCCTCGCCCACCAGCACGCCGTGCCGGTCGTCCTCGACGCGCTCGAGCCGCTCCTGGCCCGCCCTGGCCTGTTCGTCCTCGGCTCCAACGACTACCTCGCCCCGGGGGTCGTCCTGCCGTGGCGCTACCTCAGCGGTCCGTCCGACCTCGACGAGCGCCGGCCCGCACTGCCATGGGGCGACCTGGTCAAGGGGCTCGGCGCGGCGGGCTGGCACGACCTGTCCAACGCCCGCGCCCGGCTCGAGGTCGACGGACGCTCCCTCGACGTGCGCGGGGTCGACGACCCGCACATCGAGCGGGACCGCTACGACGTCGTCGCCGGCCCGTTCGAGGCCTCGGCCGACCTCGCCCTCGGCGTCACGCACGCCCCCTACCTGCGTGTGCTCGACGCCATGGCCGGGGACGGGGCCGACCTCGTCCTCGCCGGCCACACCCACGGCGGCCAGCTCTGCCTCCCGGGTGTCGGCGCGCTCGTCACCAACTGCGACCTGGACCCGGCGCGGGCGAAGGGGCTCTCCCGCCACGCCCGGCCGTGGACCGACCCCGGGTCCGATCCCGGCCTCGGCGGACCCGACGGGCGGGGGGCGTTCCTGCACGTGTCGGCCGGTCTCGGCACCTCGCCCTACGCCCCGGTCCGCTTCGCCTGCCCGCCCGAGGCGACCCTCCTCACCCTGGTGGCGCGGGCCTGAGGGTCCGTTTTGGTCCGCACGGACTCCCCCCGTAGACTCCATCCGCTCCCTCGGGGTGTGGCGCAGCTTGGTAGCGCGCTTCGTTCGGGACGAAGAGGTCGTGGGTTCGAATCCCGCCACCCCGACAGAATCGACAAGGGCCGGCCCGCAGGGTCGGCCCTTGTCGATTCCGTCGGGCAGCGGATTCGGGAGGAACCCCACGGGGTCCCCGCCGCGAGCGCAGCGAGCCATCGGGACCCCGCGCACGTGACGGTTCCCGCCACCCCGACAGACGACAGGGCCGACCCGCAAGGGTCGGCCCTGCTCGCTCTCGGGCAGCGTCAGAGCGTGATCACGAGCTTGCCCGCGACGTGCCCCGCCTCGAGATGGGCGAGAGCCGTCGGGGCGTCGGCGAAGGGATACGTGCGCGCCACATGCGGGCGCAGGGCGCCCCGAACCGCGAGGTCGTGGACCTCGAGCAGGCCGGTCCTCGTGCGCTTGGCGATGACCGGCACGAGGGTCTGCGGCACGAACGGCGAGACCGCTGCGACACGCAAGGTCGTCCAGGCCGGTCCCAGCAGCCGCCCCGACTGCCCCTCCCGGCCCGTTCCCGCGCCGACGGCGACGTAGCGCCCGCGGCGGGTGAGCGCGGAACGGAAGCGCGCCAGCGGGTGGTTGGCGACGAGGTCGATGATCACGTCGTAGGTCTCGGTGACCGCGAGCGGGTCGACCTCCGTGTAGTCGAGCACCTCGTCGGCGCCGAGGCGGCGGACCAGGTCGAGGTTGGCGGTGCTGCACACGCCGGTCACGTGCGCCCCGAGGTGGTGGGCCAGCTGCACGCAGTAGTGCCCCACGCCGCCGGAGGCGCCGTTGACGAGCACGCGCTGCCCCGCCTGCACCTGCCCGCAGTCGCGGACGGCGCGCAGCGCGGTGAGGCCGGCGAGCGGGAGCGCAGCGGCCTCCTGGATCGTCAGCGCGGCAGGGGCCGGGACGACGTAGTCCTCGCTGACCGCGACGAGCTCGGCGAGACCGCGCACGTCGACCTCGCTCATGACGACCTCACCGACCTGAAGATGGCGCACCCGTGCACCGACCGCTTCGATGACCCCGGCGACGTCGGACCCGGGGATGCGGTGCTTGGGACCTCGCAGCCCGTAGGCCAGCCGCGCCAGGACGGGCTCGCCGCGCATGACGTGCCAGTCGGCCGCATTGAGCCCGACGGCACCGACGCGGATGAGGACCTCGTTCTCCGCAGGAACAGGTGTGTCGACCTCGTCGAGGACGAGTCGGTCGGGGCCGCCGTAGCGGTCCTGGGTCAGGGCCAACACGTCAGTTCTCCTCCGGGTAGCCAAAGACGTCGTCGAGGCCGAGCCCGAAGACTCGGGCGATCTGGAAGGCCATCTCCAGCGAGGGCGAGTAGCGCCCCTGCTCGATGGCGATGACCGTCTGGCGGGTCACCCCGACCCGTGCGGCGAGGTCGGCCTGGGTCATCTCGCCGTGGGTGAAGCGGAGGGCGCGGATGCGGTTGGTCACGAGCGTCGGCTTCACCACTGCGGCAGCCCCCAGCGGTAGGCGGACACCTTCGCCACGCCCTCCACCATGGCCGACACGGCGAAGGCGGCGAAGAGGACGTTGGCGATCCAGAAGAAGTCCCACTCCGCCATCGCCATGAGCATCGCCGCGAGCGCCCCCACGACCAGGAAGGCGTGGCCGACGCGTTCGCCGAAGCGGGCGATCTCCCTGTCGCGCTGGTCGCCACGGGGCTCGGCGTCACCGGTGGCGATGCGCGCGAGGATGGTGGACGCGACCGTCGCCACGATCATCACCGCGACCCCGATGACCACCGTCGCGATCAGCAGCGGCTGGTAGTCCACCTCGGTCATCGGCGCTCCGTCCGCCCGCGACACCAGCGCGACGACGTACCCCACGAGGGCGCCCACGCCGACCACGAGCGCGACCCACGCGTTGCGCTCCTCGTACCCCACGGCAGTCTCCTCAGGTCAGGTTGTCGTGACCTGAGGAGGGTAAAGCAGACCAGACTTTGTGTCTAGTTTTCTTGACTCGTCCGGAGGTTCAGAGCGTGCTGGCCTCGCGCGCGGGCCGGGTCTCGGTGACGTCGGTGCAGTCGTCGCGGCGCTGGCGTACGAGGACCACCGGGGTCGGCGGGTCGATGAGACGGAGGCTGGACTCCCCGTGGTCGGTCCGGGTCCGCACGGCGTACTGCCCGCAGCGGCAGATCAGGTAGCGCGGGTCCTCGTGACAGAAGAACGCGTGCTCGTGCTCGAAGTCGACCGGCATGGGCGTCTCCCCGTGTCGTTGCCGCGCGTTGCTGCCACGGTACGGACCACGCAGGCCTCGATGCCACCCGAGGATCGATGAAAGCGCTGCCAGATCTGAGATTTCAGCCGGTCGGCACCAGCCGTCCACGTCACCGTCACGCAGCGCGCCCGAGCGGGGTCGATGGGAGCGCGTACGGTCACCCGCGGTGATCGGTCACCGGAGCGCGGCGACGAGCTCGGCGATCTGCACCGCGTTGAGCGCCGCGCCCTTGCGCAGGTTGTCGTTGCTGACGAAGAGCGCCAGGCCGCGGTCGTCGGGCACGCCGGGGTCCTGACGCAGCCGCCCGACGAAGGACGGGTCGGACCCGGCCGCCTGGAGCGGGGTCGGGACCTCGCTCAGCTCCACGCCCGGGGCGTCGGCCAGCAGCTCGCGCGCCCGGGCCACCGGGAGCGGGCGGTCGAACTCGGCGTTGATGGACAGCGAGTGGCCGGTGAAGACGGGGACCCGCACGCAGGTGCCGCTGACGAGCAGGTCGGGGATCCCGAGGATCTTGCGCGACTCGTTGCGCAGCTTCTGCTCCTCGTCGGTCTCCGCGGAGCCGTCCTCCACGATGCTCCCGGCCAGCGGGATCACGTCGAAGGCGATGGGGGCGACGTACTTCTTCGGCTGCGGCAGGTCGAGGGCGCGCCCGTCGTGCACGAGGGCCGTGGCGTCCTGCTCGACCGCGGCGCGCACCTGGGTGTCGAGCTCCTCGACTCCGGCGAGACCGCTGCCCGACACCGCCTGGTAGGTGCTGACCACGAGCCGGCGCAGCCCGGCCTCCTCGTGGAGGGGGCGCAGGACCGGCATCGCCGCCATGGTGGTGCAGTTGGGGTTGGCGATGATGCCGCGAGGAGCCTCGGCGAGCGCGTGCGGGTTGACCTCGCTCACCACGAGGGGGACGTCGGGGTCCATGCGCCAGGCGGACGAGTTGTCGATCACCATGGCGCCCGCCGCCGCGAACCGCGGGGCGAGCGCCTTCGACGTGGCGCCGCCGGCAGAGAACAGCGCGATGTCGATCCCCGCGACGTCGGCCGTAGCGGCGTCCTCGACCACGACGTCCTGGCCGCGCCAGGGCAGGGTGGTCCCTGCCGAGCGGGCCGAGGCGAAGTAGCGCACGCGCTCCACGGGGAAGTCGCGCTCCTCGAGCAGGCGGCGCATCACCGCGCCGACCTGGCCCGTGGCCCCGACCACCGCGACGGTGACCTTGCGCGTCATGAGTCCTGCCTTCCGTCCGTCGTACGTCCAGCCTACGGTCCGAAGCCGCGACCCCCGGCACGAGTTCCGGCGGAGCGGGCGGCGCCGACAGCGCCGTCGGGCCCTAGCGGCCGGTCCCGGCGTAGACGACCGCCTCGCCGTCCGCGTCGAGCCCGAAGGCCGTGTGCACCGCGGAGACCGCGGTGGCTGCGGCGTCCGCCCGGGTCACCACCGAGATGCGGATCTCGGACGTGGAGATCATTTCGACGTTGACGCCCGCGTCGGAGAGCGCGGCGAAGAACGTCGCGCTGACGCCGGGGTGCGAGCGCATGCCGGCGCCGACGAGGGAGATCTTGGCGATGCCGTCGTCGTAGCGCAGGTCCTCGAAGCCGATCTCGGCCTTGACCGCTTCGAGCGCGGCGAGCGCGGTCGTGCCGTCGGCCATCGGGCAGGTGAAGGTCACGTCGGTGCGGCCCGAGGTGCCGGAGACGTTCTGCACGATCATGTCGATGTTGACCTCGGCGTCCGCGACCGCGCGGAAGATCGCCGCCGCCTCGCCCGGGCGGTCGGGGACGCCGACCACGGTCACCTTGGCGTCACCGAGGTCGTGCGCCACCCCGGCGATGATGGGCTGCTCCACGGCGTCTCCTTCTTTGTCCGCTGCGGACCGGGCGGCGTCGGACACCACGAGGGTGCCCTCCCGAGGGGAGAACGACGACCGGACGTGGATGGGGAGGTCGAACCGGCGCGCGTACTCGACACAGCGCAGGTGGAGCACCTTCGCTCCGTTGGCGGCGAGCTCGAGCATCTCCTCGTAGGTGATGGTCGGGACCTGACGGGCCTTGGGTGCGATGCGCGGGTCGGCGGTGAACACCCCGTCCACGTCGGTGTAGATCTCGCACACGTCTGCGTGCAGCGCGGCCGCGAGGGCCACCGCGGTGGTGTCCGAGCCGCCGCGTCCCAGCGTGGTGATGTCCTTGGTGTCCTGGGCGACTCCCTGGAAGCCGGCCACGATCGGGATCGCCCCGTCGGCGAGCGCCGCCTGGATCCGACCCGGGGTGACGTCGATGATCCGGGCTCGACCGTGCACGGAGTCGGTGATCAGCCCGGCCTGGGACCCGGTGTAGGAGCGGGCCTCCACGCCGAGGTCGTGGATGGCCATCGCCAGGACGGCCATGGAGATCCGCTCACCGGCGGTCAGGAGCATGTCGAGCTCGCGAGCCGGGGGGGCGGGACTGACCTGCTCGGCGAGGTCGATGAGGTCGTCGGTCGTGTCGCCCATCGCCGAGACGATGACGACGACGTCATGCCCGGCGTGCTTGGTGTCGACGATGCGTCGGGCCACCCGCTTGACGCTCTCCGCGTCCGCCACCGACGAGCCGCCGTACTTCTGGACCACGAGTCCCACGGGTCCTGCCTCACAGGTCGACGACGGATGCAGCGGCGCTCATCCTAGCGACGCACCCACCCCGCGAATCCTGCGTCCGCATGGTGAGACTTCCCGTCCGACGCGCGGACGGTCAGTCGGCGGCGACGTCCGCCTCCACGTCGAGGGGCACCTCGAGCCGGACGTGGGCCACGAGGGACTGCAGCGCCCGGAGCGCGGCCGAGGCCGCCTGGCCCCAGGTGGACAGGTAGGAGAACTGCCACCACCACAGCGCCTCCAGCGTGCGCCCGGCCACGTGGTGGGCCAGCCCGTGGAGCAGGTCCGCGCAGATCTGGGCCAGGTCGTCGGAGACCCGGACCGCGACCACCTCGGGGCCGGAGTAGGGGTCGAACACCTCGGCGTAGTCGTCCGCCGGACCGAGCAGGTCCCGCAGGGCGTCGCGGAGCAGGTCGACGTCGGGCTCGGCTCCGGCGTCGGGCTCGAAGCGCTCCTCGGGCACCACGTCGACGATGGCGCCCAGCGGCGCGCCGGCCGCCAGGAGGCCCGAGAGCTCCAGCAGCAGGATCGAGATGGACTCGTCGGGGCTCTCCCCCGTCGCGACGGCCTCCACCGCGGTGACGAACTCGCGCGCAGCGGCTGCCATGTCCTCGGCGATCTCGGCCAGGTCCGGCGGAGCGAGCTCGGTCTCGAAGGGCTCGGTCATGGTCCCAGCGTGTCAGACGTCGAGGCGTCGGCGGCCCTCGAACGCGCGGCCGAGCGTCACTTCGTCGGCGTACTCGAGGTCGCCGCCGACCGGCAGGCCGCTCGCCAGGCGGGTCACCGTCAGGCCCAGCGGCTTGATGAGACGGGCGAGGTAGGTGGCGGTCGCCTCGCCCTCGAGGTTGGGGTCGGTGGCGATGATGAGCTCGGTGATGGCGCCGTCGGCCAGGCGCGCCATCAGCTCCTTCACGCGGAGGTCGTCGGGCCCAATCCCCTCGATCGGGCTGATCGCGCCCCCGAGGACGTGGTAGCGCCCACGGAACTCCCGGGTGCGCTCGATCGCGACGACGTCCTTGGGCTCCTCGACCACGCAGAGCACCGCGAGGTCGCGCCGCGGGTCACGGCAGATCCGGCACTCGACGTCCTCGGCGACGTTGCCGCACGTGGCGCAGAAGCGGACCTTGTCCTTGACCTCGAGGAGCGCGTGCGCCAGCCGACGGACGTCGGTCGGATCGGCCTGCAGCAGGTGGAAGGCGATGCGCTGCGCGCTCTTGGGACCGACGCCCGGGAGCCGACCGAGCTCGTCGATGAGGTCCTGGACCACACCCTCGTACATGGCCTGCCCTACCCGTGGTCGTACTCGGTCATGACCGTGCCGCCGAGCTCGCGCTGCACGAGGGCGAGACCGGTGAGGTCGGAGTCCTCGACGTCGTCGTCGTCGTCGCTGACGACGTCGTCGGAGGGGGGCACCGACGCGGCGTCCTCCTCGGCGACGGCAGCCGCAGCGCGCTCGCGCGCGCTGCGCCCGGACTCCGGGGCGGCGGCGAGGGGCGGTGCGGGGGCCGGCGGCGGGGGCTCGGGCGCGACGGCGGCGGGATCGAGGACGAGGTCGAGCTCGGCATCCACGCGCACCACGTCGAGCACGGCGAGCCGCAGCAGCTCGAGGTGGCCCTTGTTGCCCTGCAGGATCCCCATGCGGACGCGGTCCGGGTGGGCGATCACGAGCGTGGTCGCCGACCGGCTCAGCGGGACCGTGCCCTCAGCGAGGGTGTGCGCCACCCGGCTGGCGGCCTTGAGCGCCTCGAGGACGGCCGGCCACATGGTGCGGACCGGTGCCACGTCGCCGGCGG
>JAHECT010000182.1 GCA_024641605.1 Micrococcales bacterium
TTCCACACGGGCGACCTCGGCGCCCTCGACGACGACGGCTACCTGCGGATCACCGGACGCAAGAAGGAGATCCTGGTGACCGCCGGGGGCAAGAACGTCGCTCCGGCCGTTCTCGAGGACCGGCTGCGCTCGCACTGGCTCGTGAGCCAGTGCATGGTCGTCGGGGACGCCCGGCCCTACATCGCCGCCCTGGTCACTCTCGACCAGGAGTCGCTGCCGGCGTGGCAGGCCCAGACCGGGAAGGAGGGGCTCGACCTCGACGCCCTCGTGGAGGATCCCGAGCTCGTCGCGGTGATCCAGTCCGCCGTGGACGACGCGAACCGTGCCGTCTCCACTGCGGAGTCCATCCGCCGCTTCCGCATCCTCGGCTCGGACTGGACCGAGGACGGCGGTCAGCTCACCCCGTCCATGAAGCTGCGGCGCGCTGTCGTGATGAAGGAGTTCGAGCTCGAGGTCGAGCGCCTGTACGCCTGATCGGCCCACGCCACCCCCGGCGGAAGGGCGCGGGCGGGCCGGACCGGGCAGGATCCCTCTGTGACCTCCGTGAGCCACCCCGCTCCACCCGGCGTCGACGTGCGCGGGCTGCAGGTCCGCTTCGGCCCCGTCACGGCCGTGGCCGATCTCGACCTCCAGGTCGCCCCCGGCGCCGGTGTGGCGCTGGTCGGGCGCAACGGAGCCGGGAAGAGCACCACGCTGCGCGTCCTCGGAGGGGTGCTCCCGCCGTCGGCCGGCACCGTCCTCGTCGGCGGCGTCGATGCCGTGCGCGACCCCCGGCTGGCGCGCGAGCGAGTCGGCTACTGCCCCGACGTGGGCGGCCTCGTGCCGCGCGCGACCCCGTGGGAGCACCTCCAGCTCGCCGCCCGGCTGCGCGGCATGGGGGCGGACTGGGAGGACCGGGCGCACGACCTCCTCACCCGCTTCGACCTCGCCACGGCAGCGGACCGGGTGACCGCCGGCTTCTCCCACGGGATGGGTCGGCGGATGTCGGTCGTCCTCGCCGCCTTCCACCGTCCGAGCGTGCTCCTGCTCGACGAGCCCTTCGACGGCGTGGACCCGCTGGGGGTGGAGGCGACGCTGGAGGAGATCCGCTCGGCGCGGCTGCGCGGGGCCGCCGTGCTCGTCTCGACCCACCTGCTCGGGCTCGCCGTCCAGGCCTGCGACGAGGCGGTCGTGCTGCGTCAGGGCCGCGTCGTGGCGGCCGCGCCGGCTGCCGAGCTCGCCGGCGAGGACGGCGAGGCCCGCTACCGCGAGCTGCTGCGGTGAGGTCGAAGTCCCAGGTCCTGGCCCTGGTCGCCCTGCGGTGGAGCATGGTCCGCTCCCCCGGCGTCCGCGCGGGGCTGCTCGCGGCGGTGTCCGTGGCGGTGGGCACTCTCGTCGCCCTCGCCCTCGCCGGGTCGTCCGTCCCGCTCGGCCGCGCGACCGTCGCGGACGTGTCTGCCGGCGACTTCCTCGGTAGAGCGGTCGACCGCACCGGGGAGGTCGGGGCGCTGCTGCCCCCGGTCCTGCTGGCATTCCTAGCCCTCGCCGTGGTCGCCCCCGTGGCGGCGGGCGGCGGCTACGACCTGGTGCCGGACTCGCAGCTGGTGGCCTACCCGGTGCGGGTGCGCACCCTCGTACGCGGCTCCCTGCTCCTGAGCCCGCTCAACGTCGCGTGGTACGTCCAGGTGCTCGTCATCGCGCTGGCCACGTCGTATGCGGTCCGCGGACCGGGCGCGCCCTACCTGTCGCTGGGCCTCGTCGCCGCATACCTGCTCGCGGCCACGGTGGTCGGCCAGGCGCTGGGGTGGCTGCTGGTCGGAGTCCGCCGGACCCGCCGGGGGCGGGCATCCACCTGGGTCCTGCTCGCGCTGGTCCTCGCCCTCGTGGGGTGGACCGTCGTGACCGACCGCATGGCGGGGGTGCTCGAGACCCTGCCGACCTCCGCCGTGGTCTCGGCGGCCCAGGATGCCGCGCGCCTGGATCCCCGGTCCCTCCCGGCCGTGCTCGTGCTCGGTCTCGTGACCGTGCTCGCCTATCTCGGCGCGGTGCGCGCGGCCGACTGGGCGCTGCGCCGTCCTGGCGACCTCGGCATCGACGGGCCGGCCGCCCGACCTGTGCGGCGGCGGGCCACGGCGGCGACGCCCTACCGCGCGCTCCTCGAGGTCGACCGGGCGTCGGTGTGGCGGTCCCAGCCGCTGCGCCGGGGGATCCTCGTCCTCGCGGTGCTGCCGGTGGTCGCCGCGCTCGTGGCCGGTCTGCCCTGGTCCTCCATCGCGCTGCTCGGGCCCCTCGTCGCTTCCGGCGCAGCGCTCCTCTTCGGGGTCAACGCCCTGAGCCTCGACGGGTCGGGCGCGGTGTGGATCGCGAGCCTCCCCCAGGACCCGCTGGTGGTGCTCCGCTCGAAGGCCCGCGTCGTCACCGAGGTCGTGGCCGGCTCGGTCGTCGTCGTCCTCGTCGGGGCCGGCCTGCGCTCCGGGTCGTGGCCGGACCTGCAGCAGGCGACCAGCGTCGTAGCCGGCTCCGTCGCCTGCACCGCACTGGTCGTCGCGACCTGCCTGCGGCTCTCGGTCGTGCGCCCGCACCGCGCGGACCTGCGCGGGCCGCGCGACACCCCCGCACCTCCCGGGACCATGGCGCTCTACTCGATCCGCCTGGCGCTGCTGACCACGCCGGTCGCCCTGGTCTTCGCGGTCCTCACCGTGGGGCCGACGCCCGCGGCCCCCGTGCTCGGCGCGGCCCTGTGCCTGGCGTGGGCGCGGTGGTCCTGGCGCGGCACGCGACGCCGGTGGCTCGACGCCGACACCCGCGCCCGGGTCGTGAGCACCGTCGCCGCGGGGTGACGCGCTGCCACCGGGGACACCGCCGAACCGGTCACGCAGAGTCATCCGTTCGGCCCACCCCGCGCGTCGAACGGATGGAAGGTGCGTCGCTCCCTTCCCTCTGCGTGACCGATGGCTACCCTGGGTCGCGGAGCCGCTCATCAGGACGGCTCCCGCCGGGGGGAACGACGATCGACCCTTCGGACCGGCGTCGGCTCAGCCTCGCCGTTCCGCCGGGTGGCTCACGATCCGGTGACCGACGTGGCCGTCCTGGCGGCCGCCGAGACATCTGAGGCTGTCCATGGGTCGTCGCACCGTCCTGCTGATCGCCGCCCTCGTGGTGGCCGCGCTGGGAACCGTCCTCGTGTTCCTCTACGCCCAGAACGCACGCAACGCCGGCGAGCAGCTCACGGAGCCGGTGCAGGTCCTCGTGGCCCAGGCCCAGATCGAGGTCGGGACCACCGGGTCGGCCGCCTCCTCCGCGGGCGCGTTCGAGCTGCGCACGATCGCGCGCTCCAACGTCGTCGACGGTGCGCTGTCCGACGCCGCACCGCTGGCCGACCTGGCCGCGCTCACGACCATCTACCCGGGGCAGCAGATCATCGCCCAGCAGTGGGGAGCCGTGGGCCAGACGGGCGGTTTGGCGCTGCCCGACGGGACCGTGGCCCTGTCCCTGGAGCTCGGCGACCCGCAGCGGGTCGCGGGATTCGTGAAGCCCGGGTCGACGGTGGCGATCTTCACCTACGGAGCCCCGACGGCCGGAGGCGCCACGCAGGTGCGCACGCTGCTCGGACCCATCCCGGTCGTCGCCGTAGGCCCGTCGGTGACCACCTCGCAGAGCACCAGCGGCACCTCCGGGTCGGGCAACACCGAGGAGATCCCCAGGGCGATCCTGACCCTGGCGGTGACCGAGGCGCAGGCCCAGAAGCTCATCTTCGCGAGCGGCCAGGTCCCCGGAGCCACCTACACCGGTCTCTGGTTCGCCCTCATGGACAAGGAGTCCAAGGTCGCCCCCGGCGGTCCGGGCGTCTCGGCCGACAACCTCTTCCGCTGACCCACCCGGCACCGAGCGAGGACAGCCCATGACCGCGATCGTCGAGTTCGATCCCATCGGCGCGGAGTCGATCCACGCCGCGGTGGGGCCGGACAGCGCCCTGCTCCCCGGGCTCGACGCGCTCCGCGACCACCTGGACGTCAATCCGTTCGAGGACTGCGTGGTGCTCGGCCCCAGCGTCGACTCGCAGGACGTCTACGCCCTCGCGGAGGAGCTGCGTGTCACCCGGCCGAGCCTCGGCGTGGTGATGGTTCGGCGACGCATCGACACGGCCGTGCTCCAGGACGCCCTGCGCGCAGGGGTCCGGGAGGTCGTCCAGGAGCGCGACCTCTCCGGGCTCTCGGGCGCCGTCCGGCGCCAGCGCGAGATCGCGCTCCGCC
>JAHECT010000044.1 GCA_024641605.1 Micrococcales bacterium
GAGGCCGAGGCGGTTCGCGCCGAGCTGCGGGTCGGGGTGGCCGAGCCCCGGGCCACGGCGGTGGTGCTGGCCCTCCTGCCCGCGGCCGGGCTCGCCCTCGGCTGGCTGCTCGGGGCCGAGCCGCTGAGCTGGCTGCTGGGCACTGCCCCCGGGCGCTCCGTCCTCGCCGCCGGGGTGCTGCTGGACCTGGTGGGGGTGGCCTGGGCGTGGCGCATCGTCCGCGTCCTTGAGGCGTCCGTGTGATCGCGGTCCCGGCGGTGCTGGCGGCGCTCAGCGTGCTCGCCGTCCTGCTCATCGCCCCGCCGCCGCGACTTCGTGCTGCGCGTCCCCGGCCACGCCGGCCCCGGCTCGGCGTCCGCACGGCGGCGCTCCTGCTCGGTGTCGGGCTCGCCGTGCTCGTCGGTGGGTGGGCCGGAGTCCTCCTGGGGTGCTGCGGCGCGGGGGCGCTGCTGCTCGTAGCGCCCCGCCTGGAGTCCCGCAGCCAGGCCCGTCGCCGGGAGGCGTTGGAGCGTCAGGCGCCCCTCGTCGTCGACCTCGTCGCCGCCTGCCTGGCATCCGGCGCCCCGCTGCTCGACGCGGTCGAGGCGGCGGGCGCTGCCGTCGGTCCACCCGCCTCCGTCGTGCTCACGGACGCGTCGACCGCGATGCGGCTGGGTGGCGACCCCCGGCAGGTGTGGGCGGCGGTCGGCGAGGCGGAGTGCCTGGACGGACTGGCACGTGCCGTCCGGCGGTCCCACGACACCGGCGCGCCCCTGGCGCGCCTCCTGCCGCGGGTGGCTGCAGCCGCTCGAGCCCGCAGCCGCACCAGGGCGCAGGCGCGGGTCCGGACCGCGGCGGTGCGGCTGACCGCTCCGCTCGGCCTGGCCTTCCTTCCCTCGTTCGTCCTCCTCGGGGTCGTCCCGGTCGTGGCGTCGTGGGTCGGCTTCGTGCTGTGAGGCGCACGTCCCCAGCGCCGCCCGCGGCGTGTCGTCCCCAGCCGGTCCTGGCCGGTCCCCGCCGCCGACGGTCCAGCGCCCACCGTCGGCGCCTGCCGACGACGGTCGTCGGCACCGACCGAGGGAGACATCCGATGACCCGACGCCTGCGCGCCCGCTTCCTCCGCCGATCCGGCGGGGACACCGGCGCGGCGACCGCCGAGTACGCCGTCGTCACGGTGGCCGCCGCCGGGCTGGGCGGCATCCTGATCAAGCTGCTCACCAGCGACTGGTTCCTCGAGATCATCAAGTCGATCTTCGAGGTGATCATCCGCGCCGCGCTCTCGTTCTTCGGGTTGGGTGCGTGACCGATCCCGTCGTCCCGGCCGGTGCATGCCGGCCGGGACGACGGCCGGGCCGGCGACCCGGTCCTCCCCGTGACGGCGGCGCCGTCACGGTCGAGGCCGCGGTGGCGCTGCTCGCCCTGGTGGCGCTCGTGCTGCCTCTGGCGTGGCTGCTCGGTCTGGTCGGCGCGCAGCTGGCCGTCGCCGAGGCGGCGCGTGCGAGCGCCAGGGTCGCGGCGCGTGGGGACACCGACGCTCGGGTGGCCGAGGAGGCTCGCGGACTCGTCCCCGGGGCCGCGGTGACCGTGCGCCGCCTGCCCGAGGACCGGGTCGAGGTGGTGGTCCGCCACGTCGCCGAACCTCCCGGTCCGCTGGCCGCGCTGGGATCCGTGGAGCTGACGGCGGCGGCCACCGCCCGCCTGGAGGTCCCGTGAGCGCCCGCGCCGAGGACCGCAGCAGCCGACGGCGGTGCGACAGCATCGGTCGTGCGCGCGACCGTGGGGCGGCGACCGTGCTCGCGACGACGTTGGCGGGCGTGCTGCTCGTCCTCGTCGCCCTGGGGTCGCTCGTCGGCGATCTCCTGATGTCGCGCGCCCGAGCCGCCGCCGCCGCGGACCTCGCCGCGCTCGCGGCCGTCCCGCTCTCGCCGCGCGGGCCCGAGGTCGCCTGCCGGACGGCGGGTCTCATCGCGCGGGACAACGGGGCGACGATGGTTGCCTGCGACGTCGTCGGCAGCCAGGCGACCGTCCGCGTGAGCGTGGCTCCGCAGAGCGTGGCGATGCGTTGGCTGCTCCGCGTCGCGGCCGATGGCGAGGGCATCACGGTCGCTGCACGCGCCGGAGCCGCCCCCAGGGACGCCGCGTCCTGAGCACCACCAGGCGCAGAAGTGGAGCGATGAGGGGTGCCTGTGTACGGCTCTATTGGATGAGGGTCGCCTTCATCGGGGAGCGGCGAGGAGGGTGGTGAGGAGGCGGAGGGCGCCGGGCTTGTCGAGGGGGTCGTTGCCGTTGCCGCACTTGGGCGACTGCACGCACGAGGGGCAGCCGTCGGGGCACTCGCACGCGGCGATCGCATCCCGCGTCGCGGTGAGCCAGGTCCGCGCGGCGTCGAACCCGCGCTCGGCGAATCCGGCCCCGCCCGGGTGGCCGTCATAGACGAACACCGTCGCCCGCCCGGTGTCGGGGTGGTGCGCGGTGGACACCCCGCCGATGTCCCACCGGTCGCAGGTCGCCACCAGGGGCAGCAGGCCGATCGAGGCGTGCTCGGCGGCGTGGGCCGCTCCCGGAACGTCGACGTCGGCGATCCCGGCCGAGCCCAGGAGCTCGTCGGGCACGGTCCACCACACCGCCTGGGTGCGCAGGTGCCGCGGCGGCAGGTCCAGCGGCTCCTCGCCGAGCACGGTCCCGGTCAGGTAGCGACGCCGCAGATAGGACACGACCTGGTTGGTCACCTCGACGTGCCCGAGCACGAGGTCGGCCTCGCCCCACGCCTCGCGGCGGATCTCCTCGACGATGCGGATGTCGGTGGTGTCGCGCGCGGAGGTCGTCCAGTCGACGTCCTCGCGGTGCGCGATGGCGACCGAGTCGGCGAGGTCGAGGGAGTCCACCAGGTACGTCGTGCCCTGGTGCACGTAGACCGCACCGGGGTGCACCGTGGAGTGCGCGGCGCCGGGATCGACCGTGCCGAGCAGCCGGCCGGTGCCCTCCTCCACCACGCGGACCGGTCCGCCGCCGATGCCGCGCAGGTCGGCCAGGTCGCTGGCCCGCTCCTGCCGCGTCCAGTACCAGCCGCCCGGGCGCACCCGGAGCAGCCCGCGCGCCACGAGCGCGTCGAGGACCTCCCGCGTGGTGGGACCGAAGGCCGGCAGGTCCTCGTCGGTCAGCGGCAGCTCCGCGGCGGCGGCGCACAGGTGAGGTCCGAGGACGTAGGGGTTGGTGGGGTCGCACACCGTCGCCTCCGCGCCCGCGCCGAAGACCGCCTCCGGATGGTTCACGAGGTAGGTGTCCAGCGGGTCGTCGCGGGCGACGAGCACGGCGAGCGCGTCCTCGCCGGAGCGCCCGGCCCGTCCGGCCTGCTGCCACAGGGAGGCGCGGGTGCCCGGCCAGCCGCAGAGCAGGACCGCGTCCAGACCCGTCACGTCGACGCCGAGCTCGAGGGCGTTCGTCGCCGCGACGCCGAGCAGGCGCCCGTCGCGCAGCGCCGACTCGAGCTCGCGCCGCTCCTCGGGCAGGTAGCCGGCCCGATAGGCGGCCACGCGGTCGCGCAGCTCGGGGTCGACCTCGGCGAGGGTGTCGCGAGCGGTCATGGCCACGGCCTCGACCCCGCGTCGGGAGCGGACGAACGCGAGCGTGCGGACCCCCTCGACCACGAGATCGGTGAGCAGCGTGGCGGTCTCGGCGGTGGCCGTCCGCCGGGTGGGGGCGCCGTGCTCGCCCCCGTGCTGGGTCAGCGGCGGCTCCCACAGCGCGAAGGCGGTCGCGCCCCGGGGCGAGGAGTCCTCGCCGACGGCGCTCACCTCCAGCCCGACGAGCCGCGACGCCGACCCGGCGGGGTCGCCCGAGGTCGCGGATGCGAGCACGAACACCGGGTCGGCGCCGTAGCGCGCTGCGACCCGCCGCAGCCGCCGCAGCACGTTGCCCACGTGCGAGCCGAACACGCCGCGGTACACGTGGCACTCGTCCACGACGACGTAGCGCAGCCGTCGCAGGAACGAGGCCCACGCGCTGTGCCCCGGCAGCAGCGACCGGTGCAGCAGGTCGGGGTTGGAGAGCACGTAGTTCGCGTGGGCGCGGATCCACGCCCGTTCCTCGTCGGGGGTGTCACCGTCGTACGCCGCGACGCGCACCCGGTCCAGCCCGAGCTCGGCGACGGAGCGCCACTGGTCGTGGGCGAGGGCCTTGGTGGGGGCGAGGTAGAGGGCGGTCGCCCCGCGGCCGTTCGCCTCGCGCGTGCCCGCGATCGCGGCGGTGAGCGCCGGCATCAGGTACGCCAGCGACTTGCCCGAGGCCGTGCCTGTCGCCACGACCACGTGGTGACCGCGCCGGGCGAGGTCCGCGGCGTCGGCCTGGTGCGCCCAGGGGAGCGCGATGCCCTGGCGCGACCAGGCGTCGCGCAGGTCGGCGTCGACCCAGTCCGGCCAGCCCACGGCCGTCCCGGTGCGCGCCGGGATGTCCTCCACGTGACGGAGCCGGTCGGGCCGCGACCCGGCGAGGCGGCGCAGCAGCTCGTGGGGGTCGGCGGGCACGAGCCGATCCTCCCCGACCCGCGCGACGACGGGACGGCGGTGTGCCAGAGTGCGGACGTGGATCTGGATGTGAGCGCACGTGAGGAGGGCGGCCGCGTCGTCGTCGTCGCGATAGGCGAGGTGGACGTCTTCACGGCCCCGCAGCTCGACGCCGAGCTGAGCCGCCTCACCGCGGACGGCCGCGTCGACCTCGTGGTGGACCTCTCGCGGGTCGACTTCCTCGACTCCACCGGTCTCTCTGCCCTGGTGAAGGCGCTGAAGCGGGTGCGCGAGGCTGACGGGCGCCTGGTCGTCGTGGTCGTCGCGGACCGCGTGGCGAAGGTGTTCCGGCTCACCGGGCTCGACCAGCTCATCCCGCTGCACCCGAGCGTCGCCGAGGCTCTGGCGGGCTGACGCCGTGGCCTCCGCGAGCCTCACGATCCCGCCCTCGGTCGAGCACGTCCGCACCGCGCGGCTCGTCGTGGTCGCGGCCGCGCGCCGGACCGGCCTGCCCGCCGAGGCCCTCGACGACGTCCGGTTGGCGGTCGGCGAGATCGTGGCCCGAGCGGTGCTGCGCCACGGCGCCGCCGGGATCTCCGACGCCATCGAGGTCGTCGTGAGCGACGAGGGCGGCTTCGCCGTCGAGGTGCTCGAGCGCTCGGACCCGGACCGGCCCGACGAGGACGAGGGCGTGGCGCTGGCGCTGGTCCGGGCGCTCGTCGCCGACGTCGACGCCGGTCCCGGCCGCGTCCGGCTCGGCTGGCCGGCCTCCGGCGAGGGCCCCGCCTGAGAGCGTTTGCAGCCGCGAGGTGTGACGTACGACGCAGGGCGCGGGGCGGGGACCCGCCGTGGCCTGGATCACAGGGCCTCGTAGACTCCGGCGGACTCTTGATGAGGGCTACTCCGCAGGCAGTCAGGCTTGCGCGGGCGCCGAGAAGCCAAGGAGCAACACATGTTCGGGTCGACGATCGCCGCGGTGAGCGGCGTGACCGTCTCGGGCGGGAACTTCACCCTCGTCCTCGTGGTGGCGCTCATCGCGCTCGCCGCGCTGGTCGTGGCGTGGGTCCTCGCCCGTCAGGTCCTCGCCGCGAGCGAGGGCACGGAGAAGATGCAGGAGATCGCGGTAGCGGTCCAGGAGGGTGCCGCGGCGTACCTGTCCCGGCAGTTCCGCACCCTCGCCATCTTCGCCGTGCTCGTGTTCTTCCTGCTCTTCCTGCTCCCGGCCGAGACCTCGGCCGAGCGGATCGGGCGCTCGATCTTCTTCCTCGTGGGTGCGGTGTTCTCGGCGATCACCGGCTACATGGGCATGTGGCTCGCGGTCCGCGGCAACGTCCGCGTCGCCGCGGCGGCCAACGACTCCGGCGAGCAGGCTGCGATGAAGATCGCGTTCCGCACCGGTGGCGTCGCGGGCATGTTCACCGTCGGCCTCGGTCTCTTCGGCGCGGCGCTCGTGGTGCTCGTCTACAAGGAGCAGGCCCCCAAGGTCCTCGAGGGCTTCGGCTTCGGCGCTGCCCTCCTCGCGATGTTCATGCGAGTCGGCGGCGGCATCTTCACCAAGGCCGCTGACGTCGGCGCCGACCTCGTCGGCAAGGTCGAGCAGGGCATCCCCGAGGACGACCCGCGCAACGCGGCCACCATCGCCGACAACGTGGGCGACAACGTCGGCGACTGCGCCGGCATGGCTGCGGACCTGTTCGAGTCCTACGCCGTCACCCTGGTCGCGGCCCTCATCCTGGGCAAGGCCGCGTTCGGCGACGCCGGACTGGTCTTCCCGCTCATCGTCCCGGCCATCGGCGTCATCACCGCCGTGATCGGCATCTTCGCGGTCTCGCCACGCGCGGGCGACCGCTCGGGGATGAGCGCGATCAACCGCGGGTTCTTCATCTCCGCGGCGGTCTCGATCGTGCTCGTGGTCATCGCCTCGTTCGTCTACCTCCCGTCGAAGGTCGTCGAGCTCAAGGGCGTCGTCGGGGAGAACCTCGGCCTGATCAGCATCGACACCTTCAACCCCCGCCTGCTCGCCATCGGCGCGGTCATCATCGGCATCGTGCTGGCCGCGGCCATCCAGCAGCTCACGGGGTACTTCACCGAGACCAACCGCAAGCCGGTCGACGACGTGTCCCGCAGCTCCCTCACCGGCCCGGCCACGGTCATCCTTGCGGGCATCTCGGTGGGTCTCGAGTCGGCTGTCTACTCCGCCCTGCTCATCGGTGCCGCCGTGTTCAGCGCCTACCTGCTCGGCGCCGGCTCGGTCGTCGTCGGTCTGTTCGCGATCGCGCTCGCCGGCTGCGGCCTGCTGACCACGGTCGGGGTCATCGTCTCGATGGACACCTTCGGCCCCGTGTCGGACAACGCCCAGGGCATCGCCGAGATGTCCGGCGACGTGCACGGCGAGGGCGCCGCGGTGCTCACCAGCCTCGACGCCGTCGGCAACACCACGAAGGCGATCACCAAGGGCATCGCGATCGCCACCGCCGTCCTCGCCGCGACGGCACTGTTCGGTGCGTTCCGCGACACGGTCGTCGCGGCGACCCAGGCGGCCATCGACGCCGGCAACGTCGTCATCCCGCCGTTGAACGACCGGGCGCAGTACAGCGCGGTCCTCGACGTCGCGGACCCGCGCAACCTCGTGGGCCTCATCATCGGAGCCTCGGTGGTGTTCCTCTTCTCCGGCCTGGCCATCAACGCGGTGTCCCGCGCGGCCGGCGCGGTGATCTTCGAGGTGCGCCGCCAGTTCCGCGAGCACCCCGGCATCATGGAGGGCACCGAGCGTCCGGAGTACGCCAAGGTCGTCGACATCGTCACCCGCGACTCGCTTCGCGAGCTCGTCACGCCGGGCCTGCTCGCCGTGCTGACCCCCATCGCGGTCGGTTTCGGCCTCGGGGTGGGCGCGCTGGGCTCCTACCTCGCAGGCACGATCGCGACGGGTGTCCTCATGGCCGTCTTCCTGTCCAACTCCGGTGGCGCCTGGGACAACGCGAAGAAGTTCGTCGAGGACGGGCACTTCGGTGGCAAGGGCTCGGAGTCCCACGCTGCGACGGTCATCGGTGACACGGTCGGCGACCCGTTCAAGGACACCGCCGGCCCGGCGATCAACCCGCTCATCAAGGTGATGAACCTCGTGGCCCTCCTGATCGCGCCCGCGGTCGTCACCCTGTTCCTCTCGGGCGGCAGCTCCACCGCCATCCGATGGGGCATCGCCCTCGTCGCGGTCATCATCATCGTCGTCGCGGTCGTGGTGTCCAAGCGCCGCCCGATCGCGGTCGGCGAGGAGGAGACCCCCCAGGAGGTCGAGACCGACGAGCCCGTCGACGCCTGACGGACCTCACACCCTCGACGGGCCCCGGAGCACATCGCTCCGGGGCCCGTCGGCGTCCCGGCTGCGCGATGATCGGGGGGTGAGCGGCATCGATCTCGCGGCGGCCCGGCACGTGCGCCAGGTGCTGCTCGACTCTGGGTTCACCGCCGACGGCCTCCTCGGCGCCCTGGGTCCCTCGGCGTACGCCGCCCTGGGCCGGGGCGAGCCGGTCCCCGCGCGTCGCGCGCTGGCCGAGCGCCGCGATGCCCTCGCTTCGCTGGTCGAGCTGTTCGTCCTGGGCGCGCAGGTCCCCGTGGACCGGGCCCGCAGGACGCTCCCCCTGGAGGAGCTGACCGCTCTCGGCCTCGTCGACGTCGGACCGGGGGTGACCGCGGTCGTGGACGTGCGGCCCTACGGCGAGAGCGACACCGACTGGTACGTCGTGAGCGACCACGGCCCCGACTCCGCCGGGCACGAGTCCGCCGAGGTCGCCGTCGACCACGTCCTCGGCGTCGGCGGGGCCTCGCTGACCCTCGCCCAGATCACTCCTCGACGAGACGTGCCCCGCGCGCTGGACCTCGGGACGGGGTGCGGCGTCCAGGCCCTGCACCTGGGCCGGCACGCCGTGCACGTGGTCGCGACCGACCGCAACCGCCGCGCCCTGCGCCTCGCCGAGGTGACGGCGGCGCTGTCGGGCCAGGAGTGGGACCTGCGCGAGGGCTCGCTCTTCGAGCCCGTGGCGGGGGAGACCTTCGATCTGGTCGTGTCCAACCCCCCCTTCGTCATCTCGCCCGGACACCGCTACACCTATCGCGACGCCGGGCTCCCGGCCGACGATCTCGGCCGCCTCCTCGTCCAGCAGGCACCGGCCCACCTGGCCGAGGGCGGGACGGCCGTCGTCCTGGCCAACTGGCTGCACGTGCGCGGTCAGGACTGGCGCGACCGCGTGGCGGAGTGGGTCGCCCCCACCGGGTGCGACGCCTGGGTGGCCCAGCGCGAGGTGCAGGACCCGGCGCAGTACGTCGGGCTGTGGCTGCGCGACGCCGGGGGCAGCCCCGGGGACGAGCAGGACCGCCGCTACGAGGCCTGGCTGGACGAGCTCACCGACATGGACGCCGAGGGCGTCGGGTTCGGCTGGGTGGTCCTGCACCGCGGCGGGACCGAGGGCGCGGGTGGTCCACGCATCGAGGACGTGTCGACGTTCCCCCGGTTGCCGCGAGGCGACGAGGTGGCGGCGCTGCTGAGCGTCCGCGCCGGCTGGGGCTCGCACGACGCCGTCGCCCTCCTCGCTGCCGCGCCGGTCCGGCCCCCGGGCCTGCGGCTGCTGGCCGAGGACCGCGCCGGCGACGGCGGAGGGCTCCAGACGTGGCCGTCACGTGCCTCGCTCGCGGACGGCTGGCGTCCGGAGGTCCTCCTCGACGCTGTCGGCGCCCAGCTCCTGCGTTCCTTCGACGGGGCGACCACGGTCGCCGAGGCCGCCGACCGCGCGGCGGCCGTTCACAGCCTCGACCCCGATGACGTCCGGGCGGGCGCCCTCATCGCCGTGCGCGGCCTGGTCGAGGACGGCCTGCTCCTCCTCGCGGCTGCCGCTCCTGCGCACTGATCCGCTGCGAGCCGCGCCGTGCCGCCACCTCGGCAGGCCCCTGACCTGCACCGACACCCGCGGTCGAGCCGCCAGGAGTGACCTCGGCGACGCGCCGGAGGGGGTCGCTCCGTTTGACAGCCGTGCCCCTGGGATGGTGACACTCCCGCTCGGTGACCCCATCCGCGGCGGTCGCCTCGTTCCCCCGGCATCGCGTCGGGGGATGCCTCCTCAAGGAGTTCCGTGCCCAAGGCCACCGCGCAGACGGCGTCGACCCCCGGTCGCACGCTGGTCATCGTGGAGTCCCCCGCGAAGGCCAAGACCATCCAGGGCTATCTCGGCCCCGGCTACGAGGTCGAGGCCTCCGTCGGCCACATCCGCGACCTGCCGCGCCGTGCCTCGGAGATCCCCGACAAGCACAAGAAGGAGCCCTGGGCCCGCCTCGGCGTCGACGTCGACCACGGCTACCAGGCGCTCTACCTCGTCGACTCGGACAAGAAGAGCAAGGTCGCCGAGCTGAAGAAGAAGCTCGCCGAGTCCGACCGTCTCCTGCTGGCGACGGACGAGGACCGCGAGGGCGAGGCGATCGCCTGGCACCTGCTCGAGGTGCTCAAGCCCAAGGTCCCCGTCCGGCGCATGGTGTTCCACGAGATCACCCGGGACGCGATCCGTCGCGCCGTGGAGGACACCCGCGAGCTCGACCAGGACCTGGTCGACGCGCAGGAGACGCGGCGCATCCTCGACCGGCTCTACGGCTACGAGGTGTCGCCGGTCCTGTGGAAGAAGGTGATGACCGGCCTGTCCGCCGGTCGCGTCCAGTCGGTGGCGACGCGGCTGGTGGTCGACCGCGAGCGTGAGCGCATCGCCTTCCGCTCGGCGTCGTACTGGGACATCGAGGGGCTGTTCGACCCGGGCTCCTTCGCGGCCAAGCTGGTCGCAGTGGACGGTCGCCGGGTGGCGACCGGCAAGGACTTCTCCGACCGCGGCGAGCTGACGCGGGCCGACGCCGCCCACCTCACCGAGGAGTCTGCGACCGCGCTCGCGGAGGCCCTCGTCGGGGCGGACTTCAGCGTGCGTTCGCTCGAGGACAAGCCCTACAAGCGCTCGCCCGCCGCTCCGTTCATGACCTCGACCCTGCAGCAGGAGGCCAGCCGCAAGCTGCGCTGGGGGGCGCAGCGGACGATGCGGGTCGCGCAGGGTCTCTACGAGCGCGGCTACATCACCTACATGCGTACCGACTCGACCACGCTGTCGGAGTCGGCCGTCGCGGCGGCCCGCTCCCAGGCGGCCGAGCTCTACGGCTCCGACCACGTCTCGGACACGCCTCGGCGCTACGACCGCAAGGTCAAGAACGCCCAGGAGGCGCACGAGGCCGTGCGTCCGGCCGGCGACGTGTTCCGCACGCCCGCCCAGGTGGCCGGCGAGCTCTCCGGCGACGACTTCCTGCTCTACGACCTCATCTGGAAGCGCACCGTCGCCTCGCAGATGGCCGACGCCCGCGGCCAGACGGCCACCCTGCGGATCGGTGCGACCGCCACGGACGGACGCGACGCGGAGTTCTCCGTCAGCGGCACGGTCATCACCTTCCGGGGCTTCATGGCTGCCTACGAGGAGTCGGTGGACGAGGACGCCGAGCGCGGCGAGGCCGCCGAGCGCCGGCTCCCGCAGCTGCGGGTGGGCGACGTGGTCACCGCGTCGCGCCTGGAGCCCGAGGGGCACGCGACCAACCCGCCCGCCCGCTACACCGAGGCCAGCCTGGTGAAGGCCCTCGAGGAGCGCGGCATCGGCCGCCCGTCCACGTACGCCTCGATCCTCGGCACGATCGTCGACCGCGGTTACGTCGTGAAGCGCGGGTCCGCGCTCGTCCCGTCGTTCCTCGCCTTCGCCGTGGTGCGCCTCATGGAGGAGCACTTCACGACGCTCATCGACTACGACTTCACCGCACGCCTGGAGGAGGTCCTCGACGCCGTGGCTCGGGGCGACCTCGACCGGGTGGGAGTGCTGGACCGGTTCTACCGCGGGGACCCCGAGCGCGACTTCGCCGGCCTGCACCCGCTCGTCAACGACCTCGGCGAGATCGACGCCCGCGGCATCTCGTCGTTCCCCATCGAGGGGTCCGACATCACGCTGCGCGTGGGGAAGTACGGCCCCTACATCGAGCGCGGTGAGCAGCGCGCGAACGTGCCGGTCGAGCTCGCGCCCGACGAGCTCACCGCCGAGAAGGCCGAGGAACTGCTCGCGCTGCCCTCGGGCGACCGCGAGCTGGGTGTCGACCCGGGCACCGGTCTCACCATCGTCGCGAAGACGGGTCGCTACGGCCCGTACGTCACCGAGGTGCTCGAGGACGGCGCGCCGAAGTCGGCCAAGCCGCGGACCGGCTCGCTGTTCGCGTCGATGGCGCTCGACACGGTGACGCTCGAGGACGCGCTGCGGCTGCTCTCGCTGCCGCGCGAGGTGGGCGCCGACCCGGCCGACGGTGTGGTCATCACCGCGCAGAACGGCCGTTACGGTCCGTACCTCACCAAGGAGAAGGACTCCCGCTCGTTGCCGAGCGAGGAGTCGATCTTCGAGATCACCCTCGACGAGGCGCTGGCTCTGCTGGCCCAGCCCAAGCAGCGCCGCGGCCAGGCCGCGGCCAAGCCGGCGATCATCGTGGGCGTCGACCCGTCGACGGGCAAGGAGATCCAGCTCAAGGAGGGCCGCTTCGGTCCCTACGTGACCGACGGCGAGACCAACGCCTCGCTGCGCCGCGCCGACGACCCGGCGACCATCTCGCTCGAGCGCGCGGCCGACCTGCTCGCCGAGCGCCGCGCCAACCCGCCGGCCAAGAAGACCGCCCGCAAGGCGCCGGCGAAGAAGTCGGCCGCCAAGAAGCCCGCCGCGAAGAAGAAGGCGCCGGCGAAGAAGGCCTGACCCTCCCGGGCGTGGCCTCGACCGGGCGCCGACGCCGACCTCAGTCGTCGGGGGCGTGCGCCACGTAGACGGAGTTGGTGGCCGGACGGTCCTGCAGCGGGTTGGCGAAGGCGACGACGTCGCAGCGGACGTTCTCGAACACGTCGCGCAGGACGTCGAGGTAGCCCTCGTCCGGGGGGTCGTTCGACCACAGGGTGTAGACGCCGCCGGGGCGCAGTCTGGCCGCGAGCCGCCGGGTGCCGTCCCGCGTGTAGAAGCCGGCATGGCTCTCGTGCAGCAGGTGGCGCGGCGAATGGTCGATGTCGACCACGATCGCGTCGAAACGCCGCTCCGCGTCGTGGACGTCGTACCCCCCGCCCTCGGTCAGCGCGAAGAAGTCGCCGTGCAGCAGGGTGCAGCGCGGGTCCGACGCCGAGGACACGCTCACCGGCACCAGCCCGCGCTCGTGCCAGTCGATCACCGGCGCGAGCGCGTCGACGACGACGAGGGACCGCACGCGGGAGTCGTCCAGCACGGTCTGCGCCGTGTAGCCGAGCCCGAGCCCGCCGACGACGACGTCGAGAGCACGGTCCGGTCCCGCGGCCAGTGCCATCCGTGCCACCTCGACCTCGGCCACGGTGAAGACGCTGGACATGAGGTACTCGTCGCCCAGCTTCACCTCGTACACGTCGTCGCCGCCCGACGGGTTGACCCGCCGCCACAGCGTGAGGTCGCCCATCCTCGTGGGGGCCACGTCGAGCACCTCGAACCGAGCCGCCATGGTCGCTCTCCGCCCTGTCAGCCGAGCCTGCCGTGTGCAGCGCTCCGCGCCGTTGGACCGGCGCAGGTCCGAGTCAACCGCACCGCGGACCGCAACCCCCACGGGTGGCTGGGCTCGGCCTCCGCTGCCCGCCGCGTCGGTCCGCCGTCGTAGGGTCGGCGCGTGACCTCCGCCCCCGCCGTCGGCCTCTTCGTCGTCTTCGAGGGCGGGGACGGCGCGGGCAAGTCGACCCAGGCCCGGCTGCTCGTCGACGTGCTGCGCTCCCGGGGCCACGAGGTCGTGCTCACCCGCGAGCCGGGCGGGACACCGGCCGCCGAGGCGATCCGCGACGTCGTGCTGGACCCGCGCTACGCCGGGCTCGACGACCGCGCGGAGGCCCTGCTCTTCGCCGCGTCCCGCGGCGAGCACGTCGCGTCCCTGATCCGCCCGGCCCTCGCCCGTGGCGCGGTCGTCATCTCGGACCGGTACACCGACTCCTCGATCGCTTACCAGGGCATCGCCCGCGGACTCGGTGCGGAGGTCGTCGCCGAGATCAACCTCTGGGCGACGCGCGGACTCCTGCCCGACCTGACCGTGGTCCTCGACGTCGACGCCGGGACCGGCCTGGCCCGGTTGGAGTCCGCGCCCGACCGCCTCGAGGTCGAGCCCGAGGAGTTCCACGCGACCGTCGTGGCCGCCTTCCGTGATCTGGCTGCGGCCGAGCCCGAGCGCTACCTCGTCCTCCCGGCGCACGACGCGGTGGAGACCATCGCGGCCGCCGTGCTCGCCCGACTCGACCCCCTGCTGCCCCCCGCTGAGCCTGATCAACTGAGTGCTACCGGGGCCGGGAAGCCCGCAGTTGATCAGTCTCGCGAGGGGGCGGGGTCGGCATGAACGACGTGTTCAGCCCACTGGTGGGCCAGGACGTCGCGGTCGCCGCGCTGCGCGCCGCCGCCGCGGACGCGCCCGCCACGCGGGCCGGTCGGCACTCCACCGCGATGACCCACGCCTGGCTGGTCACCGGGCCGCCGGGATCGGGACGCAGCACGGCCGCGCTCGCGTTCGCCGCCGCGCTCGTCTGCCCTCAGGGGGGCTGCGGGACGTGCGGGGAGTGCACCGCTGTCGCGCACTCCGCCCACGTCGACGTCGAGCACGTGGTCCCGGAGTCGGTCACCTACGCCGTCGACGAGACTCGCGAGCTCGTCCGCCGGTCCAGCATCGCGCCGTCGCGCTCGCCGTGGCACGTGTTCGTCCTCGAGGACGCCGACCGGCTCAACGCGGAGAGCGCCAACACCCTGCTCAAGAGCATCGAGGAACCGACTCCGGGCACGGTGTGGATCCTGTGCGCCCCCAGCACCGAGGACGTGCTCGCCACGATCCGGTCCCGCTGCCGCCACCTCATGCTGGCCACTCCGACCACGGCCGAGGTGGCGAAGGCGCTGGTGGACAAGCTCGGGGTGGACCCCGCGATGGCCTCGTTCGCGGCCCGGGCCGCGCAGGGCCACATCGGCCGTGCCCGGGCGCTCGCCACCGACGAGGGCGCGCGCCTGCGTCGCCAGGACGTGCTCCGGATCCCCACACAGCTGCACGACCTCGGCTCCTGTCTGGCGCTCGCCGCCGACCTCGTCGGCGTGGCCACCGACGACGCCGCCGCCATCTGCGACCCGCTCGACGAGCGCGAGCACGCCGCGCTGCGGGCTGCCTACGGCGAGGGCGCGGAGGGGCGGGGCATCGGGACCGTGGAGCGCCGCGCCAAGGGCGCGTTCAAGGCGCTCGAGGACCGGCAGAAGCGTCGGCGGAGGCGGGTGGTCCGGGACCAGCTCGACCGCGCGATCGTCGACCTCATCGCGTTCTACCGGGATGTCCTGGTGGTCCAGCTCGGCGCGGGGTCCGAGCTGGTCAACGACGAGATGCGGCCCCAGATCGAGCGGGTGGCGGCCGAGTCGCGCCCGGAGGAGACGCTGCGCCGGGTCGACGCCCTCGAGCGCACGCGCCACCTGCTGGAGTCCAACGTGCCGCCGCTCCTCGCCTTCGAGTCGCTCACCGTGAGCCTGCGCGACCCGTCGCTGGCGTGAGCGCATGAGCACCCGGGTCTACCTCGGCGGCGGGGGATCCGCCGAGCAGGAGGCGTCGCTCTGGCGGCTCTTCCTGCGCCCGAGCCGCCGGGTGGTCTGCTGGCCGCAGGCTCTCCCGCCCGAGCGCCACGAGGTCGCAGCGACGTGGTTGCGGCGCGCCCTCCTGCCCTACGACGTCCCCCGCGTCGAGATCTGGTCCGACCTCGCCGGCCGCAGCGCCGACGAGCTGGATCCCGACCACGACGTCGTCTTCGTCCTCGGCGGCAACACCTTCGACCTGCTCCACCACCTCCAGTCGCGCGGCGCGCTCGACCTCGCCCGCGAGCACGTGGAGCGGGGCGGGGTCTTCTACGGCGGGAGTGCGGGGGCGGTCCTCGCCGGGGCCGACATCGCCGTGGCCGGCTTCGCCGATCCCAACGACGCCGGGGTCACCGACACCAGCGGTCTGCGCCTGCTCGGCGACGCGATCGTCCGGCCGCACTACGAGCCCGACGATCTCGACGAGGCCTGGGACTGGGCCGGCCGCGGCTACACCGTGCTCGGCATCCCCGAGGACGGCGGTCTCGCCGTCGTCGACGGTGTCGCGCACTGCTCGGGACCGGGCGCCGTGGCGATCGTGACCGTCACGGGGTTGCGCGTCCTCGAGCCCGGGGACCACGCGCCCCTGGGCTGAGGGACCGGCCTCATCGGTCCCCGTCAGAGCCCGTCGGCGGCACGCAGGCCGACGGCGTAGGCCGTGAGTGCGTCCGCGGCCGGACCGAGGACGTCGGCGCTCGAGCGCCCGAGGTCGGGGGAGGCCAGCATCGTGCTTGCCGCCGCGAGCAGCCGGTCGTAGACGGCGACGCCCTCGGCGAGGCGGTCGCGCACCAGCTCCGCGGCCGACTGCGCGGCCTCGGCGGCCGCCGATCCCGGCAGGTCGCGGCGCACCTGGTCGAGGACGGCGAGGCGGGTGACCTGTGCGG
>JAHECT010000183.1 GCA_024641605.1 Micrococcales bacterium
AGGACGAGTCCGGCCGCGAGGGCGGCGACGCCGGCCATAGCGACGGGGAGCGCGTCCTCGGGACCGGTCCGGGCCAGCGACGCGGGCAGGCTCGCGGGCTGGGCGGGACGCGCGCCGGCGGGCGTCACGGACGGCGAGGACCCCTGCGAGGAGCGACCGGGCTGGGCGCCCGAGCCGGCCGAGCTGCTGGGCTGACGGGGGGTGGTCGGCGCCACCGGAGCGGGGGTGTCGTAGCCACCCTCCTGCTCGCAGCCCTCGGCCGGCAGGTCGGGGTTGCAGACGGCCCCGCCGGGGGGCTCCTCCGCAATGGGGTCCTGGGTGACGGGGTCGGTGACCGTGAGCGGAGCTCGGGGCGCGGCCACGGCCGGGCTCGCCAGCGCGACGGCGAGGACCAGCGCGGGAGCGGCCAGGACGGGGGCGAGCGCGAGAACGCGTCGACTGCTGCGCACCGGGGTCACCGCCTTCGTCCCATCCGTCACATCCGCCACTTGCGTGACTCTCGGGATCGAGAGTAGCCCGCGACGATCACGTTCGGTAGGGGCCGGTCACCCGGTCGGCCCAGGGCCGAAGGGATGAGTGACGCAGGGTGACGCCACGCCGGGAAGACGGTCGCACAGCGTCACCCGAACGGGTGAGCGGGCGGGATCTCAGCCGGCCTGCGTGCGCCGCCAGCGGATCCCGGCCTCGATGAAGTCGTCGATCTCGCCGTCGAGGACCGCCGCGGTGTTGCCCGTCTCCACCTCGGTCCGCAGGTCCTTGACCATCTGGTACGGGTGCAGGACGTAGGAGCGCATCTGGTTGCCCCAGGAGCCGCCGGAGTCGCCCTTGAGCGCGTCGATCTTGGCCTGCTCCTCCTGGCGCGCCCGCTCGAGCAGCTTGGCGGACAGGACCGCGAGCGCCGTCGCCTTGTTCTGGATCTGGCTGCGCTCGTTCTGGCAGCTGACCACGATCCCGGTCGGGATGTGGGTGAGCCGGACGGCGGAGTCGGTCGTGTTGACGCCCTGACCCCCGGGGCCGCTGGAGCGGTAGACGTCGACCCGCAGCTCGTCCTCGGGGATCTCGATGCTGTCGGTCTGCTCGACGACCGGGATGACCTCGACGCCCGCGAAGGAGGTCTGACGCCGTCCCTGGTTGTCGAAGGGCGAGATCCGGACCAGCCGGTGGGTCCCCTGCTCCACCGAGAGGGTGCCGTAAGCGTAGGCCGCCTTGACCGCGAAGGTCGCGGACTTGATGCCTGCCTCCTCGGCGTAGGACGTGTCGTAGACCTCGACGCCCCAGCCGTGACGCTCGCAGTAGCGCGTGTACATCCGAAGCAGCATCTCGGCCCAGTCCGCGGCGTCGACTCCGCCGGCCTCGGCGCGGACGGTGATGAGGGCGTCGCGCTGGTCGTACTCGCCGGAGAGCAGCGTGCGCACCTCCAGCTCGCCGATGGCGCGCCCGAGGGCGCCCAGCTCGGCCTCGGCCTCGGCGAGGGCGTCGGCGTCGCCCATCTCCTCCGCGAGGTCGAACATCACCGCGACGTCGTCGAGCCTGCTGCGCAGGCCGGTCACGCGCGCGATCTCGCCCTGGACGAAGCTCAGCCGCGAGGTGACCTGCTGCGCCTTGGCCTGGTCGTCCCAGAGGTTCGGGACGCTGGCCTCCGCCTCGAGACGCTCCACCTCCACGCGCATCGACGGCACGTCGAGCACCTTCTCGATGCTCGTGAGGGTCGCGTCGTGCTCCTTGAGAGCATCGCTCGGGTCCAGGGTCGCCACGCCCCCGAGAGTAGTGCCCTGGCGGACCCGACCGGCCCGGCCGGTCAGGTGCCGCCGCCGCGCGCGGTCGCTTCCGCCACGACCGTGACGCCGCGGCCGGTGAGGAAGGCGGTGAAGGGCGGAGCGACGACGCTGCGGGCCCGGACCGTCACGGTCGTGGGACCCACCGTCGTGGCGAGCACGCGGAAGCGGGTGAGCCCGCGGACGGCCGGTGACGCGCGCACCCACGCCCGGACTGCGGCGCGGGCGGCGGGCGGGTCCAGGGGCAGCACGTCGGGCACTCCCCGCTCGTACACCAACGCGGTGTCGACTCCCTGCGCACCGGCCAGGGCGGCACCGTCGACGACCGCCTGCAGCGAGCGCCGCTGCAACCACAGGACGCTCGCGTCGGTGACGACGGTGACCGCGCCCAGGACGAGCACCACGACGCCGATGACGAGCGGGAGCACCGTGCCGCGGTCCCCGAGACGCGCCCTCACGGTGAGTCCCGGAAGCGGTCGACCGGCATGGACTCGACCGCCGACACCCGCACGCTGCGTCGCCCGGGCAGGAGCGGCAGGGCGACGTCGACCGACACGGTCACGTCCGTGCGCGATCCGGGGGCCAGGCAACGCCCGACGCACTGGATCGCCACCGAGGCGGCCCGGATACCGGCGTCGGCGAGGACGATGGAGGCGGCCCGCCGAGCCAGCCGACGGGCCTGCGTAGGGCCGGCGGCCGTGACGTGGACCCGCGCCGCCTCCCTTGCGGCCGAGGTCGCGGCGTAGGAGGCCGCCTGCACCTGCATGACGCTGAGGGCTCCGTAGAGAAGCGGCACGAGCAGGCCGACGCCGAGGACGAGCACCTCGAGGACGGCGACACCTCGCTGTCCGCGCGGGAGCGTCCGCGCGCGCGACCGCGACGAGGGCTGGCGAGGGCGCTGGTCAGCGCTCGGCGACCGCATGACCCTGAACCGTGAGCGACTCGGGGCCCAGCAGCCCCACCAGCGGCAAGCGCGCGCCCACCGTCGTCTCGACGGTGGGGACGCCGCCGACGACGACGCGACGCGCGCTCACCGTCTCCACCGACGACAGCGCGACGGTGCCGCGCAGGATCTCGAGGATCCGCCCGCGCGCGGCCGCCGGGCTGCCTCCCGCAAGAGCACCGACACGGGCGCCCTCGGCCGCGGCCGAGACGAGGGTCGTGCGCACGTGCAGCGCGAGCACCAGCTGCACGACGGCGATCGCGACCACGAGGAGCAGCGGGACGACCACGACGAACTCGACGACGGCCGATCCCCGCTCGGTCCTCACGCGAGGCCGGCACGACCTTCGGTCCGGCCGCACGGCCTCCTCGGGGGGACGGGCCATCAGGGCGAACCGACGGCGCTGATCGCCCGCTGGAGGACCGCCGTGAGCTGGTCGTCGGCGACGAGCCACAGCGCGGTGACCAGCCCGGCGGTCATGACCGCGACGAGGACCCACCCGGGCACGTCACCGCGGTCGGTGGCACCACGGGCGAGGGCGCGGGTGATCAGGTGGGCGACGGGACGGGGCATGGCATCTCCTCGGGTGGGACGACCGGCGGTCGGACGTCGGGTGTCGGACGGGAACGGGAACGGGAACGGATCAGGGGGTGATGCTCGCGAGCGAGCTGAACGCCGGATAGAGCGCCACCAGGACCACGGTGGGCAGGACCAGGAACACGACAGGCATGAGCATCAGCAGCTCCTTGCGGCCAGCGAGCTCGAGCAGCGAGCGGGCGACGTCGGCCCGGGCGTCGGCGGCCTGCGCCCGGAGCACGTCGGCGAGGGGCGTCCCGCGTTGGACGGCGATCGAGATCCCGTCGGCGAAGCGGCGGACCGCGGTGACACCGACCCGGTCCGCCATGCGGTCGAGGGCGTCAACGAAGGCCACGCCGCTGGACGTGTCCTGGCTCGCCCGTCGGCACTCCTCGGCGAGAGGCCCGCGCGCGACCCGGGAGACGCGCTCGAGCGCCGCGGCCGGGGACTCCCCCGACGCCACGGCGAGGGCGAGGAGGTCGGCGACGGCCGGAAGCCCCGTGCGCACGGCCTGCTGGCGACGGGTGACCGCTCGGGTGAGCGAGCGATCGACCGCGAGCCAGCCCGCGACGCCGGACAGCACGACCACGAGGGCGGCGGCCGGCGGCCGCACGGCCTCCCCCAGCGCCGCGAGCCCCAGCACGACCGCACCGGCCACGGCCACCGCCCCGAGCGCCCAGGCCACCTGATCGGATCGAAACCTCTCCGGTGCGGGGTCGCGTCCAGCGGCGGCGAGGCGCCGGGCCAGTTCGTCCCCACCGCCGAGCAGGGCGTGCAGGCGCCGGGCCGCCGCCCGGACACCCGGCCCGAGCAGACGAACGAACGTGCTCTGGTCGGCGCGGACCTCGAGCTGGTCCGCGCGCGGCAGTACGGTCGACGGTCCGGCCAGGAACGGGGCGATCCGG
>JAHECT010000184.1 GCA_024641605.1 Micrococcales bacterium
CTCGGCCTCGACCCGCTCGGCCTCGACCCGCTCGGCCTCGACCCGCTCGGCCTCGAGACGAGCCTCGTCGGCGACGCGCAGTGCCTCCAGCCGCTCGGCCTCGAGCCGCTCGGCCTCGAGGCGTGCTTGCTCGGCGAGGCGCTCGGCCTCCAGCCGCTCGGCCTCGAGCCGCTCGGCCTCGAGTCGTGCTTCCTCGGCGAGCCGGGCGGCCTCCTCGCGCTCGGCGCGGGCGCGGGCCTGGTCCGCCTGGCGGGCCTCCTCGAGCCGCTCGGCCTCCGCCCGTGCCTCCTCGGCGAGGCGGGCCGCCTCGGCGCGAGCCTCCTCGAGCCGCTCGGCCTCCGCCCGTGCCTCCTCGGCGAGCCGGGACTCCTCGGCGAGCCGGGTCTCCTCGGTGCGTCGCGCTGCCTCGGCCCGTCGGGCCTGCTCGGTCAGCTCCTCGGTCTCGGCGCGGGCGCGCTGGGCGTCCTGCTCCGCCTTCGCCCTCTGCTCAGCGACCCGGGTGGCCTCGGCGCGGGCCTCCTCGGCCAGGCGCTGCTCCTCGGCGAGACGACGTTCCTCGGCGAGACGAGCCTCGTGGGCGGCGCGGGCCTGCTCCGCGAGCCGCTCGGCGTCCTCGCGATCGCGGGCCGAGCGCTCCACCTCGAGGCGCTCCGCCTCGGCGCGGGCCTCCTCGGCCAGGCGCAGCTCCTCGGCGAGGCGGGCCTCCTCGGCCAGACGTGCCTCGCGCACCCGCGTGGCCTCCCCGGCCAGGCGCTCGGCCTCGGCCTCCTCGGCGGCGAGTCGCTCCTTCTCCTCGCGGACCCGCTCCTGGGCCTGCGCGCGAGCCCGGTCGCGGTCGGCTTCCTCCCCCTCGAGGGCGGCGCGCTCCTTGGCGGCGCGCTCGCCGGCGAGCGAGACGACCTCGGCCAGCGGCTCGGAGTCCGGGTTCAGTGCGGCGAACGGGGACCCGCCCGCGGGCATGCCCATGTCCGACAGCGCGGCGCTGACCCGGGCGACGGAGGTCGCCAGGTCCTCGTCCGTGGGGGTGGCCCACTCGTCGGGCCCGAGGTCGTGGTGGGTGCCGTCGATCTCGACCAGGCCCGCCTCGAGCAGGCCCACGACCACCATCCCGGCCTCGAAGACCGTGAACCCGCAGTCGTCGGCGAGGTCGGCGATGGACCGGACGCCGTCGACCTTGCAGAGCAGCGCCCAGTCGTAGGGCCCGAGCACCACGTCGGGCGCGGCGTCGGGGGAGCTGGACAGGACCGGGACCGCATCCGGGCCGCCGATGAAGGGGAGGATCTCGTTCCAGCGGTCCTCGCGCTCGCGGGCCATCGACAGCAGGTCGGTGACCTCCACCGGTGGCGCCACGTCCTGGCGAGTGCGCTTTCCATTGCGGAACTTCTTCTCCGCCACGTCCCAGAGGAGCAGGTCCGCGACCTGGTCGCGCACCTGCTCGGTCACGAACGACTCCACCACGGCCCGGTCGACGAAGCCGAGGTGGACCAGCAGCTCACCCAGCCGCCAGCCCTGCAGCTCGGTGCGCTGGACCTCCAGGGCCTCAGCGAGGGCCTCCGGCGTGAGTGCCCCGGAGGACATGAGCCGGACCCCGAGCAGGGGACGGCGCCCGGGGACGGACACGGAGTAGACCAGCCCGTCCCGGAACCAGATGGTGGCCTGCTCGCCCTCCGGTTCGGTCACCGTCAGGCAGCCCGTCGCCTCCTGCGAGGCGAGCTCGAGCAGCAGGCTGTCGGCGCGGAGCGCCAAGCCGACGTCGGGCACGCCTGGCCTCCTCCCGGGGTCGCGCGTCCAGACGGACGCTGATTCACCCATCGGACGGAACGGGGCACGGATTGAGTCCGGTGGCCGGTGGATCGCTCCGTACGTGCCACGATGGCCCCCGTGGCCGCACCGACCCTGCTGACCGTGGCTCCCACCGGGGCCGAGACGGACAAATCAGACGCCCCCGCCCTCCCGGTGACCCGGGACGAGCTCGTCGCCACCGCGACGGCCTGCGAGCGGGCCGGCGCCGGGGTCATCCACATCCACGTCCGGGACGCCCAGGCGCAGCCCTCGCTCGACCCCGGAACGCTGGCCGAGACGGTCGCAGCCGTCCGGGAGGCGACCGACCTCGTGGTCCAGCTCTCGACCGGTGGTGCCGTCACCGACGCGTACGACGCCCGGATCGCGGTGCTGGACGCCCTCCCGGACTCGTGCTCGCTCACGTGCGGGTCGGTCAACTTCGGCTCCGACGTGTTCCTCAATCCCTGGGGCTTCATGGTCGAGCTGTACCGGCGCACCCAGGAGCTCGAGGTGGTGCCCGAGTTCGAGCTCTTCGACGTGGGGCACGTCGCCGCGCTGACCAAGCTCCTGGAGAAGGAGGGGCTGCCCTACGGCGGGCGGATCCACTGCGACCTCGTCCTCGGTGTCCCCGGTGGTGCGCCGGGCACGGCGGAGTCGGTCGTGACGATGGCGCGCATGCTCCCGCCGGAGGCCTCCTGGTCGGCCACCGGCGTCGGTCGCTCGACCCTGCCGGTGGCGCTCGCCGCGCTGTCGGCCGGGGGCCACTTGAGGGTCGGTATGGAGGACACGCTCTCGTTCTCCCCGGGCGTGCCGGTCCGGGACAACGCCGAGCTCGTGCAGCGGGCCGCTAGTCTCGCCACACTGGCGCAGCGGCCCCCGATGTCCACGACGGAGGCTCGCGCCCTGCTCAACGTCAAGGACCGGCGAAACGGAGTGCCTCGATGACCAGGCCGATGCCCGGGGGGCGGCGCCGTGTCGACGTCGTCCTCGACCCCGCGTTCGTGACCGGGCTCGACGAGCTCTCCCTCCCCGCCCTGCGGGCGCGCCGCCGCGAGGCCGAGCAGGAGGAGGCGGACCTCTCGTACCTGCGACGCATGCTGCACGGCCGCATGGACATCGTGCGAGCCGAGATGGCGCGTCGCCTGCCGGACGGGGACGAGGGGTCGCTCGTGTCCTCGCTCACCGAGATCCTCACCGACCCGTCGCGGGGCACCCACGGCCTCGGTCGCCACATCACCGTGGAGCCCACCCGCGTCGACGAGCGTCAGCGCGCCGTCGAGAAGGTCGTCGCCGACGCCGACATCAGCGACGTCGAGGCGCTCGACGACGCCGGGCTGGAGCGGGCGATGAGCACCCTTGCCGCGCACGAGGCCGAGGTGTCCGAGACGCGCCGTGCGGTCCAGGTGGTCATGGACCAGCTGTCCGGGGAGCTGACCACGCGCTATCGCGACGGCAGCGCCTCCGTGGACGCCCTCCTCGCCGACCCTGGTGCCTGACCGACCTCCGGCCGTCCTGGCCGAGGTGGTGCGCTCGGGCTTCGTCGAGGGTCACCACCGTGGTTCCCTCGTCGTGCTCGACGCCGACGGGTCGGTGTCGCTGGCGCTCGGAGATCCCGACTCGGCCCTGCTGCCCCGCTCCAGCCTCAAGCCGGCCCAGGCGGCCGGGCTCGTCGAGCTGGGCTACCCCGGACGCGGCCCGGACCTCGCCCTCGCCGCCGCCTCGCACGCCGGCGAGCCCGTCCACGTGGCCGGCGTACGCCGGATCCTGGCCTCGGCGGGCCTGGACGAGTCGGCCCTGCGCACCCCGGCCGACTGGCCGGGCTCGGTGAGCGCTCGCGACGACCTCGTCCGCGCGGGTGGCGGGCCCTCGACGGTGCTCATGAACTGCTCGGGCAAGCACGCCGCCATGCTCGCGACGTGCGTGGCTCGCGGATGGTCGACGGGGGACTACCTCGACCCGGGCCATCCGCTTCAGGAGCACCTGCGGGCGACGGTGGAACGGCTCACCGGGGACCGGGTGACCGTCGACGCCGTCGACGGGTGCGGCGCCCCCGCCTGGGCGGTGACGCTGACCGGTGTCGCCCGTCTGGTCGCCCGCTGCGGCACGGCCGACCCGGGCACGCCGTCGGGTGCGGTCGGGGCGGCGATGCGCGCGCACCCCGAGCTCGTCGCCGGCAGCGACCACGACGTCACCGGGCTCATGCGGGCGGTCCCCGGCCTGCTCGTCAAGGACGGCGCGGAGGGCGTCTACGCGGGTGCGCTGCCCGACGGGCGAGCGTTCGCGCTCAAGCTCGACGACGGCGCGGCGCGGGCCCGCCCCGTGATCGCCGCGGCCGTGCTGCGGCGCTGGGGCGTGGCGACCGAGGCGTCCGAGGCGGTCGGCCGGGTGGTGCTGCTCGGCGGAGGGCACCCGGTC
>JAHECT010000045.1 GCA_024641605.1 Micrococcales bacterium
CGGCCGCGGCCGCGGCGGCCTGCTCGGCGGCGGCGACGCGCCCCTTCAGCTGGGCGTTCTCGGTGAGCAGGGCGCCAAGCTCGGCTTCGATCTGGTCGAGGAAGGCGTCCACCTCGTCCATGTCGTAGCCGCCCTTGCGCTTGGCGGTCGAGAAGACCTTGTTGCGAACGTCCTCAGGAGTCAGTGCCATCGCGAATCCACCTCGGTAGCAGGGTCGTGCAGGACGGTAGCGGACCGAGCAGCCGCATGGGCCACCCAGGGGGCGTAGTACGGACGACGGGTGACCACGCCGGTCAGATCCGGTAGGCGATCTGGATGAGGATCTGGACCAGGATGAACAGGACCAGGAAGGCGAGATCCAGGGAGATCCCGCCGATCCGCAGCGGCGGGATGATCCGCCGCAGGGCCTTGAGGGGCGGATCGGTGATCGAGTAGATGCCCTCGACCAGCAGCAGGACCGGTCCCTTGGGCCGCCACTCGCGCGCGAAGATGAAGACGTAGTCGAACACGAGCCGAGCGATGAGCACGATGACGTAGATCGACAGCAGACTGGCGATGGTCTGGCCCACCACCGTCACAACTGATCCGTCCTCTCGGTGCCCGGGCGACGCGCGTCACCCCGGGCTCAACTCTGGTTGAAGAAGCCGTCCTGCGCGAGGCGACGGGCCTCGGCTGCGACATCGACGTTGAGGGGCGAGAGCAGGAAGACCTTGTTGGTCACGCGCTCGATCGTGCCCCGGCACCCGAACACCAGACCCGCGGCGAAGTCGACGATGCGCTTGGCGTCGACGTCGTCCATCTCGGTCAGGTTCATGATGACCGGCACGCCCTGGCGGAACTCCTCGCCGATGCGACGCGCGTCGTTGTAGGTGCGCGGGTGCAGCGTGGTGATGCGGTACAGCTCACCGACGCCCACCGGCTCGGCGGCGTCCACCCGCGACGACGTGGCGGTCTCCGCCGGCACAGCGCGCGCGGCCCGCACCGCGGGCTCGGCCGTCCGGGTCGCGGTCGCCGTGGCGCGCGTCTCCGGGCGAACCTCGCGCACCGAGGAGTAGCGAGGCTCCTCGTTGCGCGACCGCGCGTCGTACGCGTCGTCGTCGTGCTCGGCGTACTCGTAGGCCTCGTCCTCGACGAGGCCGAGGTAGACCGCCATCTTGCGCATCGCGCCCATGCCCGCTCCTCGCCCTTCGCACTGTGCAGCCGTGCGCGGCCGCACGTCGTCGCCGAAACGCTACCTGAGGGCGGGACGACCGCCGAGCACCGCCGTCCCGACCCGCACGTGTGTCGCGCCCGCCGCGACCGCCGCTTCGAGGTCCCCGGACATCCCGGCGCTCATCATCAGGGCCTCCGGATGGCCGGCCCGGAGGACGGCTGCCACGTCCGACAACCGGTGGAACGCGGCCGCGGGCTCCTCCCCCAGAGGCGCGACGGCCATGACGCCGCCGAGCCGCAGCGCCCCGGCTGCGGCCACCTGGTCCGCCAGGGCCTCGACCTCCCCCGGGACCACGCCTCCCCGCAGCGGCTGCGGCGGGTCGGCGAGGTCGACCTGGATGAGGGCGGTCACCACCCGCCCCAGGGCGGCGGCAGCGCGATCGAGCGCGGGGACGAGCTCGGGGCGGTCCACCGAGTGCACGACGTCGGCGTAGGAGGCCACCGAGCGGGCCTTGTTGCGCTGGAGCTGGCCGACGAAGTGCCAGCGCAGCCCGAGCCCGTCGGTCCGCGCATGCTTGGCCCTCGCCTCCTGGTCGCGGTTCTCCCCCACGTCGGTGACCCCCAGCTCGGCGAGGAGGGCGACGTCGGTCCACGGCCAGGTCTTGGTCACCACGATCAGCGTGACCTCCCCGGGATCGCGGCCGACCGCGGTCGCGGCCGCGTCCACGCGGGCACGCACCGCCGCGAGGTTGGCCGCGAGCTCCTCCCGACGGTCGCTCACGGCGCCTCCCAGGCGACGACGCCGCCGTGACGACCCGTCCGCGGATCGCGCCGGAAGGAGAAGAGCTGCTCGGACTCGTAGGTGCAGCCGAGGTGCAGCGACGTCGCGACCCCCTGCCCCTGCAGCCGCGCGACGACCGCGGCCCTCAGGTCGAGCCCCGGTCGCCCGCCGTGAGCGACCGAGGCAGCCTCCGGCGCCACCGCCGTCACGTCGTCGTAGCGCTCCCGCTCCACGTCGTAGCAGAGGCCGCAGATGGCCGGCCCGACGACGGCCCGGGTGCGGTCGATGCGCGCACCGAGGTCGCGCATCGCGTCCAACGTCGTCCCCACCACGTCCGAGCGGACCCCTCGCCAGCCGGCGTGCACCACGCCGACGACGCCGGCCTCGCTGTCGCCGAGGAGCACGGGCACGCAGTCGGCGGCCACGACGAGCAGTGCCAGACCCGGCACCCGGGTGACGAGCGCATCGACCTCCGGGACCGGGCCGGACACCGGGTCGTCCACCTCGCCCACGTCGTTGCCGTGCACGGGAGCCATCGACACCAGGTGCGACCGGGTCACGCCCACGGCCGCCGCGAACTCGGTGCGGTTCGCGTCCACCGCGGCCGGGTCGTCGCCGACGTGGTCGGCGAGGTTGCCGGCGTCGAAGGGCGGGAGGCTCGCGCCTGAGACGCGGTCGCGGAAGGCCCAGCGCACCCGGGGCCCCAGCGTCCCCTCGACGATCGCCATGGCCCCAGCCTGTCAGGTGCGGCTCGGCCGAGCCGGCTGCACACGACGACGGGCCGCACCGTCACCGGTGCGGCCCGTCGAGGGGAAGTCGTGACTACTTGAGGAAGTCCGGCACGTCGAGGTCGTCCTCGTCGAGGTTGTCGTCGAAGACGATGCGCCGCGGCTCGCGCCTGGGCTCCTCGTCCTGCGCCACCGGGATGACCGGCGGCTGGCCCGGCTCGGCGGTGAAGCGCGCCGCCTCGACGGCGAGCGGGGTCTCCTCGACGTCGCCCTTCGTCACGGGCTTGGAGCCCGCGCGTCGAGCCGGCGGAAGGCCGCCGTCGAAGCCCGCTGCGATGACGGTGACCCGCACCTCGTCGCCGAGGGTGTCGTCGATGACCGCGCCGAAGATGATGTTGGCCTCCGGGTGCGCGGCGTCGGCCACGAGCCGGGCCGCCTCGTTGATCTCGAAGAGACCGAGGTCGCTGCCGCCCGAGATGGACAGCAGGACGCCGTGCGCGCCGTCGATGCTCGCCTCCAGGAGCGGGCTGGAGATCGCCGCCTCCGCCGCCGCGATGGCGCGGTCGTCCCCGCGCGAGGAGCCGATGCCCATGAGGGCGCTGCCGGCCCCGGCCATGACGCTCTTGACGTCGGCGAAGTCGAGGTTGATCAGGCCCGGCGTGGTGATGAGGTCGGTGATCCCGCTGACGCCCTGCAGCAGCACCTGGTCGGCCTGGCGGAAGGCGTCGAGCATCGAGATGTTGCGGTCCGAGAGGGACAGCAGCCGGTCGTTCGGGATGACGATGAGCGTGTCCACCTCGGAGCGCAGCGCGTCGACGCCGGTGTCGGCCTGCACGCCGCGACGCTTGCCCTCGAAGCCGAACGGGCGCGTCACGACGCCGATGGTCAGGGCACCGAGCTGGCGCGCGATGCGCGCGACGACCGGCGCCCCGCCGGTGCCCGTGCCGCCTCCCTCGCCCGCGGTGACGAACACCATGTCGGCGCCCTTGAGCACCTCCTCGATGTCCTCCGCGTGGTCGTCGGCCGCGCGACGGCCGACCTCCGGGTCGGCCCCCGCCCCGAGCCCGCGCGTGAGCTCGCGACCGATGTCGAGCTTGACGTCGGCGTCGGACATGAGCAGGGCCTGGGCGTCGGTGTTCACGGCGATGAACTCGACGCCCTTGAGCCCCACCTCGATCATGCGGTTCACGGCGTTGACGCCGCCGCCGCCGATGCCGACGACCTTGATGACTGCGAGGTAGTTCTGCGGTGCCGCCACGGCGCGCCCTTCGTTCCGCCCCGCCCGTGAGCGAGGGACCCAACTCTCACCCTCAGGTAGAGGCAGAGAGTTATGTCATCCTGTGGTTCCGGGTCAAGGTACGGGAGGGCGTCGGCGGGGCGCAAGGCGCGCCGGCGGATCCGTCGTCGGCGGGCTCAGTCCGAGGCGCCGGTCGTCGTGGGGAGGTCGGGCGCGCTGACGTCGTAGACCTCCGCCCCCACCGGCAGCAGCGACCGCAGCACCTGCGCCTTGCGGTCGGCCCGCTCGGCGCTCCCCCACCGCACCGTCGCGCCGGCGCGCAGGGTCAGCACGACGTCGTCGCGCGTCCGGGCCACCACGTCGGTGACCCGCCGGAGCAGGTCGGGGGGCAGGGAGTCGACGACGGCGATGGCCGACCCGCGGGCGTCGGACCCGTAGGCCCGCAGCAGCGGCACGTTCCTCGGACGGACGCCCACGGCGCCGAAGCGGACTCCCGCCGCGTCGACGTAGACGTAGCCCGGGGAATCGGTCGCCTTCGCCACGACCACCGGCGTGCGCTCGGTGACGACGACGACGAGGACGTCGGGCCACCCGCGGCGCACCTCGACCGCACCGACCTCAGGGATCGATCCGACGCGTCCGACGATGCCGTCCACGTCCACCCGGGCGAGCGGCGTCCCGACCTCGACGTCGGCGCTCTGCCGCACCGCGTCCGCACTGACGTCGACGGCGCCGAGCACCCGCACCTCGGTCACGGTGAGCAGGGAGGAGAACCACACCACCCACACCGCCGCAGCCACGAGAGCGGCGGCCACGACGAGCGCGAGCACCCGGAGCCAGGTGCCCCGCCGCGCGGTCTCGGTGAAGCGTTCAGCGGACTCGATGACCGTCATGCCGCACCCTCGCGGTCCCGCAGAAGGTCCAGCACCTCGGTGCCGATCATCGCGATGTCACCGGCACCCAAGGTCATCACCACGTCCCCCGGCCGCGCCCGCTCGACGAGCCGCTCGGCGACCTTGCTCCAGGACGGCTCGAAGACGACCTGCTCGCGCGGCAGCGGGACGTGCGAGGCCATCGCGACACCGGAGGCGCCCGGGATGGGGTCCTCACCGGGCGCGAACACCTCCAGGACGACGACCTCGTCAGCCAGCCCGAGCGCCTGGCCGAACTCCTTCACGAAGAGAGCCGTCCGGTAGTAGTGGTGGGCCTGGAACGCGACCACCAGGCGGCCCTCCCCCACGACCTCGCGCATCGCGCGCAGCGTGGCGTCGATCTCGGTGGGGTGGTGGGCGTAGTCGTCGTAGACCCGGATGCCGGCGACGGCTCCCTTGAAGTCGAAGCGTCGCCGTGTCCCGCTGAAGGACTCGAGACCAGCACGCAGGTCGGCCGAGGAGTGACCCAGCCCCATCCCCGTCACCAGCGCCGCGGTCGCGTTGAGCACGTTGTGACGACCGGGCACCGCGAGCTGGGTGGCGCCGAGGCGGACCCCGCGCTCCAGGACGTCGAAGTTCCACCCGGCCTCGCCGGTCCCCAGCAGCTCGACCCGGTAGTCGGCGGCCTCGCTCTCGCCGTAGGTGCGCACGTCGACTCCCGCGGCCCGTGCCGCGTCGGCGAGCCGCGCGCTGCCCTCGTCGTCGAGGCAGACGGTGACGAACCCGCCGCGGGCCCCGATGGCCGTGCAGAAGTCCAGGAACGCGGACTCGATCGCCTCGAAGGTTCCCCAATGGTCGAGGTGGTCGGGTTCGACGTTGGTGACGATGCCGGCCGACGCCGGCAGAGCCAGGAACGCGCCGTCGCTCTCGTCGGCCTCGGCGACGAAGTCCGGTCCGCTGCCGAGGTGGGCGTTGCTGCCGCTCTCGTTGAGCTCGCTGCCGATCGCGAACGAGGGGTCGGCCCCGCAGTGCTGCAGCGCGACCGTGAGCATCGAGGTGGTGGTGGTCTTGCCGTGGGTGCCTGCCACGGCGACACCGCGGAAGCCCTCCATCACCGCGGCGAGGGCCTCCGCGCGGCCCATCACGCGCAGTCCCTGCTCGTGCGCGGAGACGAGCTCGGGGTTGACCGCCTTGATGGCCGTGGAAGCGATCACGGTGTCGACGCCGTCGAGGTGCGCGACGTCGTGCCCGACGTGCGTCTGCACGCCGAGCGCGCGCAGCGCTGCGATCCGGCGCGAGTCCTTGGCGTCGCACCCGCTGACGGACACCCCGCGCGCCACGAGGATCCGCGCGATGCCGGACATGCCCGCACCACCGATCCCGAGCACGTGCACGCGCCCCAGAGGCGTCAGGTCGGCGGGGCTCATGACGGTCCTCCTGGATCCAGCGTGCCTGAGCCCGCGGCGACGGCCGCGAGCACCAATGCCCTCAGTCTCTCGTCAGCGTCGCGCTGTCCGTGGGAGGCGGCCGCCGCGGACATCTCGTGGCGCTGGTCGTCGTCGAGCAGCAGCGGCAGCACGTGACGCAGCAGCTCGTCCCCGTCGAGGTCAGCGTCGTCGATGAGCAGACCGCCTCCTGCCTCCACGACGGGCAGCGCGTTGAGCCGCTGCTCGCCGTTCCCGACGGGCAGGGGCACGTAGACCGCGGCGAGCCCGACTGCCGCCACCTCCGCGCACGTCATGGCCCCCGACCGGCACAGCGCGACGTCCGCGGCCGCGTACGCCAGGTCCATGCGGTCGAGGTAGGGCACCGTGACGAACGGGGCCGGGCCGAGCGGCCCCGCGGGTCGCTGGTCCTCGTTGCGTTCACCTGCGGCGTGCAGCACCTGGACACCGCGCGCGGTCAGCTCGGTGGCGGCGGCCACCACCGCGTCGTTGAGACGACGCGCTCCTTGGGACCCTCCGAACACGAGCAACGTCGGACGGCCGGGGTCGAGCCCGAAGGACGCCCGGGCCGCCTGCCGCTCCGCCGCCCGGTCGAGGGTGGCGATCGACCGGCGCAGGGGCATCGCGATGTGGACGGCCCCGGGGATGGTCCCGGGCACGGCCTCGGCCACGTGGTCGCTGAACCGGGCGCCCACCTTGTTGGCCAGCCCGGGCCGGGCGTTGGCCTCGTGCACCACGATCGGCACGCGGCCGCGTGCCCCGAGGTAGGCCGGGAGCGCCACGTAGCCGCCGAAGCCGACGACAACGTCGGCCCGGGTGTCGGCGAGCACGGCGCGGACCTCGGCGACCGAGCGGCGCACCCGGCCGGGGAGGCGGGCCAGGTCGGCGCTCGGCCGCCGCGGAAGCGGGGTGGGGGTGATCAGCCGCAGGTCGTACCCGCGCTCGGGGACCAGCCGGGTCTCGAGCCCGCGCTCGGTTCCGAGCGCGGTGATGCCGACCTCGGGATCGTGTCGGCGCAGGCAGTCGGCGAGGTTGAGCGCCGGCTCGATGTGCCCGGCCGTGCCGCCACCGGCGAGGAGGACGTGCACCGGGTCACCCGCCGCTGCGGGCCGCCCGGCGGGACGCCGGCGCGGCCGCCTCGGCCCGGGCGAAGGCCATGAGCATCCCGAGGGCGAGCAGCGTCGGCACGAGCGAGGACCCGCCGTAGGACACGAGCGGGAGCGGGACCCCGGTGATGGGGATGAGCTGGAGGACGCCGCCGATGTTGACCAGCGCCTGGGTCAGGATCCAGGCGATCACCGCGGCGGAGGCGGTCCGCACGAACGGGTCCGCGGTCGTGCGTACGATCCGCAGCCCGGCCAGCCCGATCGCCGCGAACAGGACCAGCACGAGCAGGGAACCGATGATCCCCAGCTCCTCGCCCACGACGGCGTAGATGAAGTCGGTGTGCGCCTCCGGGAGCCAGTCCCACTTCTCCCGGCTGGCGCCCAGCCCGACGCCGAACCAGCCGCCGCCGCCCATCGCGCTCTTGCCGCGCAGCAGCTGCCAGCCGCCAGCCAGCGGGTCGGACTCCGGATCGAGCCACCCGGTGTAGCGCGAGAGCCGGTAGTTCGCGGTGAGGCTGAGGTAGGCGATTCCGGCGAGGACGGTGAGCGCCCCGCCGGCGAAGAGCTTGAACGGCGCCCCGTTGACGTAGAGGACGGCCGCCACCATCGGGACCATGATCAGCGCCGTCCCGACGTCCCCCTCGAGGAGGACGAGGCCGATGATGCCCAGCGTGACGGGCAGGAGCGGGACCAGCAGGTGCTTCCACTGGTCCAGGAGCCCCTGCTTGCGCGCGAGCAGGTCCGCGGACCACAGGACGATGGCGAGCTTGGCGAACTCGCTCGGCTGGAACCGGAACGGCCCGCCCAGCTCGATCCAGTTGCGCTGCCCGTTGACGTCGCGCCCGATGACGAGCACCGCCACGAGGGCCACGAGCGCGACGACGAGCGTGGGGTAGGCCATCCGTCGGAAGAAGCGCACCGGGAGGCGGGAGGCGACGACCATCGCCACGAGCCCCAGGACGGCGAACATGAGCTGGCGCAGCCAGAGCGTGTAGGCCGAGCCGAAGATGCGGTAGCTCTCGATGGTCGACGCGGACAGCACCATGGCGACGCCGAGCACGAGGAGCAGCAGGGTGGCCCCGAGCAGCACGTGATAGGCCGCGAGCGGGTGCTCGGCGCGACGCCGCCCGCTGCTGACCGCCCGGCGGATCGAGTCGGTGCTCACCGTGCCTCCAGCCGCGCGACCGCCGCCGCGAACGCCTCGCCCCGCTGGGCGTAGTCGCGGTACATGTCCCAGGAGGCGCACCCCGGCGCGAGCAGGACGGTGTCACCGGGGAGCGCGAGAGCTGCCGCCGCCTCGACCACCTCGTCCATCGCACCAGTGTCGGTGCGGTCGACCTCGACGACGGGGACATCGGGCGCGTGTCGCGCGAGCGCGTCGCGCACGACCGCACGGTCCACGCCCAGGAGCACCGCCCCGCGGAGCCGATCGCGCGTGCGCGCGACCAGCTCGTCGAACTGCTGCCCCTTGGCCATGCCCCCCGCGATCCAGACCACCGACTCGTAGGCGAGCAGGGAGGTCTGGGCGGCGTGCCCGTTGGTGGCCTTCGAGTCGTCCACGAAGCGGACGCCGGCCACCTCGCCCACGTCGGCGATGCGGTGCCCGGCCGGTTCGAAGGTGCGCAGACCCTCGCGGACCGCCGAGGCGGGCACCCCGGCCGCGCGCGCCAGGGCCGCGGCAGCGAGCGCGTTGGTCACGTTGTGCGGCGCGAACGGCCGCACGTCGTGCACGGACGCGAGCTCCAGCGCGCTGTCGTGGCGGTTCTCGATGAAGGCGCGGTCCACCAGGAGGTCGTCCACCACCCCGAGCTCGCTCGGACCGGGCACGCCGAGGGTGATGGAGATGGCCCGGCACCCCTCGACGACATCGGCGGCCTCCACCATGCGCAGCGTCTCCTCCTCCGCGGCGTCGAAGACGGCAGCGAGCTGCGTGTGGTGGTAGACGCGAGCCTTGGCCGCGGCGTAGTCCTCGTACGAGCCGAAGTGGTCCACGTGGTCCGGGGCGACGTTGAGACAGACGGCGGCCAGCGGGCTCGCCGACTCGACGAAGGGCAGCTGGGGCGCACCCACCTCGACCGCGAGCACGTCGAACCCCGCCGGGTCCATGACCGCGTCGACCAGCGAGGTACCGATGTTGCCCACGGCAGCCGTGCGCAGGCCCGCCGCGCGCAGGATCGACGCGAGCATGAGGGTGGTCGTGGTCTTGCCGTTGGTGCCGGTGACGAACAGCCACGGCGCCGCGTCCTCGCCCCGGATGCGCCAGGCGAGCTCGAGCTCGCCCCACACGGGCACGCCACGGGCCTGCGCGGCGCGGATGATCGGCGCGGAGGGCGGCAGCCCCGGCGAGACGACGAGAACGTCGACGTCCTCCGGCAGGGTGTCGCCGTCGCCGAGGCGGACCACGGCCCCGACCACCTCGAGCACGTCGGCCCGCTCGCGATGGCCCGGCCCGTCGGCCTCGTCGACCACGGTCACCCGGGCGCCCAGGTGCACGAGCTGGTCGGCGCAGGCGAAGCCGGCGACGCCGATCCCTGCCACGACTGCCCGGACCCGCGACCAGTCCGACCCGCGCGCGTAGCCGGAGACGTCCACGGTCACTGACGCACCCACTCCGCGTAGAAGAGGGCGAGGCCCAGCGCGACGAACAACCCCTGGACCACCCAGAACCGCACGACGATCTGGATCTCCGGCCACCCCTTCATCTCGAAGTGGTGGTGGAGCGGTGCCATGCGGAACATGCGTCTGCCCGTGAGCCGGAACGAGCCGACCTGGCCGATCACCGACAGCGTGATCACGAGGAACAGCCCGGCGAGCAACGGCAGGAGCAGCTCCGTGCGCGACAGGATGGCGAGCGCGGCGATGGCACCGCCCAGGGACAGGGATCCCGTGTCGCCCATGAAGATGCTCGCCGGCGCGGTGTTCCACCAGAGGAACCCGAAGGTCGCACCGGCGGCCGCCGCGGCGAACACCGCGAGGTCGAGAGGGTCCCGTACGTCATAGCAGCGGGCGAACTCCCCGAACACGCAGTTCTGGCCGTACTGCCAGACCGAGAGGAGCGTGTAGGCGCCGAGCGTCATCACCGACGCGCCGGCCGCCAGCCCGTCGAGGCCGTCGGTGAGGTTGACCGCGTTGGTGGTGGCGGTGACGAGCAGCCAGATCCACAGGATGAACAGGGCGGTGGGGAGCACGAACCCGGTGTCGCGGAAGAGCGACACGGCCTGCGAGGCGGGGGTGCGTCCCTGCGCGTCGGGGAAGAGCGTCGACAGCCAGGCGAACGTGACCGCGACGAAGGCCTGGCCGAGCAGCTTCGTGCGGGCCCGGACCCCGGTGCTGCGCTGCTTGAAGATCTTGAGGTAGTCGTCGGCCATGCCGACCATGCCCAGACCGACCGTGAGGTAGATGGCGAGCATCCCCGAGTAGCTCGGCGGTCGCCACGCTGCGATGTGGGCGACCGTGTAGCCGAGCAGGATCCCGGCCAGGATCGCCAGTCCCCCCATCGACGGGGTGCCGCGCTTGCCCTCGTGCTCGGGATAGGCCTCGTCGGCGGTGGAGACGCGGATGGCCTGCGCGTACCCGCGCCGGCGCAGGAAGCGGATGAAGAGCGGCGTGCCCAGCAGCGCGACGACGAGGCCCACGGACGCCGCGATGATGACGAGCCTCACCCCGCCACCTCCACCAGTGCCTGCGCCACCCGCTCGAGACCCGCGGCCCGCGAGGCCTTGACGAGGACGACGTCGTCCGGCGCCACGAGCTCGTCCAGCAGCGCGACGGCCGCATCGACGTCCGGCGCGACCTCGACCACCGTGCCACCTCCGGCTGCGCGTGCCCCCGACGCCACGCCGAGCGCCCCCGCGCCCACGACGACGAGGCGATCGATGCCGCGCTCCACAGCCGCCCGCCCGACCCGGGCGTGCTCGGACTCCGCGAGCGCGCCCAGCTCGCGCATCTCCCCCAGCACGGCCCAGGACCGCCGCCCTGCGGACATGGCGGCGAGCGCGTCGAGCGCGGCGAGGACCGACTCGGGGTTGGCGTTGTACGCGTCGTTGACGACGGTGACACCGTCGGGCCGGGTGCTCACCTCCATCCGCCAGCGCGACGACGGCCCCGCCGCGCTGAGCGACTCGGCAGCCGCCGCGAGGTCGCAGCCGCAGGCGAGCAGGACGGCTGCCGTGGCGAGGGCGTTGGACACGTGGTGGCGACCGTGCAGGCGCAGCGTCACCGGGGCGGCACTGCTGCCGTCGTCGAGCACGAATGAGGCGCGCGCCGCGTCATCGAGCGACACGTCGCGCGCGCGGACGGCGGCGTCGGGCGACTCGCCGAAGGTGACGATGCGCGCCGAGGTACGTCGGCGCATGCCGAGCACGAGCGGATCGTCCGCGTTGAGCACGGCGACCCCTCCAGGGGGAAGGGCCTCGACGAGCTCGCCCTTGGCGAGCGCGATGGCCTCGCGCCCCCCGAACTCGCCGACGTGCGCCGACCCGACGTTGAGCACGACCCCGATGGTGGGCGGGGTGATGTCGCACAGGTAGCTGATGTGGCCGACACCCCGGGCACCCATCTCGCTGACGAGGAATCGCGTGCCCTCGTCGACCTGCAGCGCCGTCGTCGGCAGCCCGACCTCGTTGTTGAACGAGCCCACCGGGGACACGGTGGCGCCGAGCGCCGGGAGCGTCTGTGCGAGCAGGTCCTTCGTGCTCGTCTTGCCGGAGGACCCCGTCACGCCGACGACGGTCAGGCCGGGGATCCGGTCCACCACGGCGCGGGCGAGCCGCCCGAGTGCGCGGACCGTGTCGTCCACCACGACGCACGGCACGGCGAGCTCGCGACCGCTCAGGACCGCGACGGCGCCTGCCTCGGCCGCCTCGGCCGCGTGGTCGTGGCCGTCGTGGTGGTCGCCGGCGATGGCCACGAAGAGGTCACCGGGGCCGGCCTCGCGGGAATCGGTCACGACCCGACCGGTCACGACGATCGCGGGGTCCGTCCCACCGGTGGGACGCCCGCCCACGGCGGCGGCGACCTCGGCGAGGGTCAGGGGGATCATGCGCCGTCCTCGTCGTCCTCGGCGGTGGCGGCCAGCGCCTCGGCCAGCGCCACCCGATCGTCGAACGGCGTGACCGTACCCGCGACGTCCTGCCCTTGCTCATGCCCCTTGCCCAGGATGAGAACGACGTCACCTCGCCGGGCGAGCAGCACGGCCCGCCGGATGGCCCAGCGGCGGTCCCCCACCTCGGCCGTCTCGGCTCCACCGGCCTCGTGGGCACCGGCGAGCACGGCGGCCCGGATCGACGCCGGGTCCTCCGAGCGCGGGTTGTCGTCGGTCACCACGACGACATCCGCCCCGCGGGCGGCGGCAGCGCCCATGCCGGGACGCTTGTGCGGGTCGCGGTCCCCGCCGGCCCCGACGACGACGACGAGCCGCCCCGCCGACCCGCGCCGAGCGGCCGCCGCGGCCCGCTCCACGGCATCGGGTGTGTGCGCGTAGTCGACGAGAGCCACCAGTCCTCTCCCGGCGTCCGGGTCGGGGACCCGCTCCATCCTGCCGGGCACCCCGGCGCAGTCGGCGATCCCGTCGGCGGCCACGTCCGGATCGATCCCTGCCGCCGCAAGCAGGGCCAGGGCCAGCAGGCCGTTGGCGAGGTTGAAGTCCCCCGGCAGGCGCACCTCGAGCGGCAGGTCGATCCCGCCAGGGCCGTGCGCCCGGGCGACGGTGCCGCCGGGCACCTCGACCACGCCGGACACGCTCCAGTCCGCGACGCCCGCGTCGACGCGGGTCGCGCAGGTCGTCACGGCCAGACCCTCGGCGCGTACGCGGTCGAGCATCCGCCCCGACCACTCGGAGTCGACGCAGACGACCGCACGGGAGGAGCGGGCGGCGCTGAACAGCTCCGCCTTCGCGGCGGCGTAGTCCTCCATGTCGACGTGGAAGTCCAGGTGGTCGGGGCTGAGGTTGGTGAAGCCGGCGACGTCGAAGCGCACGCCGTCCACGCGCCCGAGCCGGAGCGCATGGCTGGACACCTCCATCGTCACGGCGTCCACCCCGCGCTCCCGCATGACGGCGAGGAGGGCGTGCACGTCCGTCGCCTCGGGGGTCGTGCGCACGGTGGGCACGGCCTCGTCCCCGATGCGCGTGCCGACGGTCCCGATGAGGCCGGTGGTCCGTCCGGCCGCGCGCAGACCCGCGTCCACGAGGAACGCCGTCGTCGTCTTGCCGTTGGTCCCCGTGATGCCGATGACGAGCAGGTCCGCGGACGGGTCGCCGTACACGAACGAGGACACCGAGCCGAGAACCGAGCGGGGATCGTCGTGCACCAGGACGGACAGGCCCGTGGTCCGGGCGCGTGCCTCCCCGTCCGGGTCGGTGAGGACGGCGGCCGCACCGGAGGCCGCGGCCTGGGCGACGAACTCGGCACCGTGGGTCCGGAACCCCGGAAGCGCTGCATAGAGGTCGCCGGGGCGGACGTCGCGCGAGTCGTGCGTCACCCCGCGGACGTCGGCGTGGCCCCCGATGACAGTGGCTCCGACGTGCTCGGCGACCGCTGCCAGCGCGAGCGGCGCCACGTCGGGGCGTGGTCCTCCGGACACGTCGCGACCCTATCCCCGCACCCGGGTCACCACTCCACTGCCAGCTTCGGCCGCGGGGTCCCGCTCGGCGGGATGCGCAGGTGCTCGAGGCCGTAGGTGGTGACCTTCTTGAACACGGGGCCGCCGAGGAGTCCTCCGTAGTGCCCGTTGCGGGGGTTCTGGAGGAAGACCGCGACGACGAGACGGGGGTCGTCGGCCGGCGCCATGCCGATGAAGGACGCGGTGTAGCCCCGGTAGCAGCCGCACGAGTCGTCGATCCGGTTCGCCGTACCGGTCTTGCCAGCCACGCGGTAGCCCGGGATGGCGGCACCCGGTGCGGTGCCCTCGTCGGATACGACCGACTCGAGCATCGAGAGCACGGTGTCAGCGGTCTTCTCACTCACGACACGGGTTCCCGAGGACTCCGCCGCGGGCTCGTATACGCCGTCCGGGCCGGTGTACCCCGCGACGAGCGTGGGCGTCATCCGCACCCCGCCGTTGGCGATCGTGGCGAAGACCGACGCCGCCTGCACCGCGTTGAGCGAGAGACCCTGGCCGAAGGCGATGGTGCCGAACGAGGTGGCCGACCACTTGCTCGTGGGCGGCACGTACCCGCTGCTCTCACCAGGGAAGCGCAGTCCGGTGGGCTCCCCGACGCCGAACTTCTTGAGGTAGGAGTAGAGCTTGTCGCCGCCGATGCGCTCCGCCGCGAGGATCGTGCCGATGTTGCTCGACTTCGCGAGCACGCCGTTGAGCGTGAGCTTGAGCGTGCCGTGGGGGCTGTGGTCGTTCCACGTCTTCTCCGGCCGCTTGAGCTGGGGCGGGATGACGAGCTTCGTCCGCGGACCGGCGGCGCCCTCCTCGATCACCGCGGCCATCGTCATGACCTTGCTGGTGGACCCGGGCTCGAAGACGTCTGAGAGCGCACGGTTGGAGATGTTCGCCGCGGCCGCCTCCGCCGGGCGGTTGGGGTCGAAGGTGGGGACGGTCGCGAGGGCGAGGATGTGCCCGGTGCGCGGGTCCATGACGACCACGGTCCCGCTGTCCGCCCGGGCCTCCTTCGTCTTGGCCGCGATGGCGTCCTGGGCGACCCACTGCAGGTCGCGGTCGATCGTGAGCCGTACGGCCGTGCCGGCCACCGGATCGGTCCCTGAGGCGGCGACCGTGGGGATCTCGGTGCCCTTGGCCGAGCTCTCGAAGACCTGCGTGCCGGGGGTGCCCGCCAGCTCGGCGTTGAGGCCGTACTCCAGGCCCGAGCCCCCCGTCCCGTCGGCGCGCACGTGACCCACGACGTTCGCCGCCACCTCGGCCGCCGGGTAGACGCGCGTCGTGGTGGCCTCGCTGAAGATGCCCGACACGCGGCGGTCTGCGAGCCGCGCCCAGACCTCCGGCGACACGTTCTTGGAGAGGTAGACGAACTTGCGCTCGCCCGACATGCGCGGCAGGTACGCCGCCGGGTCGCCGCCGAGCACGTCGGCCACCTCCTGCGCCGCCAGCGTCGCGTCCGTCACCCGTGTCTGGTCCACGACGACGTTGCGCGAGGCGACCGTGGTGGCCAGCGGCACTCCGTTGACGTCGGTGATGTCGCCGCGGGTGGCCGGCAGCTCGACCGTGCGCTGACGGTCCTGCGCCGCGGCCGCCGCCAGCGTCGGACCCTGGATGGCCTGCAGGTCGATGACCCGTCCGGCCACCACGGTGAGCACCATGAGCAGGCCGATCTGCCAGGCCCGGGTCCGACGGGAGTGGTCCCCGGGGACGAACCGTCGGGGCGCGGGGCGTGCAGCGCGTCGCGGATCGGGCCGCCGCGGGGGCGGGGTCCGCCGCGGCGGGGGCGCGAGGGTGCTCATCGGCTCGCCACCTCGTCCAGCACGGCGGCGTCGGATTGGGGCACCGGGTCCGCCACGGCGGCGTCCGACGGCGACGACGTGGCTGTGGCCGCAGGGCCGACGGGGCGCGAGGTGGACCGGCTCGGCGCGGTGGC
>JAHECT010000185.1 GCA_024641605.1 Micrococcales bacterium
GACCTCTGAGGCCGCGGCGACCGACATCTACTCGGCGAGGCTCCTGGTGATGCGGTCGAGCAGGCCCGGGACGGCTCGCTCCACCATGGCTAGCACCACGGCGAAGTCCGCGCTGTCGCCGTAGTACGGGTCGGGGACGTCGAGGCGCGGGTCGCCCGCAGGCAGGTCCGCCAGCCCCGGCTCGAACGAGCGCAGCAGGACGATCTCGCCCTCGGGCCGCAGCCGGCTCAGGGCGTCGTGGTGCCCGGCGTCCATCGCGACCAGCAGGTCGTCGGGGCCGGTGCTCCCCTCGAACCAGGACCGGGTCACCTGCCGGGCCCGGTGCGCGGAGCCGTCGTAGCCGTGGTCCGCGAGCACGCGCACCGCGCGGGGGTCGGCCCCGTCCCCGACGTGCCAGGCGCCGATCCCGGCGGAGTCCACGTGGACCAGCCCGGAGAGCCCGGCGCGCTCGACGTGCGCGCGGGCGACCACCTCGGCGATGGGCGAACGGCAGATGTTGCCGGTGCAGACCATGGTCACGCGCACGGGTCCGGTCATGCCCTGGAGTCTGCCGGGCGGTGCTCCCCGAGCCAGGCGTCCCCCCGGACCCGCAGGCCCAGCAGCACGGCGCGCACGAGCATGAACCAGGTCAGGGCGAGCCACAGGCCCTCGACACCGAGGTCGAGGGCGAGCACGGCGTAGGCGGCCGGCAGGAACGCCACGAGCATGACCGCCCCGGCCCCGGCCAGCCAGCGGCCGTCCCCGGCACCCATGAGCACCCCGTCGAGCACGAACACCGGGGAGGCCAGCGGCTGCTGAGCCGCGGCCAGGAGCAGCCCGGCGGTGAGCAGCGCGGCCACGGCGGGGTCGTCGGTGAACAGCCCCGGCAGCCACGGGACGAGGGCGAGCACGAGCAGGCCCAGCGCGATCCCCACGACGACGCCGAGCCGGACCAGCTGCGCGGTCACCCGGCGCGCCCCGGCGACGTCGCCGGCCCCCAGATAGCGACCGAGCAGTGCCATCCCCGCGATCGCCAGCGCGTCCGCCGCCAGGGCGAGCAGCAGCCACACCTGGAAGCTCACCTGGTACGCCGCGAGGTCGGCGTCGCCCATGCGGGCGGCCACGGCGGTGGCGACGAGGAACACGGCCCGCAGGGCCACGGTGCGCCAGAAGAGCGGGGCCCCGTCCCGGGCCGCCATGAGCACTCCGCTGCGGGAGGGACGCGGCCGCACCTCCCTGCTCCTGGCCAGGCGGACGAGCAGCCACACGTAGAGGCCGGCCTGCACCCACTCCGCCACGGCCGTGGCGGCCGCCGACCCTCCGATCCCCCGCTCGAGGACGAGCACCAGGAGGACGTCGAGTACGAGGTTGACGCCCACGGCGACGAGGGTGACGAGCAGGGTCGCACGGGTGTCCTGCAGCCCGCGCAGGATGCCCGCGCCGGCGAGGGCCACCAGCGCCGCGGGCACCCCCCAGGCCACGACCTGCAGGTAGGTCACCGCGTAGGCGGCCACCTCGGGCGAGGGTCCGAGGACGGCGACGGCGGGCTCGGCGAGTGCCCAGGTCGCCACGCCCAGCACCACGCCGAGCCCGGCTCCGAGGACGAGCCCCTGGACCCCGTCGCCGAGGGCGGCGTCGAGGCGGCCCTCGCCGAGGCGGCGGGCCACGGAGGCGGTGGTGCCGTAGGCGAGGAACACGCACAGGCCGAGCGCGAGGCCGAACAGCATCCCGGCGGCTCCGAGGCCCGCGAGGGGCGCCGTGCCGAGGGTGCCCACCACGGCGGCGTCGACCAGGACGAACAGCGGCGCGGCGATGAGCGCTCCGAGGGCCGGGACCGCGAGACGGGCGATCTCGCGGGTGCCGGTCACGGCGCCATCCTGGCCCCTCGGGGGCGTCGGGGAGCTTGGTGTTCACCCATCGGACACCTGGCGAAGGAATCTTCCCTCCCCAGGGCGTCGGGGGTATCGCTGCAGGTCAGAGGGCTTTGTGATCAAGATCCATCCACTTATCCCCGGGTTGTCCACAAGTGCGTCACCGCTTCTCGGCCCGTGGTCCCCACCTCGTCCACAGGTCTGTCCACAGGCCTGGTTGTCCCGGGCCCGCTCGGCCCCCTAGCGTCGCGGCGCGTCGGTCCGGCCCGGGTGTCGGTCCCCCGGCGTAGAACTGCCGTGATGGCGTCGAGCGGGTCGACGCGGACGAGGAAGAGGTGTCCGGGTGAGCGTCGTCGAGCTCCCCCCTCGCGACGAGCGCGGGACCCCCGACCGCACCCCGCCGCAGGACATCGCCGCGGAGCAGTCCGTCCTCGGCGCCATGCTCCTGAGCAAGGACGCCATCGCCGACGTCGTCGAGGTGCTGCGCTCCGAGGACTTCTACCGCCCCGGGCACCAGCTCGTCTACGACGTCGCCCTCGATCTCTACGGGCGCGGGGAGCCCGCCGACGCGGTCACCGTGGCGGCCGAGCTCACCCGCATCGGCGAGCTCGGCCGGGTCGGCGGCGCGCCCTACCTCCACACCCTCGTGGCCTCGGTGCCCACGGCCGCCAACGCCGGCTACTACGCGCGCATCGTCAAGGAGCGGGCCGTCCTGCGCCGCCTCGTCGAGGCGGGCACGCGCATCGTCCAGATGGGCTACGCCGGCGACGGCGACGTCGACATGATCGTGGACCGGGCGCAGGCGGCGGTCTACGACATCACCGACAAGCGCACGAGCGAGGACTACCTCCCGCTCGCCGACATCATGCCGGGCACGCTCGAGGAGATCGACGCCATCGCCTCCCGGGGCGGGTCGCTCGCCGGGGTCCCGACCGGGTTCGCGGACCTCGACTCGCTCACGAACGGGCTGCACTCCGGTCAGATGATCATCATCGCGGCGCGACCCGCGATCGGTAAGTCCACGGTGGGCCTGGACCTGGCGCGGTCGGCCTCGATCCGGCACGGACTCACCAGCGCGATCTTCAGCCTGGAGATGAGCCGCAACGAGATCGCCATGCGGCTGCTGTCCGCCGAGGCCTCCATCGCGCTCAACCACCTGCGCGGCGGCACGATGTCCGACGGCGACTGGCAGAAGCTCGCGCGCAAGATGAGCGCGGTGTCCGAGGCCCCGCTGTTCATCGACGACTCGCCCAACATGACGATGATGGAGATCCGCGCGAAGTGCCGCCGGCTCAAGCAGCGGCACGACCTGCGGCTGGTGATCGTCGACTACCTGCAGCTCATGACCTCGGGCAAGAAGGTCGAGAGCCGTCAGCAGGAGGTCTCGGAGTTCTCCCGCTCGCTCAAGCTGCTGGCCAAGGAGCTCGAGGTGCCCGTGGTCGCGATCAGCCAGCTCAACCGCGGACCCGAGCAGCGCACCGACAAGAAGCCGATGCTCTCCGACCTGCGCGAGTCCGGGTCGCTGGAGCAGGACGCCGACATGGTGATCCTGCTGCACCGCGAGGACGCCTACGAGCGCGAGTCCCCGCGCGCCGGTGAGGCCGACTTCATCGTGGCCAAGCACCGCAACGGCCCGACCAACACCGTGACGGTGGCGTTCCAGGGGCACTACTCGCGCTTCGTGGACATGGCCCAGGCCTAGCGCCGGTGGGCCGTGTGGCGGCCCGCGTCCCGGACCCGTCAGAGTGGTCCCATGACCTACACGCTGACGACCACCCTGGACCGCCCGTTCGACGACACCGTCGTGCGGGTGCGGGAGGCCCTTGCCGAGCAGGGCTTCGGAGTCATCACCGAGATCGACATGCAGGCGACGCTGCGGGCCAAGCTCGGCGTCGAGATCGCACCGCAGCTGATCCTCGGTGCCTGCAACCCGAGCTATGCGGTCCAGGCCCTCGGCGTGGAGGACTCGATCGGCGTGCTGCTCCCGTGCAACGTCGTCGTGCGCGCGGACGGGGAGTCGACGGTCGTCGAGGCGATCGACCCCGACACCATGGTCGCGCTCACCGGAAACGCGGACGTGGCGCCGCTCGCGGCCGACATCAAGGGGCGTCTGCAGGCCGCCTTCGCGGCGCTGGAGGACTGACGCGCGACGCGGCCGTCAGGCCGTCGGCCGACGCTGCAGCTGCTGCAGCGCGACCAGGGTCTTCTTGGCCGCGAGCGTCTCGACGCTGGGCAGGTGGACCGCCTGGAGCACCTCGCGCCCGTTGGTCCACAGGCAGTGGCCCCCGGTCCGCCC
>JAHECT010000186.1 GCA_024641605.1 Micrococcales bacterium
CGCCGGAAGCGCGAGCACCCACCAGCGGTCGCCGGCGTAGGCGCGCAGCTGCTGGTTCCACCCGATCGGCGAGAGCCAGGAGAGGAACGACGGTCCCGGCTCGGCGAGGTCGCCGACGGCGCGCAGCGCGTAGGTCACCGCGATGACCACAAGACCGAGGCCGCGGGCGGCCCGCGCCGTCGTCGCGATCTGCGCGGTCACCAGCCCGACCGCCCCGTAGACCAGCCCGGTGGCACCCCAGCCGAGTCCGAACGCGAGCGAGCCGGAGAGGGGGAGGCCCGCGGCCGTGTTGGCCGCCGTCGTGAGCGCGGCCAGCGCGACGCACGCCCCGGCGATGAGCGAGGCGGCGCCCGTGAGCGGCGCTGCGCGGCCGAGCCGCCCGCCGCTGAGCAGCTCGAGCCGCTCGGTCTCCTCCTCCGCACGCGTGTGCCGCACGGCGATGAACAGCATCACGATCCCGACGATCGCGGCGCCGAGCGCCGTGAGCTTGATCATCGACACGGCACCGAGCGAGGTCGGGTCGTACACGCGGCCGTAGAGGGCCACGACCGCCGCCGAGGCGTTGATCGTCTGCGCCGCCTCGACCCGCGACTGCTCGGTGGGATAGAGGTCGACGGTGGCGGCCGCGGAGAAGCCGGCCATGAGGGCGAGTCCGAGCACCCAGCTGGTGAGCAGCCAGCGGTCGCGGCGGAGCGCCAGACGCAGCATGGTGCGCCAGCCGACGTTGGCCCCGCTCATCGCGCGCCGCCGTCCTCCCCGGCCCCGTAGTGGGCCAGGAACACCTGCTCCAGGGACGGCGGGCGGCTCTCGAGCGACCGGACCCCGATCTCGGCGAACCGCGCGAGCATCGTGCTGAGGTGCTCCGGGTCCACCTCGCAGCTCACCCGGTGGCCCTCCACCGCGAGCCGGTGCACCCCGGGCAGGGTGTCGAGCCCGCCCGGTGCCGCGTCGAGCTCGGCCGTGATCGCCACGCGATGGAGGTGCCGCAGGTCCGCCAGCGCACCGGACTCCACGACGCGGCCCTCGCGGATGATCGTGATCCGGTCGGAGAGCGCCTCGGCCTCGCTGAGGATGTGGCTGGACAGCAGCACGGTGGCCCCGTCGCGGCGCAGCTGCTCGATGCAGGAGCGGAAGGCCGCCTCCATCACCGGGTCGAGCCCGCTGGTGGGCTCGTCGAGGAGGTAGAGCTCGGCGCGCGAGGCGAGCGCCGCGACGAGCGCCACCTTCTGCCGGTTCCCCTTGGAGTACGACCGCGCCTTGCGGGTGGGGTCGAGGGCGAACATCTCGAGCAGCTCCGCCCGGCGAGCGGGATCGTGGTGCCCCTGCAGCCGGGTCAGCAGGTCGATGACCTCGCCTCCAGTGAGGTTCGGCCACAGCGACACGTCGCCGGGGACGAACGCGAGCCGGGCGTGCAGCTCGGCGATGTCGGTCCATGGGTCCAGCCCCAGCACCCGCGCCGTGCCGGAGTCGGCCCGGACCGTGCCGAGCAGCACGCGCAGCGTCGTGGTCTTGCCCGCGCCGTTGGGTCCCAGGAAGCCGTGCACCTCGCCCTGCTCGACGCTCAGGTCGAGCCCGTCGAGGGCCACCGCCGACCCGAAACGCTTGCCGAGTCCCGAGATCTCGATCACCGTGCTCATGGCTTCGACGCTACGCCGAGGCGCTGGCGTGCGAAGCCGATCCGGACCAGGATGGCGGACGCGCGGACCCGGCTGCGTCGACACCACCGTCCCTCGTCGGAGGTCCGATCGCATGCTCGAGCTCGCCGCCCCGCAGTGGCTCCCCGCGCTGCTCTGCCTCCTCCCGGCTGCCGGTTTCGCCGTGGCCCTGCGACGTCGTACGTCCACGCGCGAGGTGTGGCGCTACGACCCGGTGGCCGCCTGGCTGCGCGCCTTCACGTACTTCGCGCTGTGCTGGGCGGTCGGCTTCGCGTCGGGCGGCGTGGCGACGATCGCCGCGGCGCCCTGGCTCGAGCCCGGCCAGACCGAGTCGTGGCTGTGGTGGCTGCTCACCGGCATCGTCTTCGGGATCGCGACCATCGGGTACTGGGTCGTGTGGGCGCGCGGGACGCGGCCGCACGGTCGGCGGGTCAGCTGGCCCGAGACGCCGCTGTTCGGGCTGGTGTGGGGGGTCAGCGAGGGCGTCCTGCTCGCCTCCGTGTGGGTCGTGCTCACTCGCCTGTGGCGGGGGCTCGTCGGCGACGGCACGCTGTCGGACGCGCTCGTGGTCGCCTCCGCGATCCTCGTGCTCTCGCTGTGGATCGCCCTGTGGCACGCCCTCTACTGGGACATCCACATCTCGCCCGAGCACAACATCGTCGAGTGGAACCTCATCAAGGTCGCCGCGGTCCACACCCCCAACGTGGTCTTCTCGATCTGCTGGCTCACGGCGTGGGAGGACATCCGCCTCTTCGTGGTGGCGCAGACCATCGCGCTGCTCGGCTCGGCCATGACGATGCCGTTCCCCTCGTTCGCCCGTCCGCTCCCACCGGACCCTGGCGTCCCCCCGCTCGGACCGCCCACGACGGAGGTGCCCGACCTGGGCGGACGCACCGTCGTCCTCACCGGAGGTGCGCGCGGGATGGGGGCCGAGGCCGCCCGTCGGCTGGCAGCGATGGGCGCGCGCATCGTGGTCCTCGACGTCGTCGACGACGGTGCTGCGGCGACCGTTGCCGCGATCCGGGGGGCCGGGGGCGTCGCCGAGGCGATCCACGTCGACCTGGCCGAGCGCGACTCCGTGCGCGTCGCGGCGGAGCAGGTGCTCGCGGTCTGCCCCCGCATCGACGTGCTGCTCAACAACGCGGGCACGTTCCGGGCCGCCCTCACGCGCAACTCCGACGGGGTCGAGTCGACCCTCGCGGTCAACCACGTGGGGCCGTTCCTGCTGACCCAGCTGCTCCTCGACCGGGTGGTGGACAGCCGGGGCCGCATCGTGTTCGTGTCCAGCGACGCGCACTACCAGGCGGGCCGGTTCGCCGAGGTCGACACCGCGGGGCTGTGGCGTCGTCCGGAGAAGGCGGACCCCAATGCCGGCTTCGCGGCGTACAACAGGTCGAAGCTTCTCGTCGCGGCGTGCGCGCGCGAGCTCACGGAGCGGACCGCGGGCACCGGGGTCACGGTGAACACCCTCACCCCGGGCGCCCTCATCCCGACCAGGATCTACGACGAGGTCACCGGACCCTTCGCGCTGTTCGTGCGCGTCATGCGGCCGCTGCTGCGCACGGTGGACGAGGCGATGCCGACGTATCTCTACGTGTGCACCTCTCCCGAGCTGGACGGGGTGAGCGGCATCTACGTCAAGGACCGCCGCCCGCAGGAGGCGGCCCGTCCCGTGCTGGACCCAGGACGCCGGGCCGAGCTGTGGGCCTGGAGCGAGCAGGCGGCGGGACTGGTCCCGGCCGAGTAGCGCAAACCCGGGCGACACGGGCCGGTCCGCGTCCTAGCGTGGGGGACAGGAGCACGTCGAGCGGGAGGAGCGAGCCATGACCGTCGCCGCACCCCCCGCTGCCCCCGGACGCGACTGACGCCCGCCCGGCAGCGGATGCCCTCCGCTGACCCGCCGGCCCGGTCCGGCGCACGATCCCGGGAGTCCCCGTGCACGACCCCGCGCGCGACCACCAGCACGACCACCCCCACCCCGCCCCCGACGCCCTTCGCGATCTCGGGTGGGACGAGGGCTGGGCCGCCCACGTCCCCGACGGCGTATCCGCACGTCCGGCCCGCGTCACCCTGCAGGGCCGAGACCTCTGGCGCGTCCACGACGGCACGACCGAGCACGCGCTCGGGGTCCGTGGACGGCTGCGCCGCGACGAGCACGCCCTCCCCGTGGCGGGGGACTGGGTGCTGCTCTCCGCTGACGCTGACGTGATCGAGTCGGTGCTGCCCCGTCGGACGGCGCTCGTGCGCAAGGTGGCCGGCGTCCGGACCGACGAGCAGGTCGTGGCCGCCAACCCCGACGTGGTGGTGGTCTGCACGCCCGCGCACTCGATCAACCCCCGGCGCCTCGAGCGCGAGCTGACCGCCGTGTGGGAGTCGGGTGCGACCCCGGCCGTGGCCCTGACCAAGTCCGACCTCGACGACGACCCGGCCGAGACCGTCGCCGAGCTCGGCGGGATCGCGCTCGGGGTCGACGTGCTCGCGGTGTCGTC
>JAHECT010000046.1 GCA_024641605.1 Micrococcales bacterium
GGCCGCGCCCGAGGACGCCGTGGGGTACGCCCGGGCCCTCGACGCCGCGCTGCGCGCCGCCGACGCGGTCGGCCTGCAGCGGGTCGTCGCCGTCCCCCCTGCCGGCGACGACGCCCTCGCGCGGGCCGTGCGCGACCGGCTCGCCCGCGCCACCCACTCCTCCTGACGCCGCTCGAACCCTCGCGGCGCGGCTACCCGGTTGGCAGACGGTGCGATAGTTAGTTAGGCTAACGACATGTCTCGTAACAGAGTCGCTCCCGGGCTCGCCCATGACCTGCGCCTGGCGACGATGCGCCTGGCCCGCCGGCTCCGGCAGGAGCGGGGCGACCACGGGCTGGGTCTGGGGCAGCTGTCCGTGCTGGCGACCCTGCACCGGGAGGGGTCGCTCACGCCCGGCGAGCTGGCCGCCGCCGAGCAGGTGCGGCCGCCGTCGATGACCAAGACGCTCGGCCTGCTGACCGAGGCCGGGCTGGTGTCTCGCACCCCCGACCGCGTGGACCGCCGCCAGGTCGTCATCTCCCTGACCGACGCCGCGCACCAGCTGCTGCACGAGGACCGGCGGCGCCGCGACGAGTGGCTGGCCGCCCGGCTGCGCGCGCTCAGCGCGGAGGACCGCGCCGCCGTCGCCGCCGCGCTGCCCGTGCTGGAGGTGCTCGCCGAGTCGTGACACCGATGTTCCGCGCACTGGAGGTGCGCAACTACCGGCTCTACTTCGGCGGGCAGATCCTGTCCAACTCCGGTACGTGGATGCAGCGCGTCGCGCAGGACTGGCTGGTCCTGGACCTCTCGGGCGGGTCCGCGGTGGCGCTCGGGGTCACGACCGCGCTGCAGTTCCTGCCCTTCCTGCTCTTCTCGCTCTGGGGCGGCTCGCTCGCCGACCGGGTCTCGCGGCGGCGCCTGCTCGTGATCACGCAGTCGGCGATGGGCCTGCTCGCACTCCTCCTCGGCGCCCTGGCACTGGCCGGCCTGGCCACCGTCGGTCTCGTCTTCGTCCTCGCCTTCGCCCTCGGGGTCGCCGCCGCCTTCGACAACCCGGCACGCCAGGCCTTCGTCAGCGAGCTCGTCGGGCGTGACCAGCTGCCGAACGCGATCGCGCTCAACAGCGCGTCGTTCAACCTCGCCCGCCTCGTCGGCCCCGCACTCGCCGGGGTGCTCGTGGCCGTGATCGGCTCCGGCTGGGTGTTCGTGCTCAACGCCGCCACCTTCGTCGTCACCATCTGGGCCCTGGTGGCGATGCACACCGAGGAGCTGCGGCCGGTCCGCCGACCCGAGGGCGCCGTGCGACTCGTGCAGGGTCTGCACTACGTGCGCCGGCACGCCGACCTGATCCTGGCCCTCGTCCTCGCCTTCGTGGTCGCGACCTTCGGGCTCAACTACCAGATCACCATGGCGCTCATGGCCCGGCTGGAGTACGGCGTGGGGGCCGAGGCGTTCGGCCTCATGTCCACGGCCCTGGCCGCCGGGGCGCTGGGCGGATCGCTGCTGGCGGCGAGGCGCGTCCGGGTTCCCCTGCGCCTCGTGGTGACCTCGGCGGTGACGTTCGGGGTCGTCGAGGTGGTGGTGGGCCTCGCCCCCACGTACGTGTCGATCCTGCTCGTGCTCCCCTTCGCCGGAGCCGCTGCGATGACGTTCACCACCGCGGTGCAGACCTACCTCCAGAGCCGCAGCGAGGGCTGGGTCCGCGGCCGGGTCCTCGGCCTGTACACGTTGGTGTTCTTCGGCGGCACGCCCGTCGGCGCACCGGTGATCGGCTGGGCCGCCGACGCGTTCGGGGCCCGGTCCGGCCTGATCGGCGGCGGACTGCTCACCGCCGGGTTGAGCCTGATCGCTGCAGGCGGGTACGTGTGGCTGCGCCGCGCGCCCCGGACCGCCTGGGTGGGCGTCGCCGCGACCTCTACAGTCGCCGTGTGAGCGAGTCGAACGAGAGCCCCCCCACCACCACGCACCGTCCCTGGTGGCGGCTCAACTGGCTCGGGCTGCTCGCGTCGGCCGTCGTGTTCGGCTGGGCGCTCACGCCGTCCCTGCTCCCTCGGCCCTGGCTCTTCGAGGGGATCATCGCCGGCCTCGGCGCGGCCCTGGGCTACGCCCTGGGCTGCCTGCTCAGCTGGGCGGCCCGCGCGGCCCTCCGGGGACGTGAACCCGGACCGGGGGTGAAGCGCTGGGCCTGGCGCATCCTCGCGGTCGCCGGCCCCGTGCTGGCCACGGCCTACCTCATCGCCGGGATCGCCTGGCAGAACCAGGTGCGCGAGCTGGTCGGCCAGCCCGACGAGGGGTTCCTGACCGCCTTCGTGGTCGGCGCGGTCGCCCTGGTCACCGCCGTCGTCGCGCTGGCCGTCGGGCGTGGCGTGCGGGCGGTGTTCCGGCGTCTGCGCCGCCTCCTCGACCGGTTCGTCCCCACGTGGCTCGCCGCCGGGCTGTCCACGGTCGTGCTGGTCGCGGTACTGGCCGTGCTCGTCAACGGGATCCTCATCGAGGCGTTCACCGCCACGATGGACCGGCTCTACTCCGGGACCAACGACACCACCGCCGAGGGCATCTCCCCACCTGTGCAGCCCCAGCGCTCCGGCTCGCCCGAGTCGCTGGTCGCCTGGGACACCCTGGGTCTCGAGGGCCGCAACTTCGTGGCACGGGGACCGTCCGTGGCCCAGCTGACGACGTTCTCCGGGCGGGCGGCAACCGAGCCGATCCGGGTCTACGTCGGCCTCGAGTCCGCCGACGACGCCGCGGCCCGGGCCGACCTCGCGGTCCAGGAGCTCGAACGGACCGGCGCCTTCGACCGCGCCGTGCTCGTCGTGGCCGGCACCACCGGCACCGGCTGGCTCGAACCGCAGTCGACCGACTCGCTCGAGTACACGTGGAACGGCGACACGGCGATCGTGGGCATCCAGTACTCCTACCTGCCCAGCTGGATCTCGACCGTGGTCGACGTCGACCGCGCGGCCGAGGCCGGGCGCTCCGTGTTCGACGCGGTCCACGCGCGGTGGGCGCAGCTGCCGGAGGGCTCGCGGCCCAAGCTCATCGCCTACGGCCTCTCGCTGGGCTCGTTCTCGATCCAGTCGGCGTTCGCCGACGCGACGGACCTCACCGACCGGGTCCAGGGAGCCGTGCTGACCGGGTCGCCGAGCTTCAGCGAGCCGCGTCGGACGCTGCTGGGGACCCGCGACCCAGGGAGCGCCGAGTGGAAGCCGGTCGTCGACGGCGGCGCGCTCATCCGGTTCGGGGGCACGGCCGCCGACCTCGAGCAGCCCTCTAACGCCTGGGGAGCGCCGCGGATCGCCTACCTCCAGCACGCCAACGACCCGGTGGTGTGGTGGAGCGCGGAGCTGATCTGGTCCCAGCCCGACTGGCTGCGCGAACCACCGGGCCCGGCGCGCACGGACCTCATGAGCTGGTACCCGGTCCTGACCTTCCTCCAGGTCACCGTGGACCAGTTCGTCGGGGTCGACGTCCCCGACGGCCAGGGCCACAACTACGGCGGGACGATGCCTGCGGTGTGGGACCTCGTCACAGATCCGCCGGACTGGGGCGAGGACGACGTCGCGCGACTGACCCGGATCGTGCTCGGGCAGCCGATCGAGTGACCCCTCGGCGAGCCGCGCTCAGTGACCGACGGCGACCTTGAGGGCGATCACGAGGGCGACGGTGACCGCGAGACCTCCGACGTAGACGATCGCGCGCCGCCGGCTCACCGCCTGACGGATCGCGCGGTACCCCACGGCGACGACGATGCCGAGCAGCAGCAGCTCGGAGAACAGCGTGCCGTTGTCGACCCCCAGGACGAGCGGCGGGAGGGCCGCCGCCACCACGACGGGGAGACCGCCAAGCGCCTGGGCCCGCAGCAGCCGCATGCTGTCCGCCGACAGGATCCCGGAGTTGACGAGCCGCGAGGAGATCCGGAACGCGATGTGGTGCGCGAGGAGCAGCCCGAGTCCGGTGAGGAACACCGTGGCCGCGACCTCGACCCGGGTGTCCTCGGCGGACGGATTGGGCGTGGCGAGCAGCACGGCGAGAAGCGACAGGCTCTGGTAGAGCGCCATCGTCACCGATTCGCGCGCGACCTCGGGCAGCAGCGGATCGTCGAGGCGGCTGTGGTCCACGGCGCCCAGCATGCCGCAGGTCGAGGGCGGGCGTACGCCCTGGGAGCGTCGCGACGGGGGGTCAGAGCGAGAAGCCGGGCGGTGCCGCCAGGTCGGGATGGGCCGCGTCGAACGCACGCACGGACGGCAGGTCGCGCAGCCACTCGTAGTAGAGCTCCTTGGCCGAGAGCATCTCGATGCCCTCGGAGCGCAGCCGAAGGAGCCCGTTGGTGTGCCCATCGCCGGCGGAGTAGACCGCATCGTGCACCACGACCGTGCGCAGACCGGCGCCGGACCAGCCGATCGCGGAGTGGGCGACGCACACGTCGCTCTCGAGGCCGACGAGGACCACGGCGGGGCGGTCGTGCCGACGGACGGCTGCGTCGATGCTCGGGTTGGCATCGGCGCCGAAGGTCTGCTTGACGAGAACGGGCGACCCGGGCAGGACCGCGTCGGTGATCGCCGCCGCGGTGGGGCCGTTGGTCGCCGCGTCCTCCTCCGTCAGCACCACCGGCACCTCCAGGGCCGCCGCGAGGGCGACGACCCAGGCGGCGCGATCGAGCGCCGCGGCGAACAGCACACGATCGACGTCGGTTCGGGCAGGCGGGTAGAAGCCCGGCTGCGCGTCGATGACGACGAGCACGCAGTCGGCGACGTCGAGGTGCGGCACGGCAGCGAGCCTAGGAGTCGACGGACTCAGCGGCGAGCCCCGCGAGCACCAGGGCGAGGCGGGTGTCACCGTCCGCGGTGAGCACGACGGGTACCCCCCAGTCCTGCTGGTGGACGTGGCACGCCGGGAACTCCGCCGCGCCCGGGGCGTCAGGGTCGTCGCACGAGGCGGCCCGGACGGACACGTGCAGCACGCCCTCGGTCACCCCGGTGTCGGCCGGGTCGGCGACGACGAGCGGGCGACGGAGGTCCGTACCGCTGCCGCCGCCCTCCGCGAGCAGCTCCGGCGGGCTGGCCGAGACCACGAGGTAGGTGGCCGGGCCGTAGCGCTCGTCGAGCTTCTGGCCGGTAGGCGGCGTGAACAGCACCTCGAGGTCGAGCGGGCCAGGGGCCACGCCGGTCGCGGGCCGCTGCGTGCGGTAGGCCGCCCCGTCGACGCGCACCGCGTCGTCGGGCAGCCGGACCCGGGTCAGCCGGTGCGCGACCGACTCCACCACGAGCAGCACGTGGCCGTAGTCCTCGTCGGGCACGACGAGCACGTCGCTCGGCTCGGCCAGGCCGGTCGCGAGAGTGCTCACCTCCCGCGTGACAGGGTCGAAGCGGCGCACGGCACCGTTGTAGGTGTCCGCGATCGCGACGCTGCCGTCCGGCAGAAGACCGACACCCAGGGGGTGCTGCAGCCGGGCCTCTGCGGCCGGACCGTCCACGTGACCGAACTCGAACAGGCCCGATCCCACCTCGGTCCGGACGAGCCCGTTGCGGACGCGGCGCAGCGCCGAGGTCTCGGAATCGGCGAGCCAGAGGGTCGTCCCGTCGGTCGTCAGGCCCGAGGTCTGCGCGAACCACGCGGCGGGGAGCTCTCCATCGACGAGGCCTTCGTTGGTGGTCCCGGCGTAGGGCGCGACCGTGTTCTCGGCGAGGTCCAGACGGTCGAGGCGGTGCACGCCGGCCATGGCGACGACGAGCGCGTCCTCGAACCACGCGAGGTCCCACGGGCTCGACAGGGCGACCTCGAGGGCCGGCCCGGCGGTGGGTTCGCCCTGCATCCACTGCGCGCCGCTGCCGGCCAGCGTCCGGACGGTCCAGGTGCGCGTGTCGATGCCGCGGATCGCATGGTTGACCGTGTCCGCGACCACCACGTCCACGCCGGCCCCGGCGGCGACGTCCGCGGGCAGCAGGGCCAGACCGTTGGGCTCGGAGAAGCGTGCGGTCGTCGCGTCGCCGTCGACGAGCCCGCGTTCGCCCGACCCGATCCGGCGCAGCAGCGTCGCCCCGTCGGCAGCGAGCTGGACCAGGGAGTGGTGGGCGGTGTCGGACACGAGGAGGGTGCCGTCCGGCAGCGCGACCGCCTTGCCCGGGAAGGAGAGCAGCTCGGACCGCGGGGGCGGGGGGACGTAGGGGCCGTCACCGCGGTGCAGCGTGCCGCGCCCCTCGTGCTCGGCGACCAGCTCGGCCACGAGAGCGTCGAGCGCGTGCGCGTGCCCCTCGCCGCTCATCTGCGCCACCACGTAGCCCTCGGGGTCGACGACGGCGAGCGTCGGCCACGCGCGAACGGCGTACTGCCGCCAGGTCTGGAGGTCGGGGTCGTCGAGGACCGGGTGATGCACGTCATGGCGCTCCACGGCAGCGAGCACCGCGTCGTGGTCGGCCTCGTGCACGAACTTCGGCGAGTGCACCCCCACGGTGACCAGGACGTCGGAGTACTTCTCCTCGAGCGGACGCAGCTCGTCCAGCACGTGGAGGCAGTTGACGCAGCAGAAGGTCCAGAAGTCGAGGAGGACCACCTTGCCGCGCAGGTCGGCCAGGCTCAGCGCCCGACCGCCGGTGTTGATCCAGCCGCCGCGACCGGTCAGCTCGGGTGCCCGCACCCGTGCGCGTCTCGTCACGTCGACATCCAACACCAGTGACTGCGCGCCGATTCCGGTCCTACCGTGGCCGGGTGAGCACCGACGACTGGATCGCCGCACAGCCCGAGCCGCAGCGTGCGGGGCTGGCGGCGGCCGCCGCCACAGTGCGCTCCCTGCTGCCGGCCACGACCGAGGCGACGGCGTACGGGCTGCCGGCCTGGCAGGCCGACGGCACCAGCGTCGCCGGGCTGGCGTGCGCCCGACGCCACTGGTCCTTCGTCCCGTTCTCCGGGGCGGTCACCGAGGCGCTCGCCGAGCGGCTCGCCGGCTACGGGACGACCAAGGGGACGATCACGGTCCCCGCGGACGCCCGGCTGCCGCGAGCGGTCATCGCGGCCGTCGTCAGGACGCGCCTGGCCCAGCTCTCGATGGCTCCCGACCGCAAGGGCGTTGCCCGGGACTTCCACGCCACCGGGGCGCTCAAGGCGAAGGGCCGGATGCGCGAGGGCGAGCCGCACGGCGACTGGTCGTGGTGGCGCGCCGACGGCACGCTCATGCGGACCGGGACCTTCGACCGCGGCCGACCGATAGGGCGATGGACGACCTACGACACGGCCGAGGTCGCGGTCCGCACCACGGACAGGGGCCGCTGACCCGCGGCCCTCAGGTGCCGTGACGCAGCTTGTCGGCGTAGCGCTTCCAGGGACGGTCGATGAGGATCGGGTAGAGCAGGCGGACCGGGGCCGGGAGACCCGACTTCATGAGCGTCGCCTCCTCCGGCGTCAGCGGTTCGGTGACCATCCCGAACGCCGCCGCCAGGTGGGTCTTGGGGATGCCCGCCCTGGCGCGCTCGCCGATCTCGTCCCACTCGGCCTGGGTGAGGGTGCGCGCGGCGAGCGGCACGATGACCTGCTCCTCGTGGTCGAGGTGCGGCGTCATGACCTCGTTGACGTGGTCGAGCGCGTCGGCCAGGGCAGACGCCGACTCGGCGGTCGGGTCCGCGCGCCACGCGGCGCAGGCAGCCTCGGCGTCGTTGACCGAGGTGTTGATCACCGCGTGCTCGCCGTCGATGCTCTCCGTGCTCTCGGCCTCGTCGGGGACGCGCTCGAGGAGCAGCGGGTAGAGCAGCTCGTCCTCCGCCTCGTGGTGGTGGTGCAGCATCCCGAGGCCGAAGTCGATGTGGTCGGCGAGGAACTGAACCCGTCCGGCCGAGGGGATCGGGTTGGCGCGCACCAGCTGCGCGCTCTCGGTGTAGGCCTGGCGGAACGTCTTGTGGACGATCGCCATGTCACGCACGTCGATCAGCGACTCGGTCATGCTCGCACCTCTCGGACCCCGACGGCGGATGCCGACGAGCAGCGACGGTACTCGCGCCGAGACGCGCCGCGCTGCTAGAGCCGACGATCGGCGAGCACGGGGAACGAGCGGCGCCAGGTGCGGGCGACATCGACGTCGACGTCCACCTCGAGGACCACCTCTCCCGTGCCGGCCTCCGCGATGACCGTCCCGCGCGGATCCACGACGACCGAGCGTCCCCCCATCTCGACGCCGACGTGCGTACCGGCGCTGTTGCAGGCGATCACCCACGCCTGGTTCTCGATCGCGCGGGCACGCGCGAGCACCGACCAGTGCTCGATGCGCGCCGAAGGCCAGCCCGACGCCAGAAGGAACGTCTCGGCGCCGGAGTCCACGAGCCGGCGGAACAGTTCAGGGAAGCGCAGGTCGTAGCAGGTGGCCAACCCGGTCGCCCCGAGGTCGGTAGGCAGCACGACGAGGGTGTCGCCGGCGGTCATGACCGAGGGCTCGCCGCCCTCCCAGCCGAAGAGGTGCTGCTTGCGATACGTGGCGAGCACCTCGCCCGACGGGTCGATGACCACGGAGGTGTTGTAGCGGTGGCCGTGCGCGAGCTCGGCGAAGGACCCCATGTGCAGCAGGACGCCGGCGTCCTGGGCCGCGGCGCGCATCCGCGCGACGAGGGGGCCGGCCAGGGGCTCGGCGTGCTCGCGGGCGGCGTCGAGGTCGAAGGCCCCCACGTGCCACAGCTCGGGCAGGACCACGACGTCCGCGTCGCCGAGCTGGCTCACGAGACCGGCCGTCCGCGCGATGCGCGCCTCGACCGTCTCGCTGTCGGACACGTCCAGCTGCACCAGCGCGACACGGGTCATGCGCCCATCCTGCCCCCTGCCGAGACTGATCAACTGCGGGCTACCCGAGCGCGGTAGGCCTCAGTCGATCAGTCCCGCGGGAGGGCGGAGCGGAGGACCTTGCCCATCGCGTTGCGCGGGATCGCGGGGACGGCGCGCCAGGAGCGGGGTCGCTTGTACGGCGCGAGCCGCTCGGCCACGTGCGCCTCGAGCGCCGCGTCCACGGACGCGCCCTCGCGCAGGACCACGAAGGCCAGGACGCGCTCGCCCCACGTGTCGTCGGGGGCCCCGACCACCGCGGCGTCGACCACGTCGGGATGGGACAGGATCGCGTCCTCGACCTCGCGCGGGTAGACGTTGTAGCCGCCGGTGATGATGAGCTCGCTCGCGCGACCGACGAGACGGAGGTAGCCGTCGGGGTCGAGCTCGCCGACGTCCCCGGTACGGAACCAGCCGTCGGCGGTGAAGGCCTCGGCCGTGGCGTCGGGGCGCTCCCAGTAGCCCGAGAAGACGTTGGGTCCGCGGACCTCGACGCCGTCGCCGGCGCCGAGGCGCAGGTCCACGCCAGGCAGCGGGAGCCCCACCGAGCCCGGCCGCCGCTCGCCGACGAGGGGGTTGGACGTGAGCATGACGGTCTCGGACATCCCGTAGCGCTCCAGCGGCACCTGGCCGGTCTCGGCGGTGACGGCCGCGGCGAGCGCGGGGTCCAGGGGCGCCGACCCGGACACCAGCAGGCGGAGGCCGCGCAGCGAGCCGAGCGCCCCGGCCTCGCGCAGCAGGGCGTACATCGTGGGGACCCCGAAGAACATCGTCGGCGACACCGCGGCCACCGCTCCCGGGACCGTCTCCGCCGAGAAGCGGGGCAGGACCGCGACCGACGCCCCGGCGGTGAACGAGGCGTTGAGGCCGACGCCGAGGCCGTGCATGTGGAACATCGGCAGGCCGTGCAGGAGACGATCCTCCTCCGTCCACGCCCAGGCGCTCACCAGTGCGCGGGACCCGGCGAGGAGGTTGCCCCGGCTCAGCACCGCGCCCTTCGGTCGCCCGGTGGTGCCGGAGGTGAAGGCGATCATCGCCGGTGCGTCCGGCCCCGCAGCGTCCAGCGGCGCGGGAGCGCCGCCGAGGACCGGAAGGTCGACCGCCGTCCAGGTGCCCGACGGCAGCGCCTCGCCCACCCGCTCCGGGTCGTCGACGACGGCGGCCACGGGCGCGACGGTGTCCACGATGTGCGCGAGCTCGGGGGCGGTGTACGCCGTGTTCGCGGGGACGACCACCGCGCCCAGACGCAGGATCGCGACGTAGGCCAGCACCGTCTCCAGCGACGGCGCGCACGACAGGAGGACACGGTCCCCGGCGTAGACCCCGGCCGCCGCGAGCGCGTGCGCCCGGTGCGCGGTCTGCGTGTCGACCTCGGCGGCGCTGAGCGCGCCCTCGCCGTCGGCGCGCACGAGCGTGGTCGCGTCCGGACGTGCGCGCCACCGCGCGACCCAGGCCTCGGTCAGCGTCACGCGACCATCCTGCCGCCGGACCGGGCGCACGTGCGCGCCGGCCTCGATCCGTGCCTACGCTGACGGCCATGACCGACACGCGCCTCGCCGCCGAGACCTACGGCACCCGTGAGTACCTCGAGGCGTGGGAAGGCACGCTCCAGTCGGTCGTCGAGCTCGGTCGCCGGCTGACCCCCGAGCAGTGGGCGGCCCCGACCGAGTGCCCCGGGTGGTCGACGGGGGACGTCGTGCGCCACCTGGCGTGGATCGAGTCCTTCCTCGCCGGGCGTCCCCAGCCCGAGCACGTGATCGAGGACTGGACCACGTTCCCCCACGTGCGCAGTGACTTCGGCCGGGCCACCGAGCTCGGCGTGGACGCGCGCCGCCACCTGTCGCAGGCCGAGGCGTGCGAGGAGCTGGCGGGGCTGGTCGACGTACGGCTCGCGCAGATCATGGCGCTGGACCCGCTCACCCTCGAGACCCAGGTACCCGGTGTCTTCGGTTCACCGGTGCCGCTGCGCGACCTGCTGGGCGTGCGCACCTTCGACAGCTGGACCCACGAGCAGGACATCCGCCGCGCGACGGGGCTCGCCGCCAACCTCCGGTCCCCGGGGGCGGAGGTCTCGGCGCTGCGGATCACCGCGTCGCTGGGCTACGTGCTGGCCAAGGGGCTCGGCGCGCCGGCGGGCACCGTGCTGCGCGTGCAGGTCGCCGGACCGGTCGAGTTCGTCCGCACCGTGGCGGTCGGCGCGGACGGCCGAGGCGGCACTGCTCACGACGACGCGGAGCCGACCGTCTCGCTCACCACGGACTGGGAGACGTTCGCGAGGCTCGCCACGGGCCGGCTCGACACCGCCGCTCCCGACGTGCTGGACGCGGTCGCCCTGGCCGGGGACGCCGAGCTCGCATCCCGCGTGCTGCCGGCGCTGTCCATCACTCCCTGACGCGAGACGGCGCGGCGAGCACGCTCCGCGAGCCCTGCCGCACGCTCGCCTCGCCGCTCGCGCCGGTCAGGGATCTCGTCGTGGTGGTGGGGCGAGGTCCCAGTGGTCGGGGTGTCCGGGTGGGTGCTCGGGTCGACGGGTGATGGTCAGGCGTCCTTCGTGGACGGCATGTCGGTGTCGGGGGCAGAGCAGGAGCATGTTGTCGAGGTCTGTTTCGCCGCCGTGCTCCCATTCATGGACGTGGTGGGCTTCGCATCGGGTGGGGTCGATGCGGCAGCCGGGTGCGGCGCAGTGGGAGTCGCGGACCTCGAGGGCCTTGCGCAGTCTGGGTGGGGCGCTGCGGCCCCGCCAACGACCTCGACCAGCTCGGCCAGCCGCGAGGCCGGGTCGAGGGTCGGGGTCGAGGTCATGACACCACTCTAGGGAGGGGGTCCGACAGTCCCGACCCGGCGAAACCGCCTTGGGGACAGTGCTTTTCGACGATCTGACCGCCCTGGACGAAGGGCGACCGGTCAGGCGAGGAGGAGGTCGGTCGCGGGGTCGGCGAGGAACCGGGCGACGTCGGCGAGCACCTGCGAACCGAGCGCACCGTCGACGTGACGGTGGTCGAACGACAGCGTCAGCTGCATCACCTGGCGCGGCACGACCGCACCGTCGACCACCCACGGCTTGGCCGCGATGCGGCCCATCGCGAGGATCGCGGACTCGCCGGGGTTGATGATCGGCGTGCCGCCGTCGACTCCGAAGACGCCGACGTTGGTGATGGTGATGGTGCCGCCGGTCATGTCGGCCGGGCTGGTCCGCCCGGCCCGTGCGGTCTCGACCAGGTCCCCGAGCGCCACCGCCAGCCCGCGCAGGTCGAGGGAGTCGGCGTCCTTGACGTGGGGCACGACGAGCCCGCGCGGGGTCGCCGCCGCGATCCCGAGATTGACGTAGTGCTTCACGACGACCTCGCCGGCGGCCTCGTCCCACGTCGCGTTGATGCGCGGGTGGCGACGAGCGGCCCGGACCAGCCCCGCCGCCACGAGCAGCAGCGGACCGACCTTCACCCCCTCGAACTCCGGTCGGCCGCGCAGAGCCTCCAGCAGGTCCATCGAGCGGGTCACGTCCACCTCGACCCACTCGGTCACGTGCGGCACGGTGAAGGCGCTCGAGACCATCGCCTCAGCCATGTGCCGCAGGACCCCGCGCACGGGGACGCGCTCCTCCCGCGCGGCAGCCGCAGGGGTCAGCACCCGAGGACCGTCGGCGACCACGGCGCGCCCGCCGCCGGATGCGGCGACGATCCGCGCGGCCCGCTCGACGTCGGAACGGGTGACGACACCACCGCTCCCGGTCGCGTCCACGACCGCGAGGTCCACCCCGAGCTCCTTGGCCAGGCGACGAACCGGGGGCTTGGCGAGCACCGGGTCGGCGCGCGAGAGCGTCTCCTCCAGCCGGCGTCCGGCCTCCCAGCCACCCAGCCGCATCGGCTTGACCGCCTCGCCCGGCGGACCGGCCTCCGGCGCGGCTGTGCCGTGGGGGTCGGCGGCGAGCACGCGGGGCCGGCGCCGGGGGGCACCGGTCTGACGCACGCCGTAGCCCACGAGCACGGCCTCGCGGGGAGCGTCCGGGCCCGCGGGCGCCGGCTCTGCGCTCGGCGGCGGTGCCACCGCCGGCACCGCGCCCGGCGCAGCACCCACGGCGATCGACAGGATCGGCGACCCCACCTCGACGACCTCGCCCTCGGCCACGAACACCTCGGTCACGGTGCCGGCGAAGGGACAGGGGAGCTCGACGGCCGCCTTGGCGGTCTCGATCTCCACGATCGTCTGGTTGACGGTGACGGCGTCGCCCGGGGCCACGTGCCAGGTGAGGATCTCCGCCTCGGTGAGGCCCTCGCCCACGTCGGGCAGCAGGAATGTCTTGACCTCGGTCATCGGTGCCACCCCTCTCAGAACGCCAGCGCGCGGTCGACGGCATCGAGCACCCGGTCGAGGTCGGGGAGGTAGTCCTCCTCGAGCTTCGAGGGCGGGTAGGGCGTGTGGTAGCCGCCGACCCGGAGCACAGGCGCCTCGAGGGAGTAGAAGCACTCCTCGGTGACGCGCGCCGCCAGCTCGGCACCCACGCCGAGGAAGACCGAAGCCTCGTGCACCACGACCAGTCGACCGGTGCGGCGCACCGACGCCACGACGGTGGGGACGTCGAGCGGCGACACCGACCGCAGGTCGATCACCTCCAGGGACACCCCGTCGGTCTCCGCCGCGGTCGCCGCCTCCAGACAGGTGCGCACCATCGGTCCGTAGCAGGCGACGGTCGCGCTCGTGCCGTCGCGCAGGATCCGGGCCCGGTACGGCGACATCGCCGACGCGAGGTCCGCGTCCACGTCGACCTCGCCCTTGTCCCAGTAGCGACGCTTCGGCTCGAGGAAGACGACCGGGTCGTCGGAAGCGACGGCCTGCTGGAGCATGACGAAGGCGTCGAACGGGTTGGACGGGCTGATGACGCGCAACCCGGCCGTGTGGGCGAAGTAGGCCTCCGGCGACTCGCTGTGGTGCTCGACCGCGCCGATGCCGCCGCCGTAGGGGATCCGGATGGTGATGGGCATCCGCGTGGCGCCGCTGGACCGGGCGTGGTGCTTGGCCACCTGCGACACGATCTGGTCGAACGCCGGGTAGACGAAGCCGTCGAACTGGATCTCGACGACGGGACGGAACCCGCGCATCGCCAGCCCGACCGCCGTGCCGAGGATCCCGCTCTCGGCCAACGGGGAGTCGATGACGCGGGACTCGCCGAAGTCCTTCTGCAGCCCGTCGGTGATGCGGAAGACGCCACCGAGCTTGCCGATGTCCTCGCCCATGAGCAGGACGCGGTCGTCGCTCTCGAGCGCGCGCCGCAGCGCGGCGTTGAGCGCCTTCGCCATGGTGGTGACGGCCATCAGCTCGCCCCTCCCGCGAACTGCGCGTGGTAGCGCTCGAACTCGGCGCGCTCCGCGGACACCAGCGGATGTGGTTCGGCGTAGACGTGGTCGAACATCGACGTCGGGGGCGGCTCGGGCAGGGCGCGGCAGCCGTCGCGCAGGTGGACCGCGAGCTCCTCGGCCTCGGCCTCGACGGAGGAGAAGAAGGCCGCGTCGGCCATGCCGGTGCGCGCGAGGTGCACCTTGACCCGCTCGATGGGGTCCTTGAGCTTCCACGCCTCGAGGTCGGCCGCGACGCGGTAGCGGGTGGGGTCGTCGGAGGTCGTGTGCGCGCCCATGCGGTAGGTGAACGCCTCGATGAGGGTCGGCCCCTGGCCCTCGCGGGCGGCCGCGAGCGCCGCCTGCGTCACCGCGAGGACGGCCAGCACGTCGTTGCCGTCGACCCGGATGCCCGGGAAGCCGAAGCCCTGTGCGCGCTGGTAGAGCGGGATGCGGGTCTGGCGCTCGAGCGGCTCGCTGATGGCCCACTGGTTGTTCTGGCAGAAGAACACGACGGGCGCGTTGTAGACGGCGGAGAACACGAACGCCTCGTTGACGTCGCCCTGGCTCGTGGCCCCGTCGCCGAAGTAGCAGATGACCGCCTGCTCGGCACCGTCGCGCTGGATGCCCATCGCGTAGCCCACCGCATGGAGGCACTGGTCGCCGATCACGATCGTGTAGAGCGCGAAGTTGCGCTCGCGCGGGTCCCAGCCCCCGTTGGTCACCCCGCGGAAGAGTCCGAGCAGCGACAGCGGCTGCACTCCCCGGGTCCATGCGACGCCGTGCTCGCGGTAGGTGGGGAAGGCGTAGTCGTCGGGTCGGAGCGCCCGACCCGAGCCGACCTGGGCCGCTTCCTGGCCGAGCAGCTGGGCCCAGAGACCCAGCTCGCCCTGGCGCTGAAGCGCGGTGGCCTCGGCGTCGATGCGACGGACGAGCACGAGATCGCGATAGAGACCGCGCAGCTCCTCGGGCGTCAGGTCGACGTCGTACTCGGGGTGGTGGACCCGCTCGCCCTCGGGCGTGAGGAGCTGGACGAGCTCGGGGCCTCCGTCTGCGGTCATGGGTGGACCTCCTGGCGGGTGCCGTCGGTGGCGCGGGGACCGCAGGCACCGGGATCGCCGGGGCCCGAGGTCTCCTGCACCTCTCCCCGCATGGAATCACACGCCCGCCCTCGGCCGCTGCCCTTGCGACCTCGGGACGACCTCACCAGGAGCGCGAGCCCGAGTCGCGCACGACCCCGTCTCCTGAGGTGAAGCGGAAGGTGAACCCGCGGGGGCGCAGCCAGAGGTCGAGCACGCCGTAGCGCCCCGACACGACCTTGCGCGAGGAGGGTCGGTACGGCCGGGCGACGGGGTACGGCGCGGCGCCCCCCGTGCCCACCACGAACCCGGTGACCCGCCCGGACACCAGGGACAGTCGCTCGTAGTGGTGGTCGTGGCCCCACAGGACCAGGCGCACGTCGCGGTCGCGGCCCACCACCCCGAAGAAGGCCT